>JBOGJO010000060.1:0-9521 GCA_050747885.1 Thermoanaerobaculia bacterium
CGCGCCGCCCGAACCCTCTGGGCGCCAGCACATTGCGGGCGATCTCGGCGTTGCGGCTCGGGTCCGATCGCTACGGCATCTGTCCCCTCGCCGCGCCTTGACCTCGCCCGCAAGCCGCTGCCGCGACGCCATAGTTATTTCCGGGACGGGACACTAGTTCGGGCTCGCGGCGAGCATCTCGCGCGCCGACCTCGCCTGCTCGCCGTCCGGGGCCATCTGGAGGTATCGCTGGAAGGTCGCGCGGCTCTCGGCGAATCGCTTCATCTTCCACTCGCACATCGCGAGCCAGTAATAGTTCTTCGCGACGTCGCGCCGGAGCTGGGTCGCCCGGGCAAACGCCGCGCCCGCGGCGCGAAAGTCGCCCGCGTTGTACAGCTTCATGCCGGAAGCAAACAGGGAATCGGAGTCGTCGCCGGCCGGGGCCTCGCCCGCGGCGGACGCGGGAGGATGGAGCGTCAACGAAACCGTGCGGGAGCCGCCGGCAGGAACCTGCAACTCGGTCTGGCTCGGCATGAAGCCCGATTTCTCCCCGCGAACGACGTATTTCCAATCCCCGTCGATGAGGACGATGTTGACACGGCCTCCGGAGTCGGTTTTCAGCGCCTTCCGGTAGCTGGAGAGGCTCGGCGTCGTGACGAGAACCGAGGCATTTCCGACCGGGGCCCCGTTTTCCCCGACGAGCTCGACGGTCAGCCGCGCTTCGCGCCCCGCTTGCGCGGCGGCCGGAATCGCCAACGAAAAAAGGATTGCGGCGAGGACGGCGCGGGTTATTCCGGATTTCATCGGGTAAGAGCCATTTTAATCTCGATTTTAGTGTTTTTCCAACTCGACGTAAGCACCGCTTCCCCGGGAAGCGGCAAAGCACCAGATCGCGCCCGCCAGCAGGATCGGCGCCGGGAGCCAGCGAAACGCGGCCTGAAGTGAGGTCGCCTGCGACAGGACGCCCAGAAGCAGGGGGGAAGGAACGTCGCCCAGCAGGTGGATCGCGAAGATCGACAGCGCCATCGCGGTGGCCCGGCGTCCCGCCGGCGCCGCCCCGAGAATCGCGGAGTTGGCGGGCCCGGTCGGGAGGAACAGGAGGACTTCCGCGATCGTGATCGCCGCGAGAGAAACGGCGCGGTTGGGTGACGTGAAGGCGACCCAGACGACGGGCGCGGCGGCGAGTGTGGCGACGCCGCACACCCACAGGTCGGATTGTGGCGTCCTTCGGCGCAGGAAATCCGCGAGCCAGCCCCCCGCAAACGTGCCGGCGAACCCCGTGGCGACCACGATCAACCCGAACTGCACCGTCGCCTCCGATCTCGACATCCCCCGAGCCCGCTCGAGGAAAGCGGGCGTCCAGAACGCGAGCGCACCCAGGGCGAACGTGTACGCCGCGTACCCGAGGACGACGCGGCGGTACGGCCGGTTCCGGGCGAGGCCCGCGAACGAGGCCCAGGGCCCCGGTTCATCGGGCGAGGTCTCGCGGGGAAACTCCGGCAGGCGGGACACGAAGAAGGCGAGCAGCAGGCCCGGACACCCCGCCAGGAGAAACGCCGCCCGCCAGCCGAACATCCGGTCGAGCAGCCCTCCCGCGATGTAGCCTGCGGCGGCCCCGACCGGCAGCGCCGAGTAAAAGATCGACATCACCCGGCCTCGACGGTGGGGTGGGAAGGCGTCGGACAGCAGCGCCGGGGCGATCGTTCCGTACGACGCCTCTCCGATTCCCACCGCCGAGCGCGCGAACAGGAGCTGGCCGAAACTGCGCGCGAATCCTCCGAGGGCGGTCGCCCCGCTCCAGAGCGCGACGCCGGCGGCGATGAGGCGGGGACGCCTTCCGGTGTCTCCCCAGATTCCGAAGATCGGCGAGGACGCGAGATACACCACGAGGAACGAGCTCATCAGGAGGCCGAGCTGCGGATCGGTCAGGTGAAGCTCGCAGTGGCGCAGGCTCTCCACGAGCGCCGACACGACGTAGCGGTCGAGGTAATTGAGGAGATTGACGCCCGTGAGGAGCAGCAACGCCGCGCGGGCTCCACGCAGGGAAATCCCGGGATTATTTTCCTGCATCGGGGCATACCGACGCGATCATCGAAGGATCGTAGCTCATCCCGGGGGAGCACCGGCGGCAATGTGCTGTTGCCCAAAGGGTTCGCGCGGCGTCGCGTCGGCTCGCATCCGGACCGACGGCGCGCCCGACGACGCTATCGCTATTTCCGCGACGGGACACTAGAATCCGGCGCAAGGGATATTTCGTGAAAAAAACCCCACTTCCGCTCGACGAAGCGGCGAGGCTGGCCGCGGTCCGATCGCTTCGGATCGTCGATGGTCCTGCCGAGGAACGGTTCGACCGCGTCACTCGCGTGGCGCAGCGCGTGTTCGGCGTTCCCATCGCCATGGTCACTCTCGTCGATGAGGATCGCGAGTGGCTCAAGTCCCGGCAGGGCCTGACGGCTGCGGAGAGCCCGCGGGAATTGTCTTTTTCCTCGCACGTCCTTCTGTCCGACGGCGCTCTCGTGGTTCCCGACGCGCGGGACGACGAGCGGTTCGCCGATCATCCCTGGGTCGGGGGGCCGCCCTACCTCCGGTTCTACGCCGGGCACCCGCTCAAATCCCCCGAGGGTCACTCGCTGGGGTCGCTCTCGATCGCCGACGTGTCTCCGCGCGATATGAGCGCCGACGACCTGCGGGCGCTGCGCGATCTCGCGGGGTTCGTTCAGGACGAGCTGCAGATCTCCCGCCTCACCGAGGATCAGCGGGACGTTCTGACGGGCGGCGCGCGCCTCGCCGTGGACCCGCTGACGGGGCTTTGGACCCGCGCCGGGATCGCCGAGATTCTGACTCGCGAGCTCGCGCGCGCGGGCGACGACCGAGGCGTTTTGTCGGTCCTCTTCGTGAGAGTGGACGGCGGCCCCCCGATAGGGCCGCGGGATGCGGACTTTCGCGAGGCCTTCCGGGTGGAGCTCGCGCAGCGCCTCCGGTCGTGCGTGCGCTATTCCGACTCGATCGGATGCTGGGACGACGGTGAATTCGTCGTCATCCTTCCCGCCACCGGGCGGGAAGGCGCGGTCTTTACGTCAACACGAATCCGCACGGCCGTCGGCGAGCGGCCTTTCCGCTTCGCCGAGCGGGAGGTTTCGGCGACCGTGAGCCTCGGCGTCGGGTTCTCCGGCGGGCCCGGCGACGAGAGCGCCGAACGCCTCATCGGGCGCGCGGGGGCGTGCGCGCGGGAGGCGCAGAACCTCGGAGGCAACCGCGTGGAGGTCGCCGGGTAAGCGGTCGCAAAAGGGGTGCGGTATCATCCGCGCAGCCGGGGACGCCGGGAGCTCGAAGATCGGTTGGATCGCCGCGCCGCGGCCACGCAACGGACCTTCCCCCTCGCGCCGCCCTCGCAAGGAGGCGCCGATGAGCCGCACTCGTGACGTTCGTCTTTTTTTCGCCTGCGCGGCATTGGCCGCTGTCGTCGTGGCCCCGCGGGTCGCGGCCTCGGGCGCCGTCGAAGGCGGAGCCGTGCCCCAACCGCTCCCGCTCTTTCCCCCGACGAACTGGTGGAACCTCGACATCAGCGCAGCTCCGGTCGATCCGAGCTCCGCGGCATTCATTTCGTTTCTCAACAACGGCGGGACCCGCCGCCTTCACCCGGATTTCGGGGGCGACGTCTCGCCGGGCAGCGTGGACGTCTATGGAATGCCGTACGTCGTGGTCGACGGGACACAGCCAAAGGTGGCCGTCGAGTTTCTGTATTCCGACGAGAGCGACGGGGTCGACCACGCGAGGAATCAGAGCTTTCCCTTCTACCCGATCCCGGTGGAGGCGATCACACAGCCCCACTGGGTGGAAGGCGGAGCCGCGGGGAGCGTCGATCAACGCGACAGCCAGGACCGGCACCTGCTGATCCTCGACCGCGACAACAAGCTTCTTTACGAGCTCTACAACGTTTGGTTCGACGGGTCCGCCTGGCGAGCCGGGTCGGGAGCGTTTTTCGACATGACGACGAACAACCGCCGGCCCGAGGGCTGGACCTCGTCCGATGCGGCGGGTCTGGCGATCGTTCCCGGGCTCGTCCGTTACGACGAGGTTTTCAACGCGTACGGCACGAACATCGCCGACATCGGCCACGCTTTCCGGGTGACCGTTCGCTCGACGAACGGTTTCGTGTTCCCCGCGTCGCACCGCGCGGGCTCCACGTCCGGCGCGCTCCCGATGGGGGCGCGGCTTCGGTTGAAAGCGGGGAAGGACATTTCCGGCTTCGCTCCCGAAATGCAGAAGATCTTCCGAGCGACGAAGAGGTACGGTCTCATCGTGGCCGACAACGGGTCCGACCTGTACGTGACCGGCACCTACGACGTGAACTGGAACAACGACATCCTGAACCCCGCGTTCGCCGCCCTGACCGCGAGTGATTTCGAGGTCGTTCAACTCGGCTGGAACCCCTCGCCCGCGCCCGCGCGACTGAGCTCCCTCTCGATTTCCCCGGGGACGGTCGTCGGCGGGAACTCGGCGGCCGGAACGGTCGGACTCGATTCCCCGGCGCCGTCCGGGGGCGCGCTCGTGACTCTCGCCGCGTCGGGGCCGGTCTCGGTCCCGGGGAGCGTCACCGTGCCCGCCGGGGCGACGACTGCGGGATTTTCGATCTCCACTTCGGTGGTGACGGTTCCCTTGCCCGGAACGGTGACCGCGGGCTTCGACGGGGATTCCCGGCAGGCGGCCCTCACCGTGTCACCCGCCGCAGCGCCCGCATCGCTCGTCTCACTCTCGCTCAGCCCTTCGACCGTCCCGGCCGGGAGCGCTTCGACCGGCACGATCGCACTGAGCGGAAAGGCAGGGGGTTCCGGGGCGATCGTCGCGATCTCCAGCTCGAACAGGCTGGCCGCGGCCGTTCCTTCCAACGTGACGGTTTCGCCGGGGGCGACGTCGGCGAAATTCACGGTCTCGACGAAGCTCCAGGGGAAAGCGACGATTTCCGCGACCTACGCGGGCGTGACGAAGACGGCGGTTCTGACGGTCACGAACAAGCGAAGGTAGATTCGGGGCCCGCCGCTACCACGCGTGCTCCGGAACGACGAGCACCGGGGTCGTGGAAGCGGCGAGGATCTGCATGGTCACGTCGTCTCGCCCGAAGATCGAGCGCACCCGCGGCCCATGGCCTCCAATGACGATCAGTCCCGCCTCGCTTTCCCGCGCCTCGGCGAGGATCCCCTCGGCGGGAACCCGCGACACCCGGATCCGGGCTTCTCCCCGGACCTCGAAAGATCGGAGCGTCACGACGCCGCGCGCGAGGTGGGATCGGACGAAATCGCCCGGCGCGACCGTCTCGCGGGCGACGTGGAGCAGGGTGACGGGAGCTCCGAGGCCGCGCGCCAGCCAACCCGCCACGCGGACCACCGTTTTCCCGGGCTCTCCCACCGCCGTGCAGGCGAGCACGCGACCGGGCGGCCGCCACGGTCCTTTCAGGACGAGAACGGGGGTGGCGGACGCTTCGAGCATTCGCGAAATCGCGGCCCGGGACCGCACCGCGTGCCTTCGACCTTCCGGCGCCGGATCCAGAACGAGCAGGTCGTACAGCGATTCGACCTGTTCCGCCACGACCTGGTCGGCGAATCTCCCGGCGCGCACCTTCATTTCCGTTCGTGCGAGGCCCGCGCTCTCCGAGCGGATTTTCAGCGATTCGCGCACGGCATCGACCCTCTCGGGGTCTTCGGCGACCATGAGAACGGTGGCGACGCCGCCAAGCGTCGCGGTCAGTCCCGCCGCGGCCTCGAGGGACGCCGGGGGGTCGGACTCCACCGCGACGATGAGGATCCGCGGCGAGGGGCGCTCGAGGATTTGCCAGCTCCTCAGCCCCACCCACAGGGCCGGCCCCGGGGCGGGGAAGTCCGCGGGCACGAGAGCGTCGATGAGCAGGCCTTCCTCGCCGAACGGAACCGGCGGCGCGACCTGGCGAACGGCCGCCCTCCGCGGGAGCCGAAGCCGGATCCTGCGAGAGCTTCCGGCAAAGCTCTCCTCGACGACCGCCGCCTCCCCGATGAGAGTCCCTTCGACGAGAGCGGGGTCGGAAGCGAGAGACACGTTCTCGGGACGAAAGAGCGCTCGAACGCGCGAGCCCGTTTCGTGGGGGATCTCCGGGGGAATCGGAAGCGTGAAGTCGCCGAGATTCGCGCGATTTTCCTCCGCCCGGCCGGCGAGCACCGTCCCGGCGCCGAGGAACGTCGCGACAAAGAGGCCCTTGGGCCGGACGTAGAGGTCTTCCGGACGGCCCGTTTCGAGCAGGTGACCGCGCTCGACGACTCCGATCCGGTCGCCGAGTTCGAAAGCCTCGTCCTGGTCGTGCGTGACGAGCAGCGTGGTCACGGACAGGCGTTTCTGGATTTCGCGAAGGTGCCGCCTCAGCTGGCCGCGAATTTTCGCGTCGAGAGCGCCGAACGGCTCGTCCAGGAGGAGGACCCCGGGGGAATACGCGAGAGCGCGGGCGAGGGCGACCCGCTGGAGTTGACCGCCCGAGAGCTCGTGGGCGTAACGGCTCCCGAGCCCGACGAGACCCACGAGGTCGAGCAATTCTTCCCGTTTCTTCGCGCGATCCGTTGCGGAAAAGTTCCGAATCCGGAGCCCGAACTCCACGTTTTTTGCCACGGTCATGTGCCGGAAGATCGCGTAATTCTGAAACACGAACCCCGTCCCGCGCTGCTGCGGCGGGAGCTCGCTCACGTCGCGTCCGTGGAGAAGGATTCTTCCCCCGTCGGCGCGGCTGAGCCCTGCGATCAGCCTCAGAATCGTGCTCTTTCCGCTCCCCGAAGAACCGAGAAGGACGAAGAGCTCCCCCTCGGCGATATCGAGAGAAACCTGATCGACGACGGGAAGGCTTCCGAACCGCTTCGACAGCCGGTCGAGCGAGATCGACATCAGGCCTTCCCCTTCCCGGGAACGCCGCCGAGGCTGCCGAAGCTCAGGAGGATGAAGAAAATGACGAACGAGAGGGCGGCGAGAACGGCCGCGACCGCATTGGCTTCGGCGATTTTTCCCGCCTCGAACTGCGCGAAGATGTAGAGCGGGGCGGTTTGCGTGCGAAGTCGGAGGTTTCCGGAGACAAGGACCGTCGCTCCGAACTCTCCGAGGGAATGCGCGAACGTCAGGAGGACCCCGCTGAGAATTCCCCCCTTGAGCGCCGGGAGCAGGACATGACGAAAGGCCTGGAACGGGCTTGCGCCGATCGTGTACGCGGCCTCTTCATAGCCGCCTTCGAGGTCGTCGAGGAGGGGCTTAACGGCGCCCACCATGTACGGAAACGTCACGAAAATATGCGCGAGGAGAATGCCGGCGGGGGCGAACATCGGCCGGACGCCCAGCGGCCCGAGGAGCCTTCCGAGCCATCCGATCGGCCCCCAGAGGAGCAGGAGCGAGGTTCCGACGACGACGGTGGGAATCGCGACGGGCAAATTGACGACGATTCCGAGCGGCCGCCTTCCGGGGAAGGAGAACTTTCCGAGCACGTAGGCGGCGAAGGTCCCCAGCACCGCGTTGACAGCGGCGGTGCCAAACGCGATGAGGATGCTGAACCGCAGCGCAAAGAGAGCTTCCGGCGACCGGATCGCAGCCACGAAGGCGGGCGCCCCACCCCGGAACGCGAACACAAAGACGGCGCCCAGCGGCATGAGGAGCAGCGGGAAAAGAACGAGGACCAGCACCGAGACCGGCGCGAAGCGGGTGGGATGAAGCGGAGCGCCGGATTTTTTCATCGAGGGATCTCGGTGAGCACCCGATCGCGCCAGACTCCTTCGAGGATCTCTCGCGTGGCATTCTTCCAGCCCCCGAGGTCTTCGATTCGAATCGGATCGGCGATGGCACCGAAGGCGGGGTTGTCATTGAGATTCTCGAGGACGCTCCGGAATCCGTAGCGAACGAAGATCCGCTGGGCGGTCTCCGACCAGAGAAAGCGCGCGAAGGCCTCGGCGAGCTCGCGGCGGCGGGCGGTGGAATTGTTCGAAATCAAGACCAGCGTATGTTCGCTCAAGATCGTCGAGCGCGGATAGACGACTTCCGACTTGAGGAGCCCGCGGGAACGGTCCCAGACCGCTTCCTGCTCGTCCGCGACGAGAGCGTCGCCAAAGCCGTTCTCGAACTGGGTCCGCGCGGCGCGGGCCGACGAAGCCTGGGCGATGACGTTTCGCCAGATTCCCAGGAGAAGATCGTGCCCGGCGGAGCGAAGGAGAGGATCGCGTCGAACGCCGGCGCCGTACTCCGCGAGGATCGCCCAGTTCGCGCCGCCGGAGGTCAGCGGGTCGGGATGCACGATCCGGACTCCCGGTTTCGCCAGATCCCCGAAATCATGGATCCCTTTCGGGTTGCCGGGCCGGACGAGGATGACGAGCGGCGTGCGGTTGACGATTCCCCGAAAAGGAAGGCTGTGCCAGCTGCCGGCGGGTGTCATGCCCGCCGCCGCGAGGCGGTCCGCATCGGGCTCGAGGGCGACGATCGCCGCGTCGGCGGGAGATCCAAGCGCGATCTGATTCGTGATGGTCCCCGACCCGGCGAACGAGCCGGTGAATTCCACGCGCTCCCCGGTTTCCCGCTGCCAGAGCTCCTGAAAGGCGGGGAAGATCCCGCCGTTCATGGCGTCGCCGAGGATCGAGAATCCGTAGAACACGAACGTGCGCGCTCGCTTTCGCGGCACGATCCATGGCCAGAGAGCGAAAAGAAGGAGCGCGGCGGCAAACAGCGCCGACGCCGCCCGGCCGAGTCGCTCAAGCAGAAGTCTTCTCTCGATCATCCGAACCGGCGAATTCCAGGCGCTGTCATGTGGGCCACAACCTATAACATGGACCCGCGCATGAACGAATTCTCGAAGGCGGCCGGCGCCGCGTGAAAAATCCCGGCGCGCGCGGATCCTGCGCCGGAAGGCTGCGCCCCCGCCTGCGCATCCTCCGGGGCCCCGAGATCGCCCTCGGCCCGGGGAAAGCGGACCTGCTCGAGGCGATCGGCCGCGCGGCGAAACTCAAGAGCGCCGCGGAGAGCCTCGGCATGTCCTACATGCGCGCCTGGAAGCTCGTTTCGGCGATGAACCGGAGCTTTCGCGAGCCGCTCGTGACGCTCTCTCGCGGGGGGAGTGCTCGCGGGGGAGCGATCCTGACGAGATCCGGCCGCAGGGTCCTCTCGCTGTACCGCGAGATGGAAAGCGCGAGCCTTCGCGCGTCCGGTCCGGCGTGGAAAACCCTTCGATCCCTGCTGAAATCCTGAAGCCTTTGCGGCGGCTCCAATATACTTGACGGGATATATCGGCGTGTGGTTCCCTGGAGGGCAGAGATGCGGCTGAACCGAATCGTTGTTGCGATCGTCTTCTTTGCCTCGGTCGTTTCCGCCCGAGCCGAGACTCTGATCGTCAGCGCCGCGGCGAGCCTCACGGACGTGCTGCGGGAAATCGGAAGATCGTACGAAGCGGAGTCGAGGGACCGGGTCGATTTCAATTTCGGAGCCTCGAGTTTTCTGGCGCGCCAGATCGAAGAGGGGGCGCCAGTGGACGTTTTCCTCTCGGCCGACAAAGCCACGGT
>JBOGJO010000061.1:0-8686 GCA_050747885.1 Thermoanaerobaculia bacterium
CCGCTCCGGTGTCCCTATACGCCTTCGATCGGAATTTTTTCCCGCTTTCGCAGTGGCTGCACGATCCGATGCTCCGCGGAATCGACGCCTTGAACCACGAAGCGGCTCTCCTTCTCGACCCGAAGACCGACCTCTCGCAGAGGGCGGAGATTCTCGCCTCCCTCCAGCGACCGGGGCTGCGGGGAGACCCCGCCGTGGGCGCGGCGCCGTTTCTCGCGGACGGAGTTTTCCAGCGGCTCGGGCGCCAGGAACTGCTTCGGGCGCTCGCGGAGGGCCCGCGGGGGCTCTTCGAGGCGTACGCGCGCGCCTCGCGCAAGGGAAGCAATCTTCCGCCCCTTTCGGAAGGGCTCCGGAAATTCGCGCAATCGAACTGACGCCGTGAAGCCCCCGGAGATCCACGAGGCGATCGGACGGGCGGCGGGAAGCTTCGGGAAGACCCGCGCGGTCCCGGGCTGGAAACGCGCCGAGATCCTGCGGCAGATTCGAGAAGGGATTGCCCGCCGCAAAGACGAGTTCATCGGGGCGATCGTTCGGGAAGCCCGGAAGCCCGTTCGCTTCGCTGCCGGCGAGGTCGAACGATGCCTGGCGACGTTCCGGCTCGCCGCCGAGGAAGCGACGCGGCGGCCCGGCGAAGTGCTTCCGGTGGACATCGAGCCCCGATCCGAAGGTTCCTGGTGCGTGGTCGAGCGCTTCCCCCGGGGCGTCGTTTCCGCCCTCACGCCGTTCAATTTTCCACTGAATCTCCTCGCGCACAAGGTCGCCCCCGCGATCGCCTGCGGCTGCCCGGTCGTCGCGAAGCCGTCGCCGCGAACGCCGGCGGCCGCCGAGCTGCTCGCCGAAGAAATCGCGCGGACGGACTGGCCCGCCGGAGGCTTCGAGCTCGTCGCCTGCGAGAACGCGGACTCGTTTCCGCTCTGGAAAGACCCGCGAGTCGCCGTCGTCTCTTTCACCGGATCCGATGCCGTGGGTTGGAAGATCAAGGAGGAGGCGCCCCGCAAGAACGTCGTCCTCGAGCTCGGGGGAAACGCCGGCGCGATCGTTCACGACGATGCGGACGTTCGGGCGGCCGCCGAGCAACTCGCGCTCTCGGCCTTCGCCTACTCCGGACAGGTCTGCATCAAAGCGCAGCGAATCTTCGTCCATCGCTCCGTGCACGACGAATTCGTTCGGCTTTTCGTTCGGGCGACCGACGCGCTCCCGGCCGGCCCTCTCGACGATCCGCGTACCGTTCTTTCTCCGTTGATCGACGAAGAAGCCGCCCGTCGCGTCGAGGCCTGGGTGGAAGAGGCGGGCGCGCAAGGCGCGCGCATCGTCCGTTCGGGAAAACGTCAAGGGGCGGATTTTCCGCCCGCCATCCTGACGTCGGTGCCCGAAACGGCCAGGGTCGCTTGCCGCGAAGTCTTCGGGCCCGTCGCGGTCGTCGAACCGTACGAGGAGTTCGAGGAGGCCATCTCGCGCGTGAACGCGTCGCCGTACGGCCTCCACTCGGCCGTCTTCACCCGCGACATCGGCAGAATCCGCCGTGCCTACGCGGCCCTGGACGTCGGCGGCGTGCTCGTCAACGAGCCGCCATCGACCCGAATCGACAATTTTCCCTACGGCGGGGTCAAGGCTTCGGGGACCGGCCGCGAAGGCATCCGGTCCGCGATTCTGGAATACACCGAGCCGCGCGTGCTTTTGATATCCTCGGCCTGAGATGCCCGACGAACAGGCACCGCCGCCCCCCGCGGCGCCCCCCTCCGCCCCGCCGGATTCCAACCGCACGATCATGCTCGTGCTCGCGTACCTGGGCGCCCTGTCGCTGGTGCCGCTCCTGGTCGAGAAGAACGATCGCGAGGTGCAGTGGCACGCCCGCAACGGACTCGTCCTGTTCGGCTCCTGGGTCGTTCTGTTCATGATCAACGTGTTCGTCGTCTCGGTGGTCCCCTTTCTCGGCTGTCTCTATTCCCTGTTCATGCCGCTGGTCGGGCTGCTGTACCTCGTTCTGATCGTTCTGGGAATCGTCAAAGCCCTCAATGGCCAGAGGCTTTTGATTCCTTACCTCTCGGGACTTGCCGACAAGTTCTAGCGCCCCGCTCCGGGCGCTGCCCGTCCTTGCGCTTTCGATCGTCTGCGCTTGCGTGGGAGATTCGTTCAACCCGCCCTCCGCGCAGTGGAGCGCCCGGGCCGCCCTGGTCGTCGTCGACGCCTACCGGTCGTCGGTTTCGCCGCTTCTCGCAAAATCTCACCTCATCGCGTGCCGGTTTCGGCCGAGCTGTTCGGCCTACGGGCGGACGGCGATCGAACGGTACGGCTTTTTGCGCGGTGGAACGCTCGCCGGCTGGCGGATCGCGCGGTGCAATCCCTTCACGAGGGGCGGATTCGACCCGGTGCCGCCGCTGCCGTTGCGGGCGAAACGAATCGATCTGCCCGCGGCATCCCGGCGACAGATTGCATCGTCGCTGCGCTCCCCGCGATGACCGGCTAGTGTCCCGAGTCGCAAATAACTGAGGCGTCGCGCCGGCGGCTTGCGGATGAGGTCAAGGCGCGGCGAGGGGACAGATGCCGTAGCGATCGGACCCGAGCTGCAACGCGGCAGCGGTCTTTAGATCAGGCCCAGGAGAAACCTCAGCAGGTAGCCGACGAGCGCGGCGATCGGGATCGTCAGGATCCACGCCCAGACGATCCGGCTCGCAACTCCCCACTTGACCGCCGACATCCTCCGCGACGAGCCGACGCCCACGATCGCCCCCGTGATGGTGTGGGTCGTCGAAACGGGAATCCCGAGCGCGGAAGCGCCGAAGAGGGTGATCGCTCCGGCGGTCTCGGCGCAGAAGCCGCCGACCGGGTGAAGCTTCGTGATGCGCTGGCCCATCGTCCGGACGATGCGCCAGCCGCCCGACAGCGTGCCGAGCGCGATCGCCGCGTGCGCCGACAGGATCACCCACACGGGGATCTCGCCGGTGGTCGTCAGGTTCATGAAATGGAACGGCGATTCCGGGGACGAGAAGAGGCCGTGACTCGCGACGAGAAGCCCCACGATGATTCCCATCGTCTTCTGGGCATCGTTGGTTCCGTGCGCCAGCGAATAGGCCCCCGCGGATACGAGCTGCATCCGGCGCGCCCACTTCGTCACGGGACCGGGCGGCGAATACCGCAGGAGGCTCGTCGCCACCTTCATGAAGAGCCACCCGAGGACGAAACCGAGGAGCGGCGAAATGAAAATGAACGCGATCACCTTGATCCAGCCCGACCAGAGAACGGCGGCAAATCCCGCCTTCGCGATCGCCGCCCCCGCATATCCCCCGACCAGAGCGTGGGAAGAGGACGAGGGCAGGCCGAACCGCCAGGTGATGACGTTCCACGTGATCGCGCCGAGCAGGCCGGCGAGGATCACGAACGGGTCCACGATTCGAATGTCGATCAGGCCGCCGCCGACCGTCTTCGCGACGGCGGTCCCGAACGTGAACGCGGCGACGAAATTGAAGAACGCGGCCCACACGACCGCCTGCATGGGAGAGAGCACGCGAGTCGAAACGACCGTTGCGATGGAGTTGGCGGCATCGTGCCATCCGTTGGAAAAATCGAACGCGAACGCCGTCAGGATGATGAAAAAAATGAAGAGCATCCCGCCGGTCATCGCGGGAGCTCCGGCGGGAGGTCAGGCATTCTTGATGACGATCGTCTCGAGGACGTTGGCGACGTCTTCACAGCGGTCGGTCGCCGCCTCGAGCGTTTCCACGAGCTCCTTCTGCTTGATGAGAAGAATCGGATCGCGAACCTCGTCGAAGATCTTCTCGAGCGAGTCGTGCAGGGCCTTGTCCCCCTCGTTCTCGAGCGCGTGGATCCGGATGCACGATTCGAGGATGTGGTCCTTCTCCAGAACGTGGGGCACCGTCTTCTCGAGAATCTCCGTCTGGCTGATGAGGATCCGGGAGAGCTCCGCCGCCCCGGGAACGGGAGAGTTGATCTTGTAGAGCGTGAGCCTCGCGGCCGCGGCATCGATGTTGTCGAGGATGTCGTCCAGCGAAGAGGCCAGCGCATGGATGTCCTCGCGGTCGAGCGGGGTCACGAAGATGCGGGAGGACTCCGAGAAAATCACGTGGGCGAGCTCGTCCCCCTGGTGCTCGAGCGACTTGATCTTCTCGACGTAGGCGGGAAGGTCCTGAAGCGTGGAAAAGGCGTCGTAGAGCAGCTTCGCCGCCTCGCGGCAGACTCGCGCCTGCGAACCGAAGAGGTCGAAGAAAAGGCGATCCCGGCGCCGCAGGCCGATCATGTTCGCGCAGCCTATGCGAAAGCCCGATCGACTTCAAACTTTCTTTACACGAAACTTCACGACTTGGCCCGGCCGTTGCTCTGAAGGGGAGGCATGAAACGCCGCCGCAACTCGACGAAGGCCGCGCCGAGGACCACGCCGGCGGTCGCCCGGAGACTCCTCTCGTCCCTGGGCCCCGGCCTCGTGACGGGGGCGGCCGACGACGATCCTTCCGGGATCGCCACGTACTCCGTCGCGGGGGCGCGGCTCGGAACGAGTCTCCTGTGGACGGCCGCCCTGACCTGGCCCCTCATGGCCGCCGTTCAGATGATGTGCGCGCGCATCGGAATGGTCACCGGCGAAGGCCTGGCCTGCGCCCTTCGAAGAAAATTTCCCAGGCCCCTGCTCGTGGGCGCGTCGATCGCTCTCCTGGCGGCCAATACCCTCACCATCGGCGCCGATCTCGCGGGGATGGCCGACGCCGCGCGAATGCTGAGCGGCGTGAATTCGCACCTCGCCATCCTCTTTTTTGGCGTTGCGCTGGCCGCGGCGACGATCCGCCTTCGGTATCGCCAGATCGCCTCCACGCTGAAGTGGCTGGCGCTGGTTCTCGTGGCTTACGCGGTCACGGCGTTCCTGGTCCATCCGAACTGGCTTTCCGTGCTTCGCGACGCATTCATTCCGTCGATCCCGCGCGGCAAGGACGCGTGGGCGACTCTCGTGGCCATTCTCGGCACGACGATCAGCCCGTATCTCTTTTTCTGGCAGGCTTCGCAGGAAGTCGAAGAGGAGAAACTGACAGGCCGGCGAATGCGGGCGGTCCGGGTCGGCGCGTCCTCGAGGGAGATCTGCGACCGCAGGATGGACGTCGGCTTCGGGACGTTCGCGTCGAACTCCGTGATGTTCTTCATCATCCTCACCACGGCGCTGACCCTCCACGCCCGGGGTGTCACGGAAATCGAGACGTCGCGCCAGGCCGCCGAGGCGCTTCAGCCCCTGGCGGGAAAGCTCGCCGCCGCGATCTTCACGGCGGGAATCCTCGGGGTCGGAGCGCTCGCGATCCCGACCCTGGCCGGCTCCGCCGCGTACGCCTTCGCGGAGACTTTCCGCTGGAGACAGGGCCTCGACCAGAAGCTCGCCAAGGCGAAGGCGTTCTACGGAGTCGTTCTCGTTTCGACCTCGGCGGGCATCGCGATGAACCTCGCCAACGTCAATGCCGTCAAGGCGCTCTTCTGGTCGGCGGTCGTCAACGGACTGCTCGCGCCTTTTCTTCTCGCCGCCGTCCTCCTCGTCGCTTCGGATCGCAAGCTCATGAACGGCAAACCGAGCTCCCTCCCGAGCCGGATCGCCGTGGGAGTGGCGACGCTGCTCATGTTCGGTGCGGCGATCGGGATGTTCGCCGTCTGATGTTCGACGTCGGCGGCCGCGAAGGGCGCCGAAACGTCAACTCGCGCCGAAGTATCCGCGGAGTTTGTCCAGCTCCAGGCGCACTTCCCCTTCCAGCCGGTCGAGTTTCTCGTGGAGCTCCGCGATTTCCACTTCCGCCTTCACGTTGACCTTGTAGTCCGCCTCGCTGCGGATCCGGTCCTTCGCGTCCTGCCGGTTCTGGCTCATCATGATGACCGGCGCCTGGAGCGCGGCGAGAAGCGAGAGAAGAAGATTCAAAAGGATGAAAGGAAACGGGTCGAATGTCCGGCGCGTCGCCACGTTGAAGACGATCCAGACCGACATGAACGTGAGGAAAATCAGGATGAACCGCCAGCTTCCGCCGAAGGTCGCGACGCGGTCGGCGATCCGCTCGCCCAGAGTGAGCCGCGTCGCGATCAACTCGTTCGGGTTCTGAATCCGGTTCTTCAGGAGCGCATCGGCCCGCCGGATCCGCTTGGCCAGCGCGGCGAGAACGTCGAGGGCCGCGTCCGGTTTTCGGCGGAGGAAATCGAGGAACTCGTTGCGCTCCAGGAGGAGGGCCTCGACGTCCGTCAACGCCTCCGCGGTGGCCGAGCGATTCCCTCCGTCGAACAGACCGAGCTCGCCGAAAATCTCCCCCGCCTCCAGGACGTCGACGACGAGCTTCTCCCCCAGCTCGTCCACCACGGAAAGCTCGATTCTTCCGCTCCGAAGCACGTAACAAATTCCGCCGTGGTCCCGTTCGTGGAAAATCCGGGAGCCCGCGTCGAAATGCGCCTCGTCCGTGAGCGCGGCAACCGCGGCCCGTTCCTCGTCGTCCATCGTCTGGAAGAGCGGGATGTCGCGCAGCATTTCCGAATCCGTGGGCATGACACGGGGATTCTAGTATGACCCCGACCGAAGGGGAGGGGCCCGGGCCGAATCGCCGATGCCCGGCGCCGTCCGGAGCAATAGAATCGCCGGCGTGGGCGAGCTCCGGATCACGGAAATCTTCAGGTCGCTTCAGGGCGAATCGACGCGGGCGGGGTTCCCCTGCTCGTTTGTTCGGCTCACGGGATGTACCCTCCGCTGCGTGTGGTGCGACACCGCCTACGCGTTCCACGGCGGCCGGCCGATGGAGGAAGACGACATCGTGCGCGAAGTGGAGTCCCACGGCACGCGCATGGTCGAGCTGACGGGAGGGGAACCCCTCGAGCAGGACGGCGTCTACCCGCTCGCGTCCCGGCTTCTGGACGCCGGAATGGAAGTGCTCGTCGAGACCGGCGGGCACGTCCCGGTCGACCGCCTCGATCCGCGCGCGATCGCCATCGTGGACGTGAAGGCTCCCGGCAGCGGCATGGTGGAATTCAACTTCGAGGAGAACCTCTCCCGGCTCCGACCCCGGGACGAGCTCAAGTTCGTTCTCGCCGACCGCCGGGACTTCGACTGGGCCGTCGATTACGTCCGCTCGCGGGAGCTCGACGCGCGGCGCGTCGTGACGTTTTCCCCGGTCTGGGGCTCTCTCGACCCGGCCGATCTCGCCGCCTGGATCCTCGAAAGCGGCCGGGTGGTGCGCCTCGGCCTCCAGCTTCACAAGCTCCTCTGGGGAGACGTGGCCGGAAGATGAAACAAACCCGGGCCGTCGTCCTTCTGTCCGGCGGCGCCGATTCCGCGACTTGCCTCGCGCTCGCCCGAGCGAGAGGGCGCGAGGTCTTTGCGTTGTCGTTCGATTACGGCCAGCGCCACGCCGTGGAGCTCCACTTCGCGCGCGGCCTCGCGAGGCGGTATCGATGCGCCGCCCACCGAGTCGTGAAGGTGGATCTCGCGGGGTCGGCGGCCTCGGCCCTGACGTCTCGCAAGATTCCCGTTCCCCGGGCCTCCGCCCGGCGCGGCCGGATCCCCGTCACGTACGTTCCCGGGCGCAACACGATCTTTCTCGCTCATGCTCTGTCCTGGGCGGAAGCCGTCGGGGCGCCGGAGATCTGGATCGGCGCCAATGTCATCGATTACTCGGGCTACCCGGACTGTCGGCCGGAATACCTGCGCGCGTTCGAGAAAACGGCCAACCTGGCGACGAAGGCGGGCGTCGAGAACCGGACGCGGTTCAAGGTCGTCTCGCCGCTTCTGAAGATGACGAAGCTCGAGATTCTCGACCTCGGGGCCTCGCTCGGCCTCGATTACGGCTGGACCTTTTCTTGCTACAACCCGACGAGGAAGGCAACGCCGTGCGGCGAATGCGCGTCGTGTCGAATCCGAGATCGAGCGCTGCGAAGCTTGGAGAGGAATCGCAAAGCAGGAGGCCAATTACGTTAACAGATGTAGCATCATAACTTTATAATCTTAGCGTTACGATGAAGATTATAACAGTATTGACTTGACAATCGTTCGCTAAGATATTATAGTCCGGAACATGAGAGCAGATCAACTCACCGTCAAAGCGCAGGAAGCCCTCGCGGATGCCCAACGGGCGGCGCGGGAGCAGGGCCACGCAGAGACGACCCCCGACCATCTTCTCAAGGCGCTCATCGAGCAGGAAGAAGGAATCGTCGCGCCGATCCTCGCGAAGGTCGGGGTCAGTAAAGACGCGGTCACCCGAGAGCTGGACGCTTCCCTTTCGAAACGCTCGAAGGTCTCCGGATCCGCGGCGGAGCCCCAGATCGCTCCCGCCCTTTCGAAGGTCCTGGACCGAGCGCTCGAGATCGCGCACAAATTCCAGGACGAATATGTTTCGACCGAGCACCTGCTCCTCGCCATCGCGGACGCCCGCGGCACGCAGGCGGAAAAGATTCTCTCCGCCGCCGGCGCGAAGGAAGCCGCCCTGCTTTCGGCGCTCAAGGAAGTCCGCGGCAGCACCCGGGTGACGGACCCGAATCCCGAAGACAAGTACCAGGCCCTCAAAAAATACGCGCGCGACCTGACCGAGGCCGCGCGGAAGGGCAAGCTCGACCCCGTCATCGGGCGGGATGACGAAATTCGGCGAGTCATCCAGGTGCTTTCGCGTCGAACGAAGAACAACCCCGTGCTCATCGGAGAGCCGGGCGTCGGCAAGACGGCCATCGTCGAAGG
>JBOGJO010000062.1:0-1508 GCA_050747885.1 Thermoanaerobaculia bacterium
GTCGAGGGGCTCGCGCAGCGAATCCACTCGGGCGACGTGCCGGAGGGACTCAAGAAGAAGTCGGTCGTTGCCATGGACCTCGGTTCGCTCATCGCAGGCGCGAAGTACCGCGGCGAATTCGAAGACCGCCTCAAGGCCGTCCTGAAGGAGGTCGAGGAGGCCGAAGGAAGAATCATTCTGTTCATCGACGAGCTGCACACTCTCGTAGGCGCCGGAGCCTCCGAGGGATCGATGGACGCTTCCAACATGCTCAAGCCGGCCCTCGCGCGCGGGGAGCTGCGCGCCATCGGCGCGACGACCCTCAACGAATACCAGAAGTACATCGAAAAGGACGCGGCGCTCGAGCGGCGATTCCAGCCCGTGTACGTCGAGGAGCCGACCCTGGAAGACACCATCGCGATTCTGAGGGGCCTGAAAGAGAAATACGAGGTCCATCACGGCGTGCGAAT
Source organism: Thermoanaerobaculia bacterium (assembly GCA_050747885.1). GTDB lineage: Bacteria > Acidobacteriota > Thermoanaerobaculia > UBA5066 > DATFVB01 > CAWEYG01. The sequence goes on from JBOGJO010000062.1 coordinate 450, forward strand.
CACCGACGCCGCGATCGTCGCAGCCGCCACTCTCGCGCACCGCTACATCACGGACCGGTTCCTGCCCGACAAGGCCATCGACCTCGTCGACGAGGCGGCGTCCGGCCTGCGGATCGAGATCGACTCCCTGCCCACGGAGATCGACCAGATCGAGCGCCGAATCGTCGGCCTCGAGATCGAGAAACGGGCGCTCACGCGCGAGGAGACTCCCGCGGCGAAGGAGCGCCTGTCGGCCATCGAGCGGCTGCTGTCCGAAGCGAAGGAGAAATCCTCCCAGCTCAAGCTCCAGTGGAACAACGAAAAGGAAGCCATTGGAAAGCTCCGATCCCTCAAGGAAGAAATCGAGGGCGTGAAGGCGCAGGCCCAGGAAGCCGAGCGGGCCGGGGATCTCGAGAAGGCGTCGGTCCTGCGCTACGGGACTCTTCGCCAGCTCGAGCAGTCGCTGTCCGAGGCGAACTCGAAGCTGGCATCGGTCCAAAAGACGGCGGCTCCCATGCTCAAGGAAGAAGTCGACGAAGAAGACATCGCGAAAGTCGTCGCCAAATGGACCGGGATCCCCGTCTCCCGGATGATGGAAGCGGAGAGCCAGAAGCTCCTGCGCATGGAATCGAACCTCCGCCTTCGCGTCGTCGGCCAGGAAGAAGCCGTTCAGGCCGTCTCAGACGCCGTCCGACGATCCCGAGCGGGGCTCTCCGATCCGAATCGCCCCGTGGGGTCCTTCATCTTTCTCGGCCCGACGGGGGTCGGAAAGACGGAGCTCTCCCGCGCTCTGGCGGAGTACCTCTTCGACGACGAAAACGCGATGGTTCGCCTCGACATGTCCGAGTACATGGAAAAGCACAGCGTGTCGAGGATGATCGGCGCGCCGCCCGGGTACGTCGGTTACGAAGAGGGCGGCCAGCTGACCGAAGCGGTGCGGAGACGGCCTTACAGCGTCATCCTGTTCGATGAAATCGAAAAGGCGCACCCTGATGTCGCCAACGTTTTCCTGCAGATACTCGAAGACGGGCGCCTGACGGATGGCCATGGCCGGACGGTCGATTTCAAGAACACCATCAT
>JBOGJO010000063.1:0-2609 GCA_050747885.1 Thermoanaerobaculia bacterium
GGGTGGTGGAGAAGGATGTCCCCCGAGGCGATCACCTTGAAAATATCCGGTTCCGCGGTCAGCGCCGCGGGAATCGCCGGAATCAGGGGCGGATCGTGGAGGTCCGGGCGGTCGAGAGCCGCGATCGACGCGAAAGCGGAGACGCCGAGAAAACCCGGGCTTTCGTACACGTCCTCGGCGTCGATTTCCACCTTTTCGATGAGCGTCTGCCGGACCCGGTCGGGAATCCCCGGCGAAACTTCCAGCCGGACGACGGCGCCGAACTTGCGCCTCCGGACCTCCCGGTCGACCACGGAAAGCAGGTCGTGCGCTTCTTCCTCCCGGATCTCCATGTCCATGTCCCGAGTCACGCGGAAGGGATGGCAGCCGACGATGTCCATCCCCGGGAAAAGGTCGTCCAGGTTCGCCGCGATCAGCGACTCCATCGGGAGAAAATTCAGGACCGCGCCGTCGCGCCCCTCACTTCCCGTCTTCTCGAGCGTGTCGAGGGGAACGAACCGGGGAAGACTCTCGGGAACTTTGACCCGCGCGAACTTTCGCTCCCCCGTGTCCGGATCGCGGGCCTCCACGGCGAGCGACAACGACAGATTCGAGAGAAACGGAAACGGATGCCCCGGATCGACCGCGAGCGGAGTCAGCACGGGAAACACCGCCCTTCGAAAGAACGCTCTCGCCCGCCGCTTCACGTCCCCGTCCAGCGATTTCCAGTCGTGGATCCGAATGCCGTTCTGAGCGAGGAGGGGCAGGAGATCGCCCGAAAGCGTCTCGGAGGCCCGGGCAAGCTGCTGCCGGACGATCTGACCGATTCGCGCCAGCTGCTCGCTCGCCGTCAGCCCGTCCGGGCTCCTCTCGCCGATCCGAGCCTCGAGCTGCTCGTGGAGACCCGAAACGCGGATCATGAAAAACTCGTCGAGATTGCAGGAAAAGATCGCGAGGAATTTCACCCTCTCCAGCAGGGGCCACCGGGGATCGAGGGCTTCATCGAGCACGCGGTCGTTGAATGCGAGCCACGAAACCTCCCGGTTGAAATAGAGCGAGGGGTCCTCGACGTCGATCGGAACGGCGGCCGGGACCAAATCGCGCCGGGCGGATTCCTTTTCTTCGGACATGACAACCCTTGTTCTACACCCGGGATGTTAAGTCCGCGGGAGACTCCGGGGCCGTGCCCAGCCCCGCCTGAGTCCAGGCCGCCATGCCGCCCACCACGTTCGTCACGCGGCGGAAGCCCTTTCTTTCCAGGATGCTGGACGCAAGGGACGAGCGGTAGCCGCCGGCGCACACCGTCGCGACGGGACTTGCGGCGTCCAGGGGCGGCGCGGTCCGATCCAGCAGGTTGAGCGGAATGTTCAACGCCGTTTGAATATGCCCGCCTCCCCACTCGGCCGGCCGCCGGACGTCCAGGACTCGCGGTGAGTCCGGTTCTCTCAGCCGACGCGCGAGCTCCTCGACGCCGATCTGCTCCGTCGAAGCGAGCGGACGGCCCGCCTCGCTCCACGCCCGCACGCCTCCATCGAGAAAGCCCTCGACGCGGTCCAATCCAACCCTCGCCAGCCGTGTGCGAGCCTCGCCGGCGCGGTCCGGATCTTCGGCCACGAGGACGATCGGGGCGTCCGGGGAAAGGACGGTGCCGGCCCACGACGCGAATTGTCCCGAGAGGCCGATGTTGAAAGAACCGGGAACGTGGCCGGTCCCGTATTCGAGCGCGGGGCGCGTGTCGACGACCACGGCGCCCCGGTCCATCAGGTCCGCGACCTCGGAGACCGGGATCGCCCGGGCCGGAGACCTCTCGTCGAGCAGGGCCGGCCCGTCGCGGTTGATCGCCGCGTCCCGCCCGAAGTAGGAAGGGGCCTCGGGAAGGTCGGTCGTCATCATGCGGACGAAGTCCTCACGGCTCATCGGCTGGAGAGCGTAGTTGAAGCGGCGCTGCTCGCCGATGGTGGAGCTCGTCTCGCTCGAAATGTTGCGCCCGCACATCGAGCCCGCCCCGTGGGCCGGGAAGACCCGAACCGAATCGGGAAGCGCGAGCAGCTTCCGATGGAGCGAATCGTAGAGGTCCCCGGCGAGGTCCTGGGGGCTGCGCACCGCGCCGAGCAGGTCGGGCCGGCCGACGTCGCCGATGAAGAGAGTGTCGCCGGTCAACACCGACGAAGGAACTTCCGACCGAGCGTCCTCGAAGACGAGAATGGAGACCGACTCGGGCGTGTGACCCGGCGTTTCGAGGAACCGCAGCCGGGCCGAGCCCAGGCGAATCTCATCGCCTTCCCGAACGGGAACATGGTCGAACTTCGCGCCCGCCGCCGCGCCGAGATAGATCTTCGCGCCGGTCCGCGCCGCGAGCTCGCGGTGGCCCGACACGAAATCGGCGTGCAGGTGGGTCTCGATGACGTGCCGGATCGTGAGCCCGTTGGCTCGCGCCTCCTCCACGTACTCCTCGACATCCCGGCGCGGATCGACCACGGCGGCCTCCCCGCCGTCGCCGATCAGGTAGGACGCCTGCGCGAGACAGCCGAGATAGAACTGTTTGAAGAACATCCGAACCCCCGCTAGCCGGCCAGAACCGACCCGCCGTTGATGTTGACGATTTCTCCGTTGATCTGCCGGGAGTAGTC
>JBOGJO010000064.1:0-7884 GCA_050747885.1 Thermoanaerobaculia bacterium
CGGTTATGATACGCTGTTTTTAATGCCTCATTTCATCCAGGACACGTGCATCGGCTGCGGGGTTTGCGAGGTCAAGTGCCCGACCCACACGATCACCGGAGATAAGAAGGAAAAATACGTCATTCATGCCGACCGGTGCATCGACTGCTCGGTCTGCGCGCGCTACTGCCCGGTTTCGTGCATCGAGAACAACGCCGGGCAGCTGGTGGAAAAAGTCAAGCCCAAAGACATTCCCAAGGCGATCGTCGACCGGGACCTCTGCACGGGCTGCGAGTTTTGCATCGACATCTGCCCGTTCGACTGCATCTATTTGATCGAGGATCCGCTCCACGAGACGATGGTTCACAAGATCGCGGAAGTGGAAGCGGGCCCCTGCGTGTCCTGCCGCCTGTGTGAAACCGTCTGCGACAAGGACGCGATTTTCGTTCCCAACCCCATCACCCAGGCCAAGCGATTCCTCCCGGTGCTCTGACGGATTCCGTGGACCAGGACCCCGTTCCTCCCGAACCGCGCGGCGGCCGCCTCGTCCTGCAGTTCTTCCTCGTTCCGTTGCTCGTCGTGGCGGTCTGTGTCGGGATTTTCTTCCTCTTCTCGCTTCTGACCTTCGAACGAAAGTCGCCGTCGGACTACCTGGCCGACGTCAAGGGGGGAGCGGCGAACCAACGCTGGCAATCCGCCTTCGAGCTCTCGCGCGCGGTCGCGCGAATCCCCCCGGGCCCCGAACGGCGCAAGCTCGCCGAAGGCACGCTCGAGGTCTTCACGCACCTGCGAAGCGACCGGGCCGACGATCGCGACGTGAAGCGGTACCTCGCCCTCGTTCTCGGCCGGCTTCAGGACCGGTCGGCAATTCCCGCGCTCGAGGAGAGCGCGCGCGATCCCGACGCGATGGTGCGTCTCTATTCGGTCTGGGCGCTCGGGATGCTCGGGGACGCCGGCGCCGTGCCGACGGTGATCCTGGAATCGAACGCCGAGGACCCCGGGGCGCGCAAGATGGCCGCCTACGTTCTCGGAAAGATCGGCGATGCCCGCGCCGTGCCGCGCCTGACCGCGATGACCGCGGATCACGTCGCCGACGTGCGGTGGAACGCGGCGATCGCGCTCGCCGAGCTTCATGACGGCGCGGGGAAGGAAGTCCTGCGGTCGATGCTGGACCGGCGCTCGCTTGCCCGCCAGGCGGAGAACCTTCGACCGTCGCAGGTCGAAGAGGCGATGGTCAACGCCGCGAAGGCCGAAGCCCTCCTCGGGGACGGAGAAGCGCGTCCCGTTCTGGAGGAGCTCGCCCGGAGCGACGAAAGCCTGCGGGTTCGAGACGCCGCGCGCCGCGCGGCGGAAGCGCTCCGGAAGCCGTCTTGAGGCCGCAAGGAAGGTTTTGATATGGTGAATTCCTTAGCGATGGGAATTTCCTGATGGCGGCCCGCGAGCCGAAAATCATCTCGAGCGCGCGTTCGTCCCCGGCGCACGGTCCGGAGGCGATGACGCGCCGCGACGCGGTCAAGTGGATGACGCTGGCGTGGGTCGGCTTCGCCGCGGCGGTGGGCGCCGCCCTGACCGCGACGGCCCGTTTCATGTTTCCCAACGTCCTGTTCGAGCCTCCGACCCTTTTCAAGGGGGGCCTTCCTTCGGACTACGGGCTCGGCGTCGACGAGAGGTGGAAGGAACGCTACGGCGTCTGGATCGTGCGGAACACGGCGGAGATCTACGCTCTCATCACGGTGTGCGTTCACCTGGGCTGCACGCCGAACTGGCTTCCGGCTCAGAACAAGTTCAAGTGCCCGTGCCACGGTTCCGGCTACTACGTGTCCGGGATCAACTTCGAAGGTCCCGCGCCCCGCGCGCTGGAACGGGCGGCCATCTCCGTCTCGCCCGACGACGGCCAGCTGATCGTCGACAAAGGAACGAAGTTCCTCTTCGAGCAGGGCCAGTGGACCGATCCGAAAGCGTTCGTGAAAGTCGGATAAGATCGCTCGGATTTTGAGGGAGGGGCTTTGAAGTTGCAGTCATTGCGAGGGAGCGGAGCGACCGCGGCAATCTGCTTCGGGTCAGATCGCCACGGCTGCCTGGCAGCCTCGCGATGACGGAATCCTGAGCCGCCTGTGATCGAGAAGCTCCGGAACATTCAGAAGTCGGTCGTCGACAGCCAGATCTGGAAATCGATCTTCCGGGTCGGCGTTCCCAACACGAACCGCAAGCGCGTTCTCGCGATGCTCGGCAATGTCGTCCTCCATCTCCACCCGGTCAAAACCCGGAAATCGGGCGTGAAGATGCGTTACACGTGGTGCGCGGGGGGCGTGACGTTCTTTCTGTTTCTCGTGCTGACGTTCACCGGCCTCCTGTTGATGTTCTACTACCGGCCCACCGTCGAGTACGCCTACGTCGACGCGCTCGATCTGCGCGAGCAGGTTCCTTTCGGAATCATGCGGGAAATTCACCGGTGGGGCGCGCACGCGATGGTCATCGCGGTCTGGATTCACATGTTTCGCGTTTTCATGACGGGGTCGTATAAGCCGCCCCGCGAATTCAACTGGGTCATCGGCGTGATCCTGCTCGTCCTGACGCTGCTTCTGTCCTTCACGGGTTATCTCCTGCCGTGGGATCAGCTCGCGATCTGGGCGATCACCGTCGGCTCGAACATGGCCGGCGCCACCCCGCTCGTCGGCACCCAGGGGCCCGGTTCGGCTCTGCTGAAAATCGGAGACATTTCGCTCGTGACGTCCACCGATGACGCGCGGTTCGCGCTCCTCGGCGGCCGTTTCGTGGGAGCCGGGGCGCTCCTGCGCTTCTACGTCCTCCATTGCGTCGGCATTCCCCTCGTGGCGGCGTTCCTGATGGCGGTGCATTTCTGGCGCGTCCGGAAGGACGGCGGAATCAGCGGACCGGTCTGAGCGGGCGGGCATGATCATCGTTCAATTCCTCGAGTCGGTCGTCAATTTTCTGTGCAAGCCTCAGATTTTCGTGCCGCTCATGGCGGTCGCCCTCTTTGCCGCCCTCTACACGAAATGGCTCTGGACGGCGAAGGGCGGGGTCGTTCTGATCCTGAGCGTCTCGGTGTTCTTCTTCGTTTCGTACTTCGATCCGAACTTCAAAAAGGTGGCCTCGGCTCCCGACAACGTCCCCATCGTCGGCATGATCTTCATCATCCTTTTCTATCTCTGGTACGCGATGCACCAGGCGACGAGCAACGACAATCGGATCGCGCAGGGTCTGGGGCCCAACGAGGGGAAAGACTCGTTTCAAAAGGTCTTTTCGTGGCCCGACCTCGTTTACATCGAGCTGATCTGCCTCGTGCTCGTGTCGGCGCTGCTCATCGTGTGGTCGATCTTTCTGAAAGCCCCGCTCGAAGAGCCGGCCAATCCGACGAACTCTCCCAACCCCGCGAAGGCCCCGTGGTACTTCCTGGGGCTCCAGGAAATGCTCGTGTATTTCGATCCCTGGCTGGCGGGCGTCGTGCTGCCGGGGCTGATCATCGTCGGCCTCATGGCGATTCCGTACATCGACGTCAACCCGAAGGGCAACGGGTATTTCACGTTCAAAGAGCGCAAGTGGGAGATTTCGATTTTCCTGCTGGGATTCCTGATTTTCTGGATCGTTCTCATCTTTCTCGGGACGTTTCTGCGCGGCCCCAACTGGAACTTCTTCGGCCCGTACGAGCTCTGGGATCCGAACAAGCTCGAGCCGCTCAACAACATCAACGTGTCCGAGATCGTCTGGGTCAAGATGCTGCACAAGGGATTGCCGTCGTTCTGGCTTCTCCGCGAAATTGTCGGACTCGGTTTCATGCTGGTTTACCTGGGCGTTCTTCCGGTCGTCCTCTCGCGGACGCTGTTCCGGAGGTTCTACGAAAAAATGGGGCCGGTCCGTTATTACGTCGGCTGCCTTCTGCTGCTCGTCATGTTCCTCATGCCCATCAAGATGTTCCTGCGCTGGACCCTGAACCTGAAGTACATCGTCGCGATCCCCGAAGTTTCGTTCAACATCTGAGGATCACGCGATGCCGAGGAGACCTCCCGCCGAACCCATCGACCACCACTATAACATTCCCCGGTTGACGCGCGTCTTTGCGCTCTCGGGGCTGATCGTCCTCGTCACGTCGATCGCGATGATCTGGACGGACTATGCGAGCGGGTGGAGTTTCGCGAAGAGCTGGAAGGGATACCAGCTTCGCTTTCTCCAGTGGGATCGCTACAAGACCAGGCAGGACATGGCGGCCGCCCGGGAAAAGGTCTCGCGCGAGGAATACGATGCGGCCGAATCGCAGCTCCGGGCCGCCCAGGCGGAGCAGGCGGAAAGCCGGAAGGCGCTCGCGAAGTTGAACCAGGAGATCCAGGACACCGACGCGGTCCGCTACCGGGACGACCAGAACTACCGTTTTGAAAAGGCGGTCGTTGACACGGCGCGCTACGAGCTCGAAGTGGCCGAGGATTCCGGCGGCGGCTCCTCGATTCGCAAGCACCGGAAGGATTTCGAGGACCTCGCCGCCGACCTCCAGCAAAAGCAACTCAAGCTGCAGGCGACCACGGCGAAGCTCAACGGCCTCAAGTCCCAGGCCGACGCCCTGACGCAAAAATCGGCCGACGCGGACAAGACGATCAAAACCCTGACGGCGAATTTCACGCTCGCCGCCAAGAAGCTCGTTTCGCTTCGGGAAGACGCGCTCTTCAAGAGCCGGAATGCGCCGATCCTCGACATGGTGAACCCCTCGATCAAGGTCCAGCAGGTCATCCTGCCCGACCTGTTCAACGACGTGAATTTCATGAAGATCCCGCGCGTCGACCGCTGCATGTCGTGCCACATGGGAGCGGATAAGAAGGGCTACACTCCCGACCTCGTTCCGAAGATCCCCGTCGTTTTTCAGAGCCACACGGACCAGTCCCTCATCCTCGGAAGCGACTCGCCGCACACCCTTGCCGATTTCGGCTGCACGTCGTGCCACGGCGGCCATGACCGGTCGACCTCGTTCTTCCACACCGCGCACCAGCCGTCGAGCGAGGCCGAAAAGGCCAGGTGGGAGAAGAAGTACGGCTGGGAGCTCGACGAGTTCGTCGAAATGCCGATCTATCCGATCCGGTACGCGCAGGCGGGATGCTACCGGTGTCATTCGAAGGAAGTGAATTTCCCGACGGCTCCGCGCCTCGACGCCGGGCTTCGAGTCATCGAGTCGCTCGGTTGCTGGGGATGCCACCGCATCAAGGGGCTCGAGGACCAGCACCTTCCGAAGGTCGGGCCGTCGCTCGAGAAGGTCGCCGGAAAGGTATCTCCCGACTGGGCGATTCGCTGGATCTCCAACCCCACGGCGTTCCGTCCGAATACGAAAATGCCGCGGTTTTTCTACCTCGACAACTTCGTGCACAACGAGGGCCTCGATCCGAAAACAGGTCGATATCGGACTCCCACCCGAATGCAGCAGCAGGAGAACGAGGACGGGCGCCGCATCAACGACACGATGGTGCGTTCCATCGCGCAGTACCTGTTCGACAGGTCGCAGAAGCCGGCTCCTCTCCCCGCGGCCACTCCGGGCGACGCCGCCCATGGGAAATGGCTTTTCGAGAACCGCGGCTGCATGGGCTGCCACGTTCTCGATCCCGGAGCGAAGCGCGACCTGATCGGGACGTACCGCCAGTTCGGGCCGAACCTCGCGGGCGTGGGATCCAAGGACAGCAAGGACTGGATCTTCGCGTGGATCAAGGATCCGAAAGCGTGGAACCCCGACACGAAGATGCCGAATCTGCGCCTGTCCGACGCGGACGCGGCCGATCTCGCGGAGTACCTGTCCCGGCAGAAAGCGCCGGCGGATTTCGAGGCCCGCCCGATCCCGGACGTCGACAAGGCTTCACTCGACAAGATTTCCATGTACTTCGAGACGACGACGCGCTCGATCGTCGACGCGAAAGCCGACCTCGCCAGCATGACGCAGCCGCAAGAGCTCTCCTACGCCGGCGAGAAGCTGATCGCCCATTACGGGTGCTACGCGTGCCACGACATTCCGGGCTTTGAGGATGCCAAGCCGATCGGAACGGAGCTTTCCGAATGGGGCAACAAGGGAATCCACCGGCTCGATTTCGGCTTCGTCGACATCGAGCACACCCGGCAGGATTGGCTTCGCACCAAGCTCACGAACACGCGGGTCTACGACCAGGACAAGGTCCGCGGCTGGGAAGAAAAGCTGAAGATGCCGCTCTTCGGATTTTCCGAGCCGGAGAAAGACGCCGTCATCACCGCCGTGCTCGGCTTCCAGAAAGACGACATGGCCGACTCGAAAAAGAAGAGGCTCTCGCCGGAGGAAGCCTCGATCGAGCGCGGGCGGCGGATCATCAAGGACCACAACTGCCAGGGGTGCCATGTCCTCGAGGGGCGCGGCGGCTCCATTCGCGACGTGATGCCGGATGTCTCCCTCGCGCCGCCGATCATCAAAGGCGAGGGCGCGAAGGTCCAGAGCGACTGGCTCTTTGCGTTCCTGAATTCTCCCCGCACGGGACAGATCCGTCCCTGGCTTCAGGTCCACATGCCGACGTTCGGATTCACCGATGCCCAGCTCAACGACCTCACGCGTTATTTCGCGTCCCTTTCGAAGGCGCCGTATCCGTTTCTCCTGGCCGACGACCGGGCCGACCCGCGATCGCTCGCCTCCGGCAGGAAGGTCTTCGAAATGTACCGCTGCGCCCAGTGCCATCCGCGCAGCCAGCAGGAGATCGACAAGGTCGAGGACAAGTCCTCCCTCGCGCCGAATCTGCAGATGGCGCGCACGCGGCTGCGCCACGACTGGATCAACGACTGGATCTCGCGCCCCGACGAGTGGATGCCCGGCACCCGGATGCCCACGAATTTCCCGAAAGACGACACGACCGGCAAGCGGTACGTCACGCTCGCGCTCGGCTGGGACTCGCCCCAGATCGCGAAAGACCGCGCCGAGCTCGAGAAGATCTGGGGGAGCCCGCAGGCGGCCGCCGACTTCATCCACGACGTGGACCGCGTGACGCGATCCCTGCGGGACTACATCTGGTCGATCGGGGAGGGCGCGCCCGCCCAGGCCGCGGACAACGAGCTCCGACCCGGGAAACCGCGCCGACTTTCGGCTTCCCGTTGATCCCTGCGCTGCTGCTTCTCGCGGCGGCGGTGAAACCGGCTTCCGTCGGAATCGTGGCCGGGCGGGCTCCCGCCGGCTCGGTCGTGTTCCTCTCGGTTCCGGTGGAGGAGGTCCCGCCGCCCGCCTCGGGGGCGGCCCTCAAGATCACCGTGCAGAAAGGGCGCGTCGTTCCCGCGATCTCCGCGGCGCAGCTCGGCTCGTCGCTCCAGATCACGCTCCTCGACTCGGAATTTGCGGACCTCTCGGTCTACTTCGGCCTCTCGGAGTTGGCGTTCCGGCACAAGTTCGTTCTTCCCGGCGACGTGTCCCGGACGCGGCTCTCCCGCCCCGGGCTGATGACAATCGAGAACGAGAACTCGCCGACAGAACGGGCGTTCATTTACGTCGCCTCGACCGCGTGCTTCGCGATCGCCGGTTCGGACGGCCGGTACCGTCTCCAAAGCGTTCCGGCGGGAAAGCGGCGGATCACGGCCTGGGACGAGGCGAAGGGGACAGAGGACAAAGACGTCGTCGTCCCGGCCGGCGGCGAAGTCGGGCTGGATTTCGGGAAGTAGGGGCTTCGCTTGCCGTCTCGGGGTCCGAGCCCGAGCGCCCGCTCGGGAAATCCTTCACCGGGCGGGTCCTGTCACGGGACTCGCTCCACTTTTCCGCTCGCCGCGAGCCTGAGGACTTTGCTACACCCGCGTCGCGAGCGGAAAAAGGGAGTCTCGCCCCGTGCCACCCGCCCTTCGCGGAGAGAGCTGCCGGGCGCGTCAGCCCCGCGGACCCCTCGACAGCCTCGCTCAGGGGTTGGAGCCCCAACC
>JBOGJO010000065.1:0-10915 GCA_050747885.1 Thermoanaerobaculia bacterium
GGTTCCGGTCGTGAAGCTCGTCGTTCTCTCGGCCCGCAACGGCGAGGCCTACGACCTTTCCTGAGCGGGGTCTATTGCGGTTTCGGCGCGGGCGGCGGCAGCGCGCGGGCCGGGCACTCCGACTGAAATCCGAATTTGTTGTGCGAGGTGTCGCAGAACGGTTTGTTTTCGGAATGACCGCACCGGCAAAGCGAGACGATGACCCGTCCGGCCAGGTCGAAGCGCCGCCCCTCGGCATCGACGATCTCGATGTCCTCGCCCTCGACGCGCAAGGGGCCGTTTTTTCGGACCTGAATTCTCGTGTTCGACATCGAAACTCCTCCGATCCTCTTTATTCTCTGTGAGCGCGGATCCGGCTGCAGGATGGGGGACGGGCTACGATTCTCCCGCCGCCTCCGTGCGGGAGGCCGGCGAGGGGGGCTGCGAATGGATCGAGCGGTCGTACTCTCCGAGAATTCGCTCCTCCATCCACTGTCGGGTCTCCCGATTCAGGGGGTGGGCAACGTCTTTGAATTCTCCCGTCTTCTTTCGCTTCGAGGGCATCGAGACGAACAGCCCGGAGGGGCCGGCGATGACTTTGATGTCGGAAACGAGAAAGCAGTCGTCCAGAACGATGGAGACGTAGGCCCTGAGTTTTTCCTGATCGACAGGGTGAACCTTGACCTCGGTGATATTCATGACGCACCGACCTTTTTGGAGGATTCGAACCCATCGAGCGTCGTGCGCTTCCAGTATTCCCGGCGCGAAACGCTCCGAGCGAGACGAACCCGAGCCGCGGGCAACTCGTCCCGCAAGCCGCTTAGGATCGAATCGATCTGGCAACCTTCCGCCGCCGACGCCACGATCGAAGATCCGGAGCCGGAAATCTGGCAGTCCGGAAGGAATTTCGCCACCGCGTCCAGATAGCGAGCCATCTCGGGATTGGTCTCAAGCACAGCCGATGCCAATTCGTTGACCCCGAAATAGGCTCCCGGGATCGGGTCGGAGGGGCGATGCGCCGCGCTCCCGGCCCGCCACCGCGAATACACGGCGGCCGTCGAAATCGGAAAAGGCGGAACGACGAGAACGAGGACCCGGTCCGGTCCGTCCGAAAGCGGCGTCAGGATCTCGCCCCGCCCCGTGCCCCTCGCGCTTCCCCCTTGAAAGAAAAAAGCCACGTCGCTTCCGATTCCGGCTCCGATTTCTCTCAGCGAGTCGAGACCTGCTTCGATCTCCCAGAGACGGGAGAGGAGGACGAGAGCGATGGCGCAGTCGGAAGATCCCCCGCCCAGGCCCGCTCCCACGGGAATCCGCTTCTCGAGCCGAATCCGCGCTCCCGCCCGGACGCCGCAGGCCTTCGCCAGCGCGGATGCGGCGCGACAAATCAAATTCTCGGGCCCCGCCGGCAGCCGGGGGTCGTCACACTCGAGGATGACGGAATCCGACTCCTCGACCTCGATCCGGTCGGTGAGGTCGATCGATTGAAACACCGTGTCGAGGTCGTGGTAACCGTCGGGCCTCTTTCCGACGACCAGAATCGCCCGGTTCGTTTTCGCGAACGCCTCGGCCCTCAGGCTCATTCGCGTTTCTCCGGACTCGGATCGGCGGAGCGCAGCCGCAGCTCGGCGCTCCCCCCCCGCGAAGCCCGGATTCGGATTCGGGACGGAAGGGCCGGCCCCCATTCGAGAAATCGCACCTCGACCGAGCCCCGGTCCCCACGCGCCACGACGGTCGCGGCGCGATTGGACGAAACGTCGAAATCGCAGCGAATCGCGCCGCCGTTCCAGGAGAACCAGGCTCGCTCCCCCTCGATCTCGGTCGATTCGGGCGAAGCCCGATCCGGAAGGCCGAAGAGCAACAGGGAGAGCCCGGCGGCCGACACCGGCACGCCCAGCTCGCGGCCGAGATCCGCGTCCCCGGCGATCGTCTGCTCGCCCCGGTGCGACCCCGAGACGAAAACCTTCGTGACTTCCCCGTCCCAGTCCGCCCGCGCGACCGGAAGGCCGAGCGGGCCTTCCACGCGCAACGCGAGCGACTTGCCCGGATCGTCTCGAACCGCGAGCGTGCCCGACATCGTCACGACGCTGCGCGACACCTGGGCGTCATAGAACATTTCCATCGGTCCCCGGGACAGCGCGGCCTGGCGATAGTCGTTCCAGGCTTCGAGCAGCTTCGAGGATTCCTGCGGCGTCGCCGGCCGGGAAGAAGGACGCGTGGCGCACGCCGGAAAGAGAAGAAGGAAGAGGGACCCGGCCGCGAACTTCGCGAGCCGCCGGTTCTCAGGGACTCGAGCCCACTTCATGGATCTTTTTTTCGATCTTCTCCGGCTCGTCGGGAGAAAGGCTGAGGGATTTTCGCCAGAGGGCCACCGCCTCGCTCTTTCGGCCGAGCTTCGCCTGGATGTCGCCGAGGTGTTCCTGCACCGTCGGATCGCTCGGCATTCGCTGCGCCGCCTTCCGCAGGGCCGACTTCGCCCCCTCCAGGTCGTTCATTCGAAACCGTACCCAGCCGAGAGAATCCAGGAATGCGCCATTCTGGGGATCGAGCTCGACCGCATGCTCGATCATCTTGCGGGCCTCCGCGAGATGAGTCCCGTTCTCGGCATACATGTAGCCCAGGTAGTTGAGAGTCTGCGCGTCGTCCGGCCGGACCTTCAGAATCTCCTCGAACGCACGGGCGGCGTCTTCGAATCGCCCGCCACGCTCCAGCGCGGACCCTCTTCGAAACAGGAGGTCGAGGTTTCCCGCGAAGCGAGGGAGCGCGTCGGATGCCATCCTGGCCGACTCGGCGTAATTCTTGAGCCGCTGCTCGGCGTCCGCCGCCGCGAGGACGTCCGAGGCGATTCCCGACCCCGCGAGCTTCTCCAGGGCGGCTCGTCCGGCCGGCGCCTCGTCGGCCCGAATCTGAAACTCCGCGAGAGAGGCCGCATCGTCGGCATTCTTCGGATCGGCCGCTACCGCCTTTCGAGCCCATTCCAGACCGTCCTGAGGCTTTTTCTCGTCGCGGGCGATCTGAAGCAACAGCCCCAGGAGCCGGTCCGAAACCCCGTCTTTCGAAATCGCAGAGGCGGAAGCGATCTTCTTCGCCGAATCCAGGTCGCGGGCTCGGTAGCGGATCGAAGCGATTTGCGCGTCGATCTCTCGCCGAAGCTCGGTCTTGCCCGGGTTCTCGCCGGCTTTCTTCGCCAGACGCTGGAGAACGTCGACCGCCTCGGCGTCTTTCCCGTCGGACGTCAATTGAAGGGCGAGCGTCAGCGCCGCAGCGGGATCATCCGTGTCCTCCTCGACGAGCTGGCGGAGCATTTTGACCGACTCTTCTTCGCGGCCTTTCTGGTACAGCGCCGCGGCCAGCGTGCGGCGAGCCGCCCGGTCTTCCGGACGGGCGGCTGCCAGGGCCCTGGCGTCGCGCTCGGCTCCGTCGAAGTCGCCGGCGCGAAGGCGATCCAGCGCGATGCGGTCCGCGATCATCACGTTGTCCGGATCGACGACCCGAAGCCCGCGCAGCAAAGAAAGCGCGCGCTTGAAATCTCGCCGGGACTCGAAGAACTCGATCGCCGAGGCGACGGCCTCTCGGTCGCCGGCATCGGCGCGGACCCACTGATCGTAATCCTTCGCCGCCTCGGCGTCGGCGCCGCGGCGGTCGTCCGCCTGCGCGCGGATCTTCAGGACGCCCGGGTTGTCGGCAAGCCCGGGAATCTCGTCCAGGAGCGCGCGCGCGCGGTCCGGACGGTCGTTGAGCAGCTCCGCGCGGCCGAGAGCGGCGAGCGTCGAGGGGTTTTGGGGAGCGAGGTGATGGGCTCGCTGGAGCTCGTCCACCGCCCGGGCGATCGCGGTCCGGCCTTTTTCGCCTCCCCTGTCGTCGGCGTGCTCACCGTCCTTGTCGGCGGCCTTCTCCGCCGACGCGAGGTCCAAAGTCCCGGCGAGCGCCCAGGCGGAGTCGAAGTTCGGGTCGAATCCGGCCGACCGCATGGCATGGACGCGCGCGTCGTCGTCGAGGTCGAGCTGCTGGAGAAGGACCGCGTATTCGAATTCGAGAATGGGATCTTCCGGTCTCATCGCGAGCGCGCTCTGAAAATGACCGGCGGACTCCTTGAGCCGCCCCTCGGCCTGCGCCATCTTCGCCGCGAGGAATTCCTCTCGGACCCGGAGCTCCGGCGCGGCCGGCGCCGGGGCCGGGGCCGCCAGCAGGAGCGCGAGGACGCAGTTTCCAAGCATTCGACGAGGATAACACGCGAGAATGGCCGGTTGTTCCGCTTCCGCCGCTGCCGGATCTCCGAGATAATGGTGGCCGTGACGAAACTCGGGCAAGCCCTCCTGGAGGTCGGAGCATTGACCCCCGCCTCGCTGAATCGCGCGCTCGAGCTTCAAAAATCCGCCGGAGGGCGGCTCGGAACGGTTCTGCTGGAACAGGGGCTCCTTTCCGAACAGACGCTCGCCCGGGCTCTCGCGAAAACCAAAGGACGCGAATATGCCCACTGGGAGATCGTCAAGGCGACGCCCAAAGAGATCCTGGCCCTGCTGCCGCCCAAGATCGCTCTCCGGTGCCGCGCCATCCCGTACTCCCGACAGGGGCGCGTTCTGAAGGTTGCCATGCTCGACCCGGACGATCTCGCGGCGGAAGACGAGATGGGGTTTGTTACCGGACGAAAAATCGAGCCGTGCGTGATGGCCGAGTTTCGGGTGGCCGAGGCCCTCGAGCGGTTCTATGGAAAGCAGCGAATCGCCCGATTCCGCCTGTTGTCCGAGAAGGTCGACCGTTCTCTGATCCGCGCGACCGATCCGCCGGCGGCCCGGCCCGCTGCGCCGCCCCCCCCTCCTCAAATTTTCGGCGACGATCCCGCTCCACTCCCTGAAGCCGTTCGGCCAACGAAGCCCTCGAGCCGACTTTCAGACGTCTGGAAAAGCGACGTCCCCCCTCCCGCCCGGGACGACATCGAAATCTCGACATGGAGACCCGCGCCGGCGGGACGTCCGACGCCGCTCCCCGCCGCGCCTCCTCCGGCGGCTTTGTCGCTCGAGCTCGAGTACACCCCCGAGGACGATCTCCCGGCCGAGGCGGCAGAAGGGCCTCTGTCGATCACCGAGGCCGCGGATCGGATGCGCCGGGCAGAGTCCCGCGATGAGATCGCCAACGCGGCGCTCGCCTGCCTGCAGGACGCGCACGCGCTCGTGGCCCTCTTCATCGCCCGAAAAGAGGACGTCATCGGATGGAAAGTGAGGGGCGAGGGCACCTCGAGGTCGGCGTTTCAGTCGCTTCGGATCCCATTTTCGGAGCCCTCGCTCTTCCTGAACGTCCGAATCTCCACCGCCTTCTACCAGGGCTCCTTTCCCGAGCTTCCGGCGCACGAACCCCTCGTGGCGGCGCTCGGGCGGAGGCCGGACCGCTGCGCGCTCTTCCCCGTCGTTCTCAAGAAGCGCGTGGTGGCCTTCCTTCTCGTCGAGCCGAAAGAATCCGTCCTGCCCCCGGGACAGGTCACCGCGCTCCACCGGCTCGCCGGAGCGATGGCGGAGGGCTTCGCGGCCCTCATTCTCAGCCAGCGAAGGCGGCCGGACCCGGCTTGACCCCCCGCCGGACGGTGGATTAGACTCCGACGAATCCGGTAGAAGTCGAACGGAAGTCGAGGAAAACACGAGATGATCAAAGCGGACATCGTGGACCGGCTTTTCGAAGAGGCGTCGATCCCGCGCCCGAAGGCGATCACGGCCGTCGAGACCGTCATCGACGCGCTGCGGCAGGCCCTGGGCTCGGGAGATCGCATCGAGCTTCGCGGCTTCGGCGTGTTCGAGGTCAAGAAACGCAAGCGCGGCATCGGCCGGAACCCCAAGACGGGAGTCGAAGTCGCGATTCCGCCCGGAAACACGATCCGGTTCAAGCCCGGCAAGGAATTGCGGGACATGCGCGACGAGCCGGCGGCCCCGGCGTCCTGATTTGGCGAACCCCTTCCACCGGCTCCCGACCCACCCCCTCTTCCATCTCGCGCTCTTTCTGCTGACTCTCGCCACGACGACGTTTTTCGGGGGGTTCGGGCTCTTCTCGGACCGGCCCCTCGCTCAGGCGCTCTCCGATGCGTCCGTCTGGCGCTCCGGGCTCGGGTTTTCGCTTTCCCTTCTGCTGATTCTCGGCATCCACGAGCTCGGCCACACGATCGCGTGCCGCCACTACGGTCTGCCCGCGACCCTGCCGTACTTCATTCCGGCGCCGATCGGGATCGGCACGTTCGGTGCGGTGATCAGCATCCGGGCGCCGATCGAACGAAAGAGAGTCCTGTTCGACGTTGGAGCCGCCGGTCCATTGGCTGGTTTTTGCGCGGCGATCCCCGTGCTGTTGTGGGGGATCTCGACATCGACGCTCGCGACCGCGCGCCCTTCGGGCGAATATTTCGAGTTCGGAGAGCCCCTTCTGTTCCGATGGGCCGAGCACTGGCTGTTCCCCGCAACCCGCCACGGCGCCGACCTCACGCTGTCCCCCTCGGGGTTTGCCGCGTGGTTCGGGCTGCTCGTGACCGCGCTCAATCTCCTGCCCCTCGCCCAGCTCGACGGAGGCCACATCCTGTACGCCGCGATTGGAAAACTGCAGCGCCCGATCGGCTACGTCCTGTTCGCGGCGCTGCTCGGCCTCGCGGTGCTGTGGCCCGGTTGGCTCCTCTGGGCCGTCATCGTCCTCGTGATGGGCATCGCGCACCCGCCGACGGCGGACGCGTCGGAAAGACTCGACCCGAAACGCAAGCTCCTCGCTCTCGTGTGCCTCGCCGTGTTCGTTCTGTGCTTTACTCCGGTCCCCATCCGGGCCGTGCCGGCGGCGGCGCACTCCCGGCCGCCGAAGACGTACAACCTGTAGGCCGAAATCCCTCAGACTTCCCGTGACGGCGCGACCGCCCTCCGGATTGCTCTTTCCGTCGCTTCGGCCGCCGCGACTCCCGCGCGCAGCCGGGTGAGGAGATCGGGAGCGTTTCCCTCGGGCGCCATCGCGAAGACGGCGTCTCCGTCGACGAGAGTATGGACCGGCCGCACCGCGCGCGAAATACCGTCGTGCGCCTCGATGGCGACGCGGCGCAGCGCGCCGGAATCGAAAGGAATGTCCGTCAGAACGCAGACGAGCGTGGTGTTCGATCCGGCGGTCCGTTCCGCCAGCGGAGATCCTTCAAGATCGCCATTGAGCAGACTCTCGGCGCTTCCCGCCCACGCGCCGGACGAAGCCCGCGCGCCCGCGAGGATCGTTCCGTCGTCCGCGACCACGTCTCCAAACGCGTTGACCGCCGCGATCGCGGCGACTTCGCCGCCGCCGATCCGGATCGACGCGTACCCGATCCCTCCCGGGCTCGACCGCGCGACGCCCAGGAGCTTTCCGACCGTCGCGCCCGTCCCCGCGCCGACCGCGCCCTCGGCCGGAAGCTCCGGCGAAGCCTCGGCCGCCGCCGAATAACCCGCGGCGTCGTCGGGATACGCGTCGGGATCGCCGACGGAAAGATCGAACAGCACAACCGCGGACACGATCGGAACGACCCCGGTTCCGGCGGCCGTCGAGACCGGGTAGCCGATCCGTCGTTCTTTCAGGTAGCGCGCAACTCCCCCGGCGGCCGCCAGGCCGAACGCGCTGCCCCCGCACAGGACGACCGCGTCGATCCGGGAAACGAGGTTGCCGGGCGTGAAGAGCTGCGTCTCGCGAGTGCCGGGGGCTCCGCCGCGAACGTCCGCGGCGCCCGCGCAGACGCCGCCCGCAAGCACCGCCGTGCAGCCGGTGCGGCGGGCGGAATCGGTCCAGTGGCCGATTCGAAATCCCGCGGGAAGGGCTCCGCTCACACTTCCTCGCGCCTCTCCGTGGCGTACGCGACCGGGTCGGAAGACACGGCCGGCCTTCTCGCCCGAAACATCGACTTCAGGGCCTCCGTCTCCGCGCGGTCGAAAAACCCGGTGCCCAGCAGCAGCGCGACAGCCGCCGCAAACGCCGCGGTCTTGGCCCATGCGGAACCAATCCAGATTCCCGCGACGTAGCTTCCGAGCACGATCACGAAGATCTTCGCGACCCTGCCCCACTCGTAGGCGATCGGAAAGATGCGCTGAGAAGCAGCGTACAGGACCGCCGCCATGACGAGGTACGCGGCCAGCGTTGCTGCGGCGGCCCCGAGGATTCCCCATCGGGGGATCCACCAGAGGTTCGTGACGATGTTGACGGCCGCGGCGAGGCCGGTCGCGACCGGGAGCCACCTCGTCTTTTCGCGGATGTAGATCCCGACGATGAAGTTCGTGTAGAAGCCCTGGAAAACGTATGCGAGCAGAACGACGGGGATCACGCCCGTGCCCGAGAGATAGTCCGAGCGAAGGAGGGAGCGGTGCACAAACGGCAGCCGGACGCCCACGAACCAGGGCAGAAAGAACGACATCCCGAGAAACGAGAGCATCATCAGGAGTGCGGAGTAGGTGAAGACCCGGGCAAAGAGCGGCTTCGCCGCGTCGCCGCGCGTCGCGTGCTGCCGGAGAAAGAACGGCCTCCACGCATAGTCGAACATCGAGACGAGCACCATCATCGCGATCCCCATCCGATAGTTCGCCTGGTACACACCCGCCTGGTCCAGTCCTTTCAAACGCTGCACGATCGGCCGGTCGATGACCTGAACCATCATGGCCCCGAGGTAGGCCGGCACGTTCCCCAACCCGAACGGGAGCATCCGCCGGAAGATCGCCGCGTCGAACCGGAACGCAAGCTTCTCCCCGCAGGCGAGAAGCACGGCGGCGAGCGTCGCCGCCGAGGCAATCAGGTTCGCCTGGAAGATGCCCTCCACCCCCATCCGCCACCGCAGAACGAAGAAGAAGTTGAGCACGAGCGTGAGCACGATGTTGCCGAGCTTCAGGGCCGTGAACATCTTCGCGCGGTGCTCGAGCCGGAGAGCCGCGAACGGAACGACGGCCAGGGCGTCGAGAACGAGGATTCCGGAGCCGAACCGCAGAATGCGGACGAGGGTCGGAAAAAAGGCCGAGAGGTCGTGGGTTCGGTCCGCGAAAACCGGAAGAGCGAGCGAGGGCGCGAGCAGGAAGAGCGCCGCCGCCGCCGGAAGGGCGAAGGACAGAATCGCCCAGAACGGCGTGGAGAAGAGCCGGCGCTCGCGCAGGGGCTCGGGGGCTTCGCCTTCGGCGCGGGCCGCATAGCGAAAGTACGCCCCCTCGAGGCCGAGGGGAAGCACGACCGAGAGGAACGCCATGTACGCGTAGAGGGTCGTTTGCACGCCAAACTCCACGCGCGTGCGCAGGACGTTCACGTAGAACGGCACGAGCAGGAAATTCAAAAAGCGGCCGACGACTGTCGAGAGACCGTACACCGCGGTCTCGCGGGAAAGGGTCTTGAGCGGAGAGGTCACGCCGCCGATTGTAGCCTCGCCGGGGAATCGCGAGACTCGCTCGGCCCGGATCGCCTCTGGCCCCTACGGCCGCGGGGCTCGGCACTCGCCCGCTGGCACGGCGCGGTCAATCACGATGGAATCGGTCCACCGCGCCTCGAGCGTTCGCCGAGACATTCTCCTCTCAACTGAAACGCTGGTTCTTCATGCGGCTCACTCATGGCCTGCGGACGAGCGCCTGCGCCCCGCGCCGAGCCCGCCCGAGGACTCCCGGGCCTCGCTCATGGGATCGGGTCCCAACCTTTGAGCGAAGGCCCGCGAGGGTGGGGCCAACGCGCCCGGCAGGTGTCCGCGAAGAGCGGGTGGCACGGGGGCGAGCTCCCTTTTGCCGCTCGCGACGCGGGTGTAGCAAAGTCCTCAGGCTCGCGGCGAGCCGATGCCGGTAAGGCATCCGAAACGTTGTGGAGCGAGTCCTGCGACAGGACCCGCCCGGCCATCTCCCGAGCGGGTGCCGGAGCTCGGATCCCGAGACGGCAAGCGAATCCCACGGACAGGCGCGCTGCGTCTCCGCGAGTTCTCTTCTCCTTGGACGCCTTTACGGCGTCACGCCGAAGACCCGCTCCGGGCCCTTGCGCGCCCGAAGGGGAGCGAAGCCCGAGTCTCTCGGATCCGGCCGGTTAGAACAGGCCGAAGAGAAATCCGGCCATCACCTGGACGTCTCGAGTTTTCCAGCGATCTCCGGAGCCCCTCGCAATGTTGGTGAGACCGTAGACGTAGCGGCCGTCCAGGGTGAACCATGTTCGGCGCCCGAGCCGAAAGCGCGCGCCGCCTCCCGCCGTGAGCGAGAACATGGTCTTCTTCACCTGCCCGTTCGCGTCGAATTCCTTCGTCACTCCCTCGGAGGTGTTTTCCGAGCTGGCTCCGATTCGGGTCGAGAAAACCGGGCCTGCGAAGATGAAGGGGCGCACCGCGCTTCCGTCTTCTCCGAACAGAACGATGCCGGTCACGGGGAAATCGATCCATTCGATCTTGTACACGGCCGTGATCGGAGCGAGGCCGCCCGAGGGAGGGAAAAAGAATTTCGTGTCGCGCCGGACGTAGAGCGCTTCAAGAGAGACGCCGAAGTGGTCGGCGCACTGGCCGTCGAAGGCGAGCCCGCCCTCGAACCCTTCGCGTGCGGAACCCTCGGCGCGAAACCCCGGAACATCCGACGAGAACGACGCTTTCGTCCAGTCCACGCCGCCCTTGATCCCGATCGAAGTCTCGCAAGCGGCGAGCCCGCCCGCGGCGAGAAGAACGGCGGCAACAGAAAGGACAGCGGTTTCGATTCCCCGGCGTATCGACATATTGACCTCCATCGGACTGATCAGGATCGTACACCATGACGCAGCGGTCATAGCGAGCCGCCACGCCCGTTTCATTGCGAGCGCCAGGCCCGTGTCATTGCGAGCGCCAGCGAAGCAATCTGATCCGGGGCTCGCGGCAGGCTCCGCGAATCAATCTGACACGACAGACTCATGGGCAGATTGCCGCGGTCGGCCTCCGGCCTCCCTCGCAATGACGGCTCAGGCCCTGACGCTCTCACGCCCTTTCGCGCCCTCGCTC
>JBOGJO010000066.1:0-13147 GCA_050747885.1 Thermoanaerobaculia bacterium
CCGCCCCTCGTGCCGGCGAAGGCCGCCGCGAGGGCTCCGATCAGGAATTGACCTTCCGCTCCGATGTTGACGACGCCCCCGTCGCGGGCGAGCAGAAACGAGAGGGCGCAGAAGAGGATCGGGGATCCCTTCACGAGCGCGTCGGCGATCACGAGACGGCCTCCGGCGGGGCCGGACGCGCTGCGGCGGCGGGAACTCCCGCCATCGCCGCGCCCACCTGCGACGGTTCGGCGTCGGACCGGAAGGGCCCCGTGAGACGGCGGCGATAGATCACGAAAAACGAATCCGCGAGCTCGCGCGCCTCCTCCTGGTCCGAGGTCACGAGCAGAACCGCGGCACCGGAGGCGGCCGCGTCGCGAATCGTTTCGAACGTCATCCGCGACGAGGCGAGGTCCAGACCTCGTGTCGGCGAGACCGCCAGAAGGAACCGCGGCCGCCTCGCCAGCTCTCTCGCGAGAACGACTTTCTGCTGGTTTCCCCCCGAAAGGGACCGCACCGGGGCGTCGGGAATCGGCGGATCGATTCCGAACCGCTCGATCAGGCGGGCGGCTTCCGCCGGGTCCCGGCCGGGGATCGGCTCGGCGAGCCTCAGGTTCTCCTGGATCGTGAAGTCGAGAATGAGCCCCTCCCGGCGACGGTCGCCGGGAATGACGGAAGCTCCGCGAGCGCGGAACGTCGAAGCGGAAACCGTCGCGCCGAACAGCTCCGCCGAGAACGGTCCCGCATCCGCCCGTCCGCCGACCGCATTGGCCACTTCCTGCTGGCCGTTGCCGTCCACTCCCGCGATGGCGATGATCTCTCCTTCGCGGACGGAGAGCTCCGCCGGAGAGTCCCGGAACCCGCGGAGGCGGAGAACCTCCGGGCCGGGCCGGCGAGCCGGAGCGCGCGGGGCTCCCGCGCCGTCGAGGAATTCCGCCGCGAGGGACGCCGGTGTGGCGTCCGAAGCGGGGCGGCTGGAAACGAGGCGCCCCCGCCGAAGGACGGAAACTCGGTCGGTGAATCCAAAAACCTCCGCGAGCCGGTGGGTGATGAAGACGACAGCGGTTCCGCGGGACGCCGTCTGGCGCACCGATCTCATGAAGGCCTCGACCTCGGGCGGCGCGAGCACGGCCGTGGGCTCATCCAGAATGAGAAGGTCCGGATCGCGCGATCGCGCCCGCGCGAATTCGAGGCGCTGGCGCGCTCCGACAGGGAGGCTCGCCGCCTCCGCCCGGGGGTCTCCCAGGTCCAGGCCGACACGCTCTTCGATTCGGCGAAACCGGGCTTCGAGCAGGGCCGGGCTGGAGCGACGCAGGCCCTCGTTCTCGAGAGCGAGACACTCTGCCGATGTGAGGCCGGGCGGCAGCGCGAAATGCTGGTGGACGTGCCCGACGCGGCCGTCCACCCGAACGCGTCCCGAATCGGGCTGAAGAAGGCCCCCGAGAACATTGCCGAGCGTCGACTTGCCGGCGCCATTTTCGCCGAGAAGGGCGTGGATTTCGCCGGTTCGGAACTCCAGCGAAACGTCCCGGAGCGCCGCCGTCTCTCCGAATGTGACGGAGACGTGTTCGAGCGAAAACGTCAGAAGTTTCCCCGCGGAACCACCAGAGCGCCCGCGGCGATCCGCCGTTTCGTCTCCTCCACCAGCGCGGTGACCTCCGTCGGAACGCGAGAGGAGAGTCGAGGATTCCAAACGAACGAAATGACCCCGTCGCGCAGGCCGAACCGGATCGACCGGGGCCGAAACGCTCCGCTTCGAACCTCGCGGGCCACTTCCAGGAATGCCCTGGGGATGTCGATCACGGCCGAGGCGAGCACGGTCTCGGGCGCGAGGCTGTTCTGGTCCTTGTTCGTCCCGAACGCGAGGATCTTCCTCTCCCTGGCGGCCTGAAAGACCCCCGCGCCCGCCGCGTCGGCGTTGTGAATCAGGAAGTCGCAGCCCTGGTCCGCGAGCGCGAGGGCGGCCTGGCGCCCCGCGGCGGCGTCGTCGAAAGATCCCGTGTACACGACCTTCACGCGGGCCGAGGGGTTGGCGGCCTTCACCCCTGCCTCGAAAGCGAGGAACGTCGAGGCCACCGACGGGATCTCCACGCCCCCGACGGCTCCGACCGAGCCCGTTCGCGTCATCTTTCCCGCGACGAGACCGCAGAGGTAGGTCGCCTGCTCGAGCTCGAAGACCATGGGGGCAAGGTTCGGCGCGATCCGGGACCCCGAGGTCGTGATGAAGACGGTTTTCGGAAAGGCGCGGGCGGCCCGCGAGGCGGCGTCCTGGAATTCGAAGCCATGCCCGAACACGAGCCAGGCGCCGTGGGACGCAAAGTCGCGGAACTGCTCCTCGAATTCGGACGGCGTCTTGACCTGAACGTGCGCCACCGGGACATGGAGCTGGTCGCGAATCTCGATCAACCCGTCGTACGCGGCGGCGTTCCATCCGCGGTCCGAAATCGGCCCCGGAGTGAGGAGGCCGACTTCCGCAGACTTTCCCCCGCAGGAGAGAAGGCCGATCGACGCGCACAGCGCCGCGGCGAGGGTGAGAATCCGGATCTTCAAGGTCGCTCAAAGTGTAGCAGGGTCGCGGGGGCTTGATAAGATCCCGCAAATGGCATCGCCGCGAGGATGGATGGCGAAGATTGTTCGGGCCCTCGAGCTCGACCGGCTCTTCGACGGCGAGACGGGGTTCTTCGTCCGTCACCGGGAAGAGGCGCACGCCGCGGACGCGGCCGGCGGCGGCGCGGCGCCGGGACAGGATCCCCCGTCTCCGGTGATTCGAGTCGGACCCGCGTTCATCTCTCCGACGGTTTCTCCGCGGCCCGACGACTCGCCCCGCGCGGGCTCCCCGTTCGCGACGAGCTTCGTGGCGAGCTGGCGTCCCGTGCCCAACCCGCCGGAAGAGTGGATTCGATTTCTGCTGGCCGCCCCGTTCGGAACGCAGACGACGGCGGCCCGGGACCTCCGGTGGAACGGCAGGGAGATCTCCGTCGAGCGCGTCACCGAAAAGGAGATCGAGGCGTTCGCATCCATGATGGAGGGGTGGGCCGAGTACGCGAATCGCGAGCTCGCGAGCTCGCTGGCGACCCCCGAAGCCCGGGCGAATTTCGAGGCGCAGAGCCGCGCGCGCCAGCTTCAGGAAAAGCTCCGACGCTAGTCTCCATGGAGGAGGGGGGGCGAAAGCAGATCCTCGACTTCGTGAAGCCGCTTTCGGTGGGCCTCGACGGTGTCACGAATTTCGGCGATGTCGGCCGGATCCTCCGGGCGTGCTCGGCGATCGCCGGGGATCGGACGGACGTCGACCCCGATCGGTTGTTCCTGCTGGCCGTTTTTTCGGGGCAGGAAAAGTGGGTCGGGAAGTTCGGCCACGGCACGCGGACCGAGCTGTTCCTGGCCTCCGTCGGTGTCCCGGGAGAAGAATTCCGGCGGCTGGTGCGCTCCCTCGGCCGCTTTCGCTCGGACCCGCGCGGCCCGGAAGAGGAGATCGTCCACGACGCAGCGCGGTTGGAAGAGCTCGGGGCCTACGGCGTCGCGCGGATCGTCGTCGAGGGCTCGCGGGAGAGGATGGACTTTCGGGAGCTCGCCGCCGCGATCGAAGGCGACGCGCGGGACGACTTTCGCACGGAAAGCGGGCGGGCTCTCGCGCGTCCGCGAATCTCGTTGATGAGGGAATTCGCGTCCCGGCTGCGCGGGGAGCTCGAAGAGTTCGACGAGCCTGCCTGAAGGGTCTCCCGGAGCCGAGGGGACGTTAGAAGAGGGAACGTCCCCCGTCGACGATGAGCACCTGACCCGTGAGGAAGGACGGGCCCTCGCAAAGGAACCGGACCGTCTGCGCGATCTCCTCGGGAGTCCCGAATCGCTGGAGCGGGATCTGCGCGAGGATCCGGTCGGTTTCCGCCTTCGCCATCGAATCCGGCGGCAGGATGGTTCCGGGCGCGACCCCGTTGACGGAAACCTCGGGAGCCAGCTGGCGCGCGAGGACGCGGACCACCATTTCCACGGCAGCCTTCGAAATCGAGTGCGCCGAATAGTCCTTCCAGACCCGGTGGGCCGCGAGGTCGGAAATGAGCACGATTCGGCCCTTTCGCCGTCGCAATTCGGCCTCGGCCGCCCGGGCGAGAAGAAAATTCGCCCGGGCGTTGACGTTCATCGCCTCGTCCCACACCAGCGACGTCGTCTTCGAGAAGGGGACGCGGAGGAAGTTCGCGGCGGATCCCACGAGCACGTCGAGTCGTCCCATGGCGCGCAGCGCGCGGTCGATGAGCCGGGAGGCTTCGCTGGACTTCGCCAGGTTCGCCTTCATCTCGGCGGCGCGGACCCCGAGGGCGCGCACCTCGCGGGCGAGTTGCTCGGCCGACGCCGAGGAGGATCGGTAATGGAGGACGAGGTCGTAGCCCGCCGTCGCGAGCTCCAGGGCAATCGCGCGCCCGATCCGGACGGCGCTTCCGGTCACGAGCGCGACCTTGCGGCCGCTCGCGGCTTTGGCCGAAGGTCCGCTCACGGCCAGAGACCGAAGGCGTAGCCGCGGGCCGCGTACGCGGTCTCGGAAATCGCCGTCAGATCGTCGTCGCGGTCGTGGTCCATTTCCTTCAAGCCGCCCACGATGCGGTGGCGCGCCTCGCGGACGAAAACCTGCGCCAGCCGGATCTCCTCCGAGGCGCGCTGCGCCCCGTTTTTCCGGATCGAAGAGGTCACCCGTGAAAGCGTCGCGAATCCCGCGAGGAGATCGATCGACGCGTTGGCCAGCCTCTGCTGGTGGTACTGCTTTTCGATCACGCGCTTTCCGTGCTTTCGAAGGAGCGTCTCGACCGCGTTGGCGAGCGCTCCGGAGTACTTGACCAGCATGTCCCCCTCCCACGCGAGCTCGGGAGCGGCCTGGGTCAGGCGGCCCGGATTGACCGCCCTTCGGATCCTCGCGCCCGCAAACGTCGAGAGAATTCCCAACGACGTGAGGGGCGCCTTCAGAGCCTCACCGACGCCTTTCATGTATTCGCCCACGTCTCTCGCTCCGGAAAGGGCAATCAGCATCCGGAGGATTTCATTGGTTCCCTCGAAGATCATGTTGATCCGGGAGTCGCGCAGGGCTTTTTCGTACGGGTACTCTTCCATGAACCCGTTGCCGCCGGCGATCTGGAGGGCGTCGTTGATGTTGCGCCACACGATCTCCGTGCCGAAAACTTTGCAGCACGCCCCTTCGAGCGAGTAGTCCTCGACGCCGGAGTCGATGAGCCCGGTCGTGAAGTACACCATGGACTCCAGCGCGTAGGTGTCCACCACCATTCGGGCGAATTTGTCGCGGATCATCTCGAATTGCGCGATCGGCTTCTGGAACTGCTTTCGCTGAGTCGCGTGGAGCGCGGCCGCCCGGATCATCGCCCGGGAGCCTCCGACGCATCCGGCCGCGAGCGACGTTCGCCCGGTGTTGAGAACCTCGACGGCGATCTTGAATCCCTGACCCCGGGCTCCGAGGACGTTGGCCTCGGGAACCCGAAGGTTTTCGAAATGGATCTGGCAAGTGGAGGAACCCTTGAGGCCGAGCTTGTTCTCTTCCTTGCCGCGCTGGAGACCCGGCAGGTCCGACGTCACCACGAAGGCCGTGATCCTTCGGTGGGGCTCTTCGGCTTCGAGGCGCTCGTCATGGGCGAAGACCGTGAAGAACGAGGCGAAACCTCCGTTGGAGATCCACTGTTTCGTCCCGTTGAGGACGAATTCTTTGCGGGCCGGATCGTGGACGGCGCTCGTCTTCTGCGCCGCCGCGTCCGATCCCGCTTCGGGCTCGGTGAGCGCGAAAGCCGCGATGAGCTCGCCCGAGGCGAGCTTTGGCAGCCACTTTCGCTTCTGTTCCTCCGTGCCGAAGAGCGTCAGGCCCTTGCAGCCGATGGACTGGTGCGCCCCCACGACGATCGCGAGGGAGGCGTCGGCGATGCCGACTTCCTCCATCACGCGGCAATAGGCCGAAGCGGAGAAACCGGACCCTCCGTATTCCTCCGGGATCGACATTCCCATCAGCCCGAGCTCCGAGATTCCACGCAGGACGTCTTCGCCGATCCTGTGCTCCCTCTCGATCCTCGCAGGGTCGATTTTTTCGGCCGCGAAGTGGCGGAACGAATCGAGGAAGGCCGAAACCGTCTCCCGCTCCTCGGCCGGGATTTCGGGGTAGGGAAAGAGCAGGTCCTCCTCTACGACGCCGGCATAGAGCGACTTCAGAAACGTGCCGGTTCGGGATCTGGCGGCTCGCGGCATCCCGTTCTCCTTCAGCTCCGAGAGTAGAACTTTCGTTTGTCGTTGGCCATTCGAACGAGGAGGGGCGACGGCGCGAATCGAGGGCCGAGCCTCTCCTCGAGGTCTTCGAGGCGGTTGACGACGCGGTCGATTCCGAGGTCGTCGGCATACCGGAGCAGGCCCCCGCGAAACGGGGGAAAGCCGGTGCCGAAAATCATCGCGAGGTCGAGTTTCCCGGCACTTCCGACGATCCCTTCCTCGAGACAGAACGCGGCCTCGTTGACCATGGGCATCAGGAGACGCGCCTGGAGGACTTCCCGGGGGAGGGGGGATCGCTCGGGCCGGCGGAGGTTCAACAACGGGTAAGCGGAACGGTCGGAGCCGGCGCGGGTCGTGCCCCGGTACCAATAGAAGCCGCGGCCGGTTTTTCGTCCGAGCCGCCCGGCGTTGGCCAGGCTCCCGAACGTGTCCGCCGCGGGAAGGCGTACGGGAAACGCCTCCGCCAGCGTCTGGCCCGCCTTGTTCGCCACGTCGATCCCGACGTCGTCGAGGAGCGCGAGCGGGCCGACCGGCATTCCGAAATCCGTCATCGCGGAATCGACGTCTTCGATCCTGCAGCCGTCCTGCAGCAGGCGGACGGACTCCGAGAGGTAGGGAGCGAGGACGCGGTTGACGAGAAAGCCGGGAGCATCCCGGACGACGACGGGAGTCTTTCCGAACCTTTTCGCGAGCTCGAAGACCGTCGCCACGGCTGCGTCCGAGGTTCTCTCTCCCCGAATGACCTCGACGAGCGGCATCCTGTGGACGGGATTGAAGAAGTGCATTCCGACCACGCGGCCGGGTTGTCCTGATGCCGCGGCGATGCGCGTGATCGGAATCGTCGAAGTGTTCGACGCGAAGATCCGGTCGTCGCCCACGACCTTTTCCCATTGTTCGAGCACCGCCTGCTTGACGGCGAGCTTTTCCACGACCGCTTCGATCGTGACCTCGGCGGACCCGAACCCCGAATAGTCGAGGGTCCCGGAGAGAAGGTCCATTTTGGCGCTGAACTGCGACGGCGTGAGCCGGCGCCGTTTCACGCGGTCCTTCCACACGGCCGCCGCCGCCCGGAACCCGTGGGCGAGGGGCTCGAAAGCGACGTCCTTCATCCGAGCGGGAATGCCCTTGTCGGCCGCCAGTTGGGCGATGCCGCCCCCCATCACCCCGGCTCCGAGCACGCCGATTCGGGAAACGGGACGAGCCGCCGCGCCGGGGTTGGCAGTTCCGGTCTCCTTCTTGATCTCTTCCGTCCAGAAGAAAATTCTCATGAGGTTTCTCTGGATCGGCGTGCCGATCAAGTTCGCCAGGCGGGAATTTTCGAGCGCGAGACCTTCGGCCAGGCTCCGGGGGAATCCTTCTTCAACCGCGGCCAGGGCCTCGAGCGGCGCGGGATAGTGGCCGCGGGTGCGTTTCATCACCGCTTCGCGGGCCTTTCGGAACACGATCGCGCGGCCGATCGGATTTCCCTCGAGAAGAAAACGGCCGACCGAGCGGCGGCGGCCGCGCGGTTTGCGCGTCTTGAATTTCGACCGCGCGAAGGCCTCCGACCATTCCCCGAAGATCGGCTCGGGAACGACCGCGTCCACGAGGCCGATTCGCTGCGCGCGTTTTCCGTCGAGGGGCTTTCCCGTGAGGATCATGTCGAGAGCGGCCGTAAGTCCCACCAGGCGCGGGAGCCTCTGCGTGCCGCCCCATCCGGGAAGGATCCCGAGATTGACTTCGGGCAGACCGATCACGGCTTTCGGGGAGTCGGAAACGACGCGGTAATCGCAGGCCAGCGCGAGCTCGGTTCCGCCGCCGAGACACGCGCCGCCGATCGCCGCGACCGTCGGGAAAGGAAGCCGGGACCACCTCTCGAAGATTTGCTGACCGACGGCGGACTTCAGGCGGCCGTCTTCGGGCGAGGCGATGTTTTCGATCTCGCGCACGTCCGCGCCGGCGACGAAGATCTCCTTCTTTGCCGAAACGAAAAGGAGAGCTTGAACTCCGTCGGCGGCGGACAACCGGTCGGTCAGGGAGCTCAACTCTTCCATGACCGCCGTGGAAAATTTGTTGATCTTCTCGCCCGGGAGATCGAACGTGACAACAGCCAGCGAGTCGATGAGGGCCAGGCGGAATGCGTTGCCCATCGCCGGGCAGTATACAGGGCCGCTCGAGACGGTCTTTTCGAGACCGACATAAAAAAAGCCCCGGCGAACCGGGGCGGGACGGACGGGAATTCGGGAACCGCTCAGTGGTGGGGCCGGTCTTCCCTTCGAGGAGGCGCCGATCGCTCCTGCGACCGGGGCGGCGGCGCGGACCGCTGCTCCATTCTCGGCGCCGGAGCGGCCGATCGCGGTTGAGGACCCGCATACCGCTGAGGCGCTTCGTATTGCCGCGGAGCCTCATACCTCTGGGGAGCCTCGAACCGCTGCGGAGCCTCGTACCGCTGGGGAGTTTCGTACCTTCGGGGGGCGCCTTCGCCGCGGGGCGGAGCCGCTTCGAAGCGCCGGGGCTGAGACTCGAAGCTCCTCGGCGCGCTTTCGATGCGCCGACCTCGGTCGATCCCCTCGATGACTCGCTGGGCCGGAGGCGCGTTGTACCGGCTCCGCCAGCTGTCGTTGGACGGAGCTCCCGAGAATGATCTCGACTCCGTCCTCGGGCCGCGCGAATCGAAGGCTCGGGGCGCCGCGGATTCGGCTCGCGACGACGGCCGCTGACGCCAATCCGAACGCGCCTCGAAATTTCGCGACGGGAAATGAGCGCCCCCCGCCCGGGACGGTCCGAGCGCGCGCGTCTCCGCCTGCGGAGCTCTCCATGCCTCGCTGCGCGGGGAGCTTTGCCGGGTTCGAGCCAGGTCCTGTCGGGAAGCGGCCGCCGCGGGAAGACGGCCGGCGCCGGGGCCGGTCAGGGCGCGGCCCGAAGAATCCACGCGGGCGATGTTCTCCTGGGTCAGCGCCCGCACCGTTGCCTGGGGAAGCGATCGTTGCCGGGCAAGATACGGTGTCAACTCAGCGGACCTCAGGGAAGTCGATTGCCTCGAAATGGCCTGGGGGGCCGAGCGCGCGTACGACCGGAGAAGGGCGGGGCCCGTTCCAGCCCTTCCGGAGATCGGCACGACGGCGGGTCGCGAGGTCACGGCGAGACTCGTTCCCAGCCTGCCGGCCATCGAGCGCCCGGAGAGGATCGCTCTCCGGTCAAACGGCCGGCCGAACCTCTCGTTGTCGAGAAACCGCCAGCCGCGTCCGAGGTCGATTCGCGACGGATCGAAGACGCCGTTGAGGGAAATGTACAGGCCCGATCGTCTCCACGAGGAGCCCCAGTACCCGGCGTAGGATCCGAAGTGGGAGTAATAGCCGATCGGGCACCAGCCCACATAGGAAGGCGTATAGCCCCAGTAGACCCAAGCCGGAGAGTAGAGATATGCGGGCGACCAGCACCAGGAGTTGAACGCGGCGTCGAAGAACCAATTGCCGTAGTGGTGGGGAAACCATCCCCACGGCTCATACGAAACCCAGGACGCGCCGATCGGCGTGTCGTACCAGTACCCGGAACTGTACGGAGACCAGTCGGCCCCGACGGTGGGCCGCCAGACCTCCGTCTGATACGTCGGCGAATAGTCCCACTGGCCGTAGTCGTCGAGGACCGCGACGTCTTCGTCGTAGTCGCTTCCCTCGACGTACCGCGCCGAAGCCGAGTTGTACGCCGCCAGAGTCGAATCGGTCCTTTCCGCGACCCAGATGTCGAAACGATCCCGCGAAAACGAGCCGCGATCGACCTCAGGCTGCTCTCCGCCGTGGACCATAAGGTAGCTGCCCTGTTCCACCGTCGTCGATCCCGCGCGCGTTTGAACCTCTGCGGAACCGCGGCGCGCGATCACCGAAGTGCCTCGGGCGTTTTCGACGTTGATCCTCGCCTGCGACTGCGCGGGCAGATAGATCGAGGCGTCGGGTGTATCGATTCGAAGTGCGGAATCTCCGCCCGTCAGCGACTCAGCCGCGAGGGAACCGTCCGGAACGTTGATCGACGATTCAGAAGCCGACGACCCTTCCTGACCGGCGACGGCGTCGAGGCGCACCTTCGACTCCCCGGCGATTTGAAAGCGGTTCCCGTCGGCCAGCTCAATTTCGACCCGACCTCCGGCGTCGGTGACGACTTCGTCGCCGGCCGAAAGGGGAAGGTTGACCTTTGCCGGGACTTCGCCGTTGGCTTGCGAAATCACGGATGCCGACCCTTCGAGGGCCGTCACGTGAGAATAACCGTTGCGTTGGGCTCGAGCGGGAAGCGCCGCCAGTCCGAGCGCCAGAATCGCGAAGGCCGCGGATTGAAAAAGTCTGTGCTTCATTTGTTTCTCCCCTGGGCGCCTTTGCGTCCGAGTCTTACTTTGAGCGAGATCGATGCCAGCCATTGAGCTTTGTTTTCTTCGGGTTGCGATAATGTGTCGTCCTGAAATCGTGACACCGCGCGCTCGGGGAGGACACTCCAATACTAAAATCGAAGGGATGGCGGAATTGGAAAAGCCGGATCGGGCGAAGCTCGAACGCTCGGCCGAAGAGGCGCGCCTGGCCGGGCGCGAGGAGGACGCTCTTTCCCGTTTTGAAGACCTGATCCAGTGGGACCTCCGAGCCGGGCAAATCGCGAAAGCGGTCTCGGTCTACCAGAGGGTGGTCCTCTGGAAACCCGAGTTGCGCGAAGTCCACAGCCGCCTGGCCCGGCGAATCGGCGAAGCTCGCGAATCGACCGCCGCGGGAGGCGCTGTCCCGGCGTCCGCGGCGTCCGCGGTGCCCGCGAGCCCGCTTTTCCAGGGAATCCCCCCCGAGCAGGTTCCGGAGATCCTTCAGAGCATGAAACCCCGAAGATTCTCGGCGGGCGAAGAGGTCGTCCGCGAAGGCGACGCCGGGGACTCGCTGTTCCTGATCACGGAAGGGGCGGCTTCCGTTCACACCCGGGATGAGGATGGGAGCGTCGTTTCGCTCGCCACCCTGGGGTCCGGGGATTTTTTCGGCGAGGTTTCGCTCCTCACCTCGCGCCCCCGCACGGCCACCGTCCGCGCCGAGTCGCCGGTCGAAGCTCTCGAGCTCACGCGGGAGGGCCTCGGAATCCTGCGGGAGAAGGTTCCGGGGATCGAACAGGCCCTGTCGGAGTTTCACGGTCTTCGCGCCCAGAGGACGATCGAATCGATCCTCGCGCGGCGCCGGCCACCCTTGCTATGAGAGCTCGAACTCCCGCCCCGTCCGCCGCCGGAAGGGTCCGGTCGAACCGGGGAGAAATCCGAGCAGGGAGCGAGAGCCTCGCGCGCGAAGCCGGCCGGCGAAAGCCACTTTGATACGGGAGATCGTCAAATACGGAGATCCGCGGCTGCGAGCGGAGAACGAGCCCGTCGGCGATTTCGGCCCCGGCCTCCAGGCCCTCATCCGCGATCTCGTCGAAACGTGCCACGCGGCCCCGGGGCTCGGCCTCGCAGCTCCGCAAATCGGGATCAACCGGCGGGTCGCCATCGTCGATCTCTCCGTCGGCGCGGATTCCTCGGGGATCGTCGTGCTCGTGAATCCGATGCTCCTCTCGGCCGAGGGAGAAATCCGCGAAGAAGAGGGCTGCCTCTCGATCCCGGGCCTCTCCGAGCCGCTCGCCCGTCCGGCGAAAGTCGTGGTCGAGGCGGCGGACGGGCTCGGGAAGCGGAGACGAATCGAGGGGGAAGGCCTGTTTGCGCGCGCCCTCCTCCACGAAAGCGACCATCTCGATTCCCGCCTCTTCGTGGACCGGCTTCGCGGCCTGAAGGGGGAGCTGGTCCGGCGCAAAATCGCGAGAAAGCTCAGGCGCTGAGGAGCCGGCCGGCGGCGGGCTCGAGCCGGCGAAGCCCCGTCAGGAGCAGCTCGCTCAGCTCGACGAGCCGCGAGGTTTCCTCCGCGTCGCAGCGCGTGGCCCGATGGATGCGAAAGATCGCGCCGCCGGAGCGCGGGATCTCCACGGCGGCCGGCCCTTCGAGGTCGCCCCAGGAGTCGATCGGTCGTCCCGGAATGGAGATCGAGACGCCGTCGGCCGAGTAGGCGTCCGCGATGTCCGCCATGAGCTCCGCGATCCGCGGCCCGGCGTGTTCCGCGTCTTCCGGATGCGCAAGGGACCGCGAGATGCGGAGGCAGCGCTCGTAAAATCGCACGCGGACGCGCAGGTCCTCGAGGAGCGCTGTCGTGCGCAAGGCGTTGCGCAGACGGGCCCGGAGCTCTCGCGGGCGAAAAGGCCGGACCAAAAAGTCGTAGGCGAGTGAAGCGAATCCTTCCAGAACGTCGTCGGCTCGGTGCCGGGCCGTGACGAGGAGGATCGGAATGTCGGAGGTCGAAGCGGCCGCCTTGAGGGCGCCGAAGAGCTCGTAGCCGGAATTGTCCGGCACGAGAATGTCGAGAATGATCGCGTCGATTTTCTGCCTCTCGGCGAGGGCGCGTCCGTCCGTGGCCGATTCGCACCAGTGGATGTCCGCCCCCAGCCCGGCGACGATCGAAGAAACCAGCTCCTGCTCCGATTTGTCCTGATCCACGACGAGTACGTGGCGGCGGGGCTTCATTGAATTCAGGATAGCACAGGGTAGACTTCCGGCACGATGCCGTCACTCACGCTGTTCAACACGCTGGGGCGAAAGCTCGAGCCGTTCGTCCCGATCGACGCGGGACACGTCCGCCTCTACACGTGCGGGCCCACGATCTACAACGACGTGCACGTCGGGAACCTGCGAACGTTCGTGTGGGAAGACATTTTGTGCCGGACGCTGAGGCGGTTCGGGTATCGGGTGACCCAGGTGATGAACCTGACCGACGTGGACGACAAGACCATTCTCGGCGCTCACAAGGCCGGCGTTTCTCTCGCCGAGTACACGGCTCCCTTCATCCTCACCTTCCTGCGCGACCTGGAAACTCTCCACGTCGAGAAGGTCGAGCACTTTCCCAAG
>JBOGJO010000067.1:0-4351 GCA_050747885.1 Thermoanaerobaculia bacterium
TCCATGCCGCGACCTGGAGGACCGAATGCGTCATCCCCGACATTTGAAGGCTGGCGTCGCCCAGCGCGGTGTGGCGGACGACCTCGCGGATCGCGTTGCCCGTCTCATCGAGCTTGAAGAACAGCGAGTTGCCCTCGCCCGCGCGCTCGAGGTCCTCGAGGCCCCGCAACTTCTCCTCCGGCACGGCGTTCTCGGTGAGCAGAATCGCGGTGTCGGTCTTTTTCTCCTCGAAGTCGCTCGGCTGCGTCATCGCGTAAGCGTGGTGGAGCAGGACGACCTTGCCGTCGAGCGAGAAAGTCCCGGACGCTTCTCCGGGGGCAAGCGAGTCCGCGGATCGGAGGGTTCCCGGGGCGGCCAGCGCGCCGAGCGCGAGGAGCGCCGGGAGGGACAGCGATCGTCGTGTCACGAGACGGATCGTAGCATCACGCGGCCATCCTTCGCCGGCCTGCAACCGCGAGGGCCACGCCTCCGAGGATGACCGCCGAAGCGAGCACGAGTCTCGGGGTCACCCGTTCTCCCAGCCACGCGACGGCGCCGGCCGCGGCCAGCACCGGCACGGCAAGCTGCACTCCGGCCGCCCTCGTCGCCGTGAGGCCGGGAAGCGCCCGGTACCACGCCGCGTACCCGACCCCGGAAGCGAGCGCGCCCGAGACCGAGGCCAGGACGAGTCCGCGCGGCTGCGCATGCGCGGAGCCGAGGGCGGCCAGGCCGATCGCCGCCGCAACCGGCGCCGCGCGCAGAAAATTCGCCGCAGTCTCGGCCAGGGGATCGCGCGACCGGCGACCCCGCAGCGAATAGATTCCCCAGCTCGCGCCCGCCGCCGCCATCAGCGCCGAGCCTCCCAACGCGGGAGCCGCCGCTCCGGGCCGGACGAGATAGCCGAGCCCGGCAAGCGCCAGAACGAGACCCGTCCACTGGAGAACATCCGGCCGCTCCCCCGCGACCAGCGCCGATCCGATCATCGTCGCCTGAACGGACCCGAACAGAATCAGAGCTCCCGCGCCCGCCGGGATCGTCCGGTACGCGAGGGAAAACGGAACGGCGTAGAGCAGGAGCGCCAGCGCGGAAAGCCAGCTTCCTTTCGAGAGGAGGCCCTGCCCTCGCCGGAGCACCAGCGTCAACACCAGGAGCGCGGCGGCGCCGGTCGCCATCCGCACCGCCGTGTAGCTCGCGGCGTCGATCGCGTTGCCCCCGAGGGCGAGGCGGCACAGGAGGGAGTTCGCGGCGAATGCCGCCAGGGCGAATGCCGTAAAGAGCGACGTCCGCATTGTCCGCGCCATTATCCGCGAATTGGCCGGTGGCACACCCCTTGCTCCCCAAGCCGGGCAAGGACGCTCGTCATGAAATGGACCGGCTTGTACCTTCTCGGTTGCGTCGTTTTTATCGCGGGTCTTCTGGCCGCGCTGTGGAAGATGGGAATCCTCGAGCACATCGGAGCGGCGTGGACGGCGATCGGTCTCGTGATCCTGATCGGCATCGGCATCATGATCGCCGTCTCCAACGGCGGCGCGAAAGAGAACATTCAGATCGACCGAAAATAGCCGTCGGTCCGGCAGAACGCCGGCTCGTGCTAGGACCGGGCGACACCGGGCTCGTGCGGCTCGGGGACTTCGCTGCCCCGCTTCTCGCGCCGGTCGGGGCCTTCGAACTCCTCGACCTGTTCCGCCAGCGAGTCCTTTTCCTTTCCTGTCATGCCCTCGTCGAGCTTTTCGAGCTTTGCCGCCGCGTGCCCGGGTCGCTTGCGTTCCTGGGATTGCTTGCGTTTCTTCATAGCGATCTCCTTTGACATCAATATGTTGCCATCCGGATCGAGAATGTCGACTTCCGGCTCGAGCGCGGCGGAATCAATAGCCCTCCGGCGCTGTTTTGCCTTTCGTGGCGCTGAAAAACATGAAAAAGAAGAACCTTTCGGGGCTTTTTGCATCGCTCGCAGCGGCCGCGATTCTCGGCCTGGCGGCGCCCCTCACCGCGGCAACCGCTCCTTCCCGTCCCTCGAACTGGGCCAACGCGGTGACCGGCACGCACGTGCAGAACCTGTACCGGGTCGAGCCCGATCTCCTTCGGAGCGCGCAGCCCGACTCGATCGGATTCCAGGACCTGGCGGCGCTCGGCGTCAAGACGGTCCTGGACCTGCGGTCGGGGCACGCCGATTCGGAAGAAGCCGGAAAGACCGTCCTTCGGTTCCTCCGCGTTCCGATGCGGGCCTGGTCCGCGCGCGACGACCAGGTCGTCGCGGCCCTGCGGATCCTCTCCGACCCCTCGAACCGGCCGATCCTCGTTCATTGCCAGCACGGCGCGGACCGAACCGGCATGATCCTCGCCCTCTACCGGGTCGTGGTCCAGAACTGGACGAAAGAGGACGCGTTGCGGGAAATGGACCAGGGCGGCTATCACCACAGCTCTTTCTTCCGGAACCTCGACCGTTACGTTTCGCGCGCGAATATCGCGGCCCTGCGAAAGGATCTCGGAATCACGATTCCGGCGGTCTTGCCGGCTCCAACAGCCTCCGCGGAATCCGTTCCCGCCGCCGGCGGGGCGGCTTCCGCCACGCTCTCCGCCCCGTCGGGTCCGGCGATCCCGCAAAAGCTCGCGCTTCACGCGCCGGCCCTGATTCCCCTCGACGCCTCGGCGGCGTCCCGCTGAGACCCGGCCGGTTCGCGAAAGCGGACGGCGCGCATCCCGCCAGTTTCCCGGATTCCTAGATCCTCCCCAGCAGGAACAGGATCAGCACGATGACCAGAACGGTCCCCACGAGGCCGCTCGGGCCGTATCCCCAGCGGCGGCTGTGGGGCCAGCGGGGCACGACTCCAACGAGAAGCAGAACGAGGATGATCAAAAGAACCAGTCCCATGCGATACCTCCTTCGGGCAGAGCTTCACCCTTTCTCAGAGCGAATCTCGTGCCACCGAGGACGCTCGCGCGTCAAAGGAGGATGCCGGGCGTTACGTTCCCGCGAAAGGGACCGTCAAACGCGGATCGTTTTTTTCCTGGCGGCGCGCCCCGCCTTTGCGCGAGCCTTGCGGCGGTTCTTCGCGACGACTTTCTGCAGGGCGGCTCGGAGCGCAGCCATCATCGCCACGCGATCCTTCGCGTTCGCTCCGACGCCCTGAATTTCTTCGACCCAACCGAACCATCTTCCCCCGGTCTGGCAATAGACCGCCGTGTACGTTTGTTTCATGGCGGGATTCTACGCCGACCCGAGAAGCCGGCGCGCGCACCCGCTCACTTCCGGCCGGCCTCGCGCTCCGCGCGCGTCTTTTTTTGGTACTCGCGCATCGCGGCGACGCGCTCGGGCCCGCCCGGCGTCTCGCGGACGAACCGCTCGACGTTGGCCAGGAAGGCCGCATTGCCCGTCATTTCCCGGAATGCCGGAATGTGCTCGCCCACCTTGGCCCAGAGAAAGAACGCCTCGCCCCCGGCTTCGACGAACAGGCCGCGGTGAACGACCCCCATGTTGACGAGCGAAGTCGCGATGTCCCAGTAGCCGGCGACCATGCGCATGTACGCGTCGGCCGCGGAGTACGCGACGGCAAAGTCCTTGGCCGAGTCGGGGTAGAAACCGCCGAGCCAGCTCCGGGCCTCGCGGAGTTTCGCCTCCCGGCGCAAATCGAAAAGCTTCAGAACGAGGTCGGCATCCTGGTAGTTCGGGGAACGCGGGTCCGTCATGAGTTGTCTCCTTTTCTCAAAACCATCTCGCCGTGACGACTTTCTTGTCCGTGTAGAACTCGAAGGCGTCCCGGCCATGAACTTTCAGGTCCCCAAAGAAGCTGTCTTTCGCCCCTCCGAACGGAAACGGCGCCATCGGGGCGGCGACTCCCACATTGACGCCGACCATCGAGGACGGAGCGAGGTGCGCGAATTCGCGCGCGGTCTTGCCCGACGACGTGAAAATCGAGGCCGCATTCGCGTTGGGATGCGCCTTCATCGCCTCGATCGCCGCGGCGAGGTCGTCGACCGGGCAAATCGAGGCCACGGGACCGAAGATCTCGTCGCGCGCGATCGTCATCGAAGGATCGACGGAATCGAAAACCGAGGGGCGCAGGAAGAAACCGCCGGGGGGCCCCGGCATCGGCGCGGACCGTCCGTCGAGGACGAGCCGGGCGCCTTCCGAGACGCCCTTCTCGATGGCGCCCAGGACCCGCTCCCGGTGGCGGGCGCTGATGAGCGGCCCCATCTGGGTGCCGGCCGAGCTTCCGGGGCCGACGCGCAGCGCCCGCGCCGACTCGACGAGCCGGTCGCGCGCTTGCTCGTGCGCGGACCCGACAGGCACCAGGACACTGCCCGCCAGACACCTCTCGCCGGCGCAGCCGAAGAAGGACTCGGTGATCGATCCGATCGCGCGGTCGAGATC
>JBOGJO010000068.1:0-1392 GCA_050747885.1 Thermoanaerobaculia bacterium
AAGATGACGTCGTTTACGTGAGGCCGACCGACGGCGTCTCACCCGCCGTTCGTCTCGGAGAGGGGATCGCGCAGGATCTGTCGCCCGACGGAAAGTGGGCCCTCGCTTTCCCCGTCTCGTCTCCCGATCACGTTCTCCTCCTTCCGACTGGTCCGGGCGAATCGAGGGCGGTCGACACCGGCGGCATCATCTGCAAATTTGCGATCTTCTTTCCGGACGGCCGGCGCGTCCTCATTCAAGGAGAGAAGAAGGGAGAGCCCCGGCGGCTCTACGTTCTTCCCATCGCGGGCGGCAGTCCTCGGGCGATCACTCCCGCGGGGGTCAGCATGGCGGTCCGGGTATCTCCCGATGGGAAGCACGCGGCCGGCTGGGCTCCGGGACCCGGGCGGGTCCTCAACCTGTACCCGGTCGACGGGAGCGCCGGCGAGCCGCGCTCGATCTCGGGGATCGCCGAGGACGAAAATCCGCGGGCGTGGGATTCGACCGGCGGCTTCCTCTATCTCGTCAAGGGCACAAAGATCCTTCGCCTGGACGTTTCGAGCGGCCGCAAGGAACCGTGGATGGATCTGTCCAATTCGGCCGAGGGGGGAACGGTGGACGGCGACAGTGTTCAGGTGACGCCCGATGGGCGCTTCTGCGCGTACGCGCGCTTTCACAGTGCGTCCGAGCTGTATCTGGCGACGGGGCTGAGATAGTTGGCTCGGACGTCAAAGATAGAATCGATTGGAACGGAGATCCCCTGAGCCTCGCACCTGGCGCTCGCCTCGGCCCTTATGAAGTGATTTCGCCGCTCGGCGCGGGCGGGATGGGGGAAGTGTACCGGGCGCGCGACACGCGGCTGGGGAGGGAGGTCGCGGTCAAGGTTCTTCCGGAGGAGTTTGCGAGGGACCCGGAGCGGCTGCGCCGGTTCGAGGGCGAGGCTCGCGCGGCTTCGGCCCTCTCGGACCCGCATATCGTCACGATTTTCGACGTGGGGGCCGAGGGCCGCCTTCACTATTTTGCCGGCGAGCTCGTGGAGGGCTCCGATCTGCGGAGGCTGCTCGACGGGGGAGCGGTCCCGATCCGGAAGGCACTTGACCTTGCGGAGCAAATCGCATCGGGGCTCTCAGCCGCGCACGAGAAAGGCATCGTCCACCGGGACCTGAAACCCGAAAACGTGCTCCTCTCGAAGTCGGGGCTCGCGAAGATCGCCGACTTCGGCCTGGCCAAGCTGACGGAAACGGGAGGGTCGGGGATCTCGCAGCTTCCGACCTCCGACGGCCGTCAGACAAGCGCAGGCGTCGTCATGGGAACCGTCGGATACATGTCGCCGGAGCAGGCGAGCGGGCGAAGCGTCGATTTCCGATCCGACCAGTTTGCTTTTGGTTCGATTCTGTACGAGCTCCTCACGGG
>JBOGJO010000069.1:0-6693 GCA_050747885.1 Thermoanaerobaculia bacterium
GAGGTATTCAGGTAGCGCGGTCAGGCCCGATTGAGACGGGATGCGGGCTGCTCGAGGCGTCCGAGGCGTACTGAATCAAGTGCGTCGCAGGGCGACGCGGGCGGCACGCGCCCGTATTCAATCGAGGCAGGGTCCGCGCTAAATCCTCTTGCCCACCGCCGGCGCGATGATCCGCAGCTGATCCATCAACCTTGCGAACTGCTCCGGCAGCAGCGACTGCGGGCCGTCGCACAGGGCATTGTCCGGGTCCGGATGGACTTCGATGATCAGGCCGTCGGCCCCCGCTGCGGCCGCGGCGAGCGCCATCGGCGCGACCTGCTCCCGGTGGCCCGTGCCGTGGGACGGGTCGGCGACGACCGGCAGGTGCGACAGCTTCTCGATCACCGGGATCGCCGAGATGTCCATCGTGTTGCGCGTGTAGCGCTCGAAGGTTCGGATGCCGCGCTCACAGAGGATCACGTCGCGGTTTCCGCCGGCCATGATGTACTCGGCGGACAGGAGCCACTCTTCGATCGTGGCCGAAAGGCCACGCTTCAAGAGCACGGGCTTTCGGATCTTCCCCAGCTCCTTCAGGAACGTGAAGTTCTGCATGTTCCGGGCCCCCACTTGAAGGAGATCGACGTATTCGAGCGCGTCGTCGATTTGGGAGGCGTCCATGACTTCCGAAACGGTCGCGAGGCCGAATTCGTCGGCCACCTCCCGCTGGATCTTCCACCCTTCGACTCCCATGCCCTGGTACGAATACGGAGACGTCCGCGGCTTGTATGCTCCCCCTCGGAGGATTTTCGCTCCCGCCCGGGCGACGGCCCGCGCGCTTTCGAGCATCTGCTCCCTCGACTCGATCGTGCAGGGACCGGCCATCACGACGACGTCCTCCCCTCCGACCGGCACGCCCTTGACCGACACCACGCTGTCCCGCGGCTGAAACGTCCTGCCGGCGAGCTTGAACGGCTCACTGATGCGGACGACCTCGAAAACGCCCGCCATGTCTTCGAAGAACCGGGGATCGCTTTCCCGGATGTGGCCCACGGCGCCCAGGACCGTCCGCTCGGCCCCCGTCGAGCGGTGGACGTCGAACCCCTTCTCGACGAGCCGCGCGATGACCGCGTCCACCTCGGGCTCGGTCGCGGTTGGCTGCATCACGATCAACATGACGGACTCATTCGCTGCCCCCCTTTTCGTTCTCCGTCTCCGCCGTCCCCTTCGCGTCCCTCGCTTGACGCTCGTCCTGTCCCCTCGCTTGACGCTCGAGCCTCCGCGATTCGTCGATGATTCGTTCGTACAGGCGGCGGATGCCGTCCGCCGACAGGGGTCCGCGATTCTCGGACTCGACGCCGCGAAGAACTTCGCGCTCCCGGTCCGGCGAATAAACGGGAAGCTCGGCGGCCCTTTTTGCGTGCCCGACCTCGATGGCGTACTTCGCCCGCTGATTCAGCAACTTCACGATCACGCGGTCCAGCT
Organism: Thermoanaerobaculia bacterium; assembly: GCA_050747885.1. GTDB lineage: Bacteria > Acidobacteriota > Thermoanaerobaculia > UBA5066 > DATFVB01 > CAWEYG01. The sequence continues at coordinate 1,462 of JBOGJO010000069.1, forward strand.
CGTCGATCGCTTTCCTCAGCCGGTCGAGCTCCGACGCGCTCAACGGCGCCCCCCGCGGCATGCCGCGACCATCGCTCGGGCGAACTTCCCGGCGGCCGCGACGGCGTTCCGACCGCCCGATTCGACGACGCGCACGAGGGCGGAACCCACCACGACGCCGTCCGCGATCGCGGCGACGCGAGCCGCGTCGGCCGGCGTCGAAATCCCGAAGCCGACCGCCACGGGGAGGCCGGGCGAGCATCGGCGGGCCCGCCGAACCGTCCCGGCGAGGTCCTTCGCAAGCGCGTTCTTTTCGCCGGTCGTCCCCGTCCGCGAAATGACGTAAAGGAACCCTCGCGAGAGGAGCGACGCGCGCCGCATCCGCTCCTCCGGAGACGTCGGCGAAACGAGAAAGATCGGGTCGAGTCCGGACGCCGCGATCGGAGGAAGGAACTCCCCAGCCTCTTCCGCCGGGACGTCCGTCAGAAGGACCCCGTCGAACCCGGCCGCCGATGCGCGGTCCATGGCGGCCGCAAAGCCCGGCGCCACGAGCGGGTTCGCGTAGGAGAAGAGCACCAATGCGAGCCGGGTCGACCGCCGGATGGCGGACGCGGCCTCGAAGACGCCCGACAGGCTCGTTCCCGCCGCGAGCGCGCGGCTCGCCGCGCGCTGCAGCGTCGGCCCGTCGGCGATCGGATCGGAGAACGGCACCCCGAGCTCGAGAACGTCGGCTCCCGATTCTTCGAGCTCCCGGGCGAGAGCCACGGTCGCGTTCAGGTTCGGGTCGCCGGCCGTCAGGTACGGAATGAAACAGGCCCTTTTCTCCGCGCGGGCCCGCGCGAACGTTTCGGAGAGCCGCGCCGTCGTCATTCGCGCTCCTCGATCCGGCCGACTTCCTCGAGGTCCTTGTCGCCGCGCCCGGAGAGATTGACGATCACGAGATCCGACCGGCGCAGGCGCGGGGCGAGAGCAAGCGCGAACGAAATCGCGTGCGCCGACTCGAGGGCGGGGAGAATCCCCTCGCTCCTCGCAAGCCGCCGGAAGGCGGCCAGGGCGCCCCGGTCGCCGACCGCGGCGTATTCGACCCTTCCGTCGTCCCGAAGGCGGGCGTGCTGGGGGCCGATCGCCGGGTAGTCGAGGCCCGCGGAAACAGAATGCGTCGGCGCGATCTGCCCGGCCGCGTCCTCGAGCACGTAAGTCCGGGTCCCGTGGAGGATCCCGACGCGCCCTCCGCGAAATCGCGCCGCGTGCGAGCCGAGACTCCGACCCCGGCCTCCCGCCTCCACCCCGTAGAGACGAACGCGGTCTCGAAGAAACGCCTGAAAGATCCCGATCGCGTTCGAGCCGCCGCCGACGCACGCGACCACGGCGGCCGGAAGCTTGCCGAATTGCGCGAGACACTGGCGCCGAGCCTCGCGGCCGATCACGCGGTGAAAGAACGCGACCATCGTGGGATAGGGATGCGGACCCAAAGCCGACCCGAGGAGGTAGTGCGTGGACTCGACGTTCTCGCTCCAATCGCGCATCGCCTCGTTGATCGCGTCCTTCAGGGTCCGCGAGCCCGAATCGACCGCCCGAACTTCGGCGCCCAGACGCTTCATCCTCTCGACGTTGGCCGCCTGTCTCCTCTCGTCCTCGACTCCCATGTAGACGACGCATTCCAGGCCGAGGAGGGCCGCGACCGTGGCCGAGGCGACCCCGTGCTGGCCCGCGCCCGTTTCGGCGACGAGCCGCCGCTTGCCCATCCTTTTCGCGAGGAGGCCCTGGCCGAGCGCGTTGTTGATCTTGTGCGCTCCCGTGTGGAGAAGGTCTTCGCGCTTCAGGAGGATCCTCGCCCCCACCTTCCGTCCCGCGAGATTCCGGGCTTCGAACAGCGGCGTGGGCCGCCCGGCGTAGTCGCGCAGCAGACCGTCCAGCTCGTCCCGGAATTTCCGGTCGCGGCGGGCGGCGCGGAACGCGTCGCGCAGCTCGGCAAGCGGCTCCATGAGCGTCTCCGGCGCAAACGTTCCGCCGTACTCGCCGAAATATCCTCGCCGGGCCCGGCTCAAGCGCTCCTCACGGCGAGAAAGAAGGCTTCGAGCCTGGCGCGGTCCTTGATTCCCGGGGCCGACTCGACCCCCGATGCCACGTCGACGACCTCGGGCCGAGCTCGGGCGATCGCCTCGTTCACGTTCTCGGGATTCAGGCCGCCCGCCAGCCACACCGGCACGGGCCGCGCGATCCGGTCGAGGAGCGCCCAGTCGAACGTCATCCCTGTGCCTCCCGGCCTTTTCGGATCGGCGGTGTCGAGCAGGAGCGCGCGGCAGCGCCCGAGAAGCCCGGCTTCGGGCATTTTCGCGCGGCCGCCGGCCACGCGGGAAACCGCCACGGCCGGCCGGCCGTGCTCGAGGTCGGAGGGACGCAGGTCGCGGTGGAACTGCAGCAGGTCCAACGAGAGAAGGTCGATCGCGCGGCGAATCTCGTCCTCTCCCTCGTCGACGAAGACGCCGACGCGCCGGGCGACTCGCGACTCCCGGACGAGACCGGCGGCGCGCCCGAGGTCCACGCGGCGAGGACTCGCCGACGAGCAGTTGAACCCCACGTACGCTGCGCCGAGCTCTGCTGCGGCCGCGACGTCCTCCGGCAGCGTGAGCCCGCAAATCTTGACGCCGGTCACGCGTCGCCCCGAAGCTCGCGCAGGAGGACTTCCGGTTCCTCGGAGCGCAGGAGGGCCTCGCCGACCAGGAACGCTTCGTAGCCCGCGGCCGCGAGTGTTTCGACGTCGCGGCGGCTTCCGATTCCGCTCTCCGCGACGCGAACGCAACCGGGCGGGATCGAAGGAGCCAGGGAGACGAGGTCCTCGAGGCGGACGGCGAAGGTCCGCAAATCGCGCGCGTTGACACCGATGGCCGGCGCCCCGGCCGCGGCCGCTCTTTGGATCTCTTCGCCGGAGCGCGTTTCCACCAGAACCGCCATTCCCCGGAGCTCCGCTGCCCGGATCAGGAAGTCCAGCCGATCATCCACGACCGCCGCGAGCAGGAGCACGGCGTCCGCCCCGTGCGATGCCGCGAAATCGAGCTGCATCTCCTCGAGGACGAAATCTTTCATGATCACCGGCAGACCGGAGATTCTCTTCGCCCTTTCGATCCAACGCGGATCCCCGCCGAAGGACTCCCGTTCGGTCACGACCGAGATCGCCGCCGCATGGCCGCGGCGGTAGGTCAGGGCCAGGGTCTCCACCTTCCGGTCGCAATTCTTCAGAATCTCTCCCGACGACGGCGATCGCGCCTTGATCTCGGCGAGGATCCTCGTGCCCGGCTCTCGGAGAGACGAGAGAAATCGCGCGCCGTCCGGCGAAGAACCGGCCGGCTGCGCGGGCGAATAACCGCCCTCCCGAATCCGCCGGCGTGTCGCCGCGAGGATCGAGCCGAGGACCCCCTCACTCATGGCCGACCCCGTTTCGAGCCTTCGAGGACGGCGGCGGCGAGCCCGCGATCGATCGACTCACTCGCCGCGTCGTAGGCGTCGTGGAGCGTGGCCGCGGCGCCGCTGACCCAGAGCGCCAGCGCGGAGTTCAGCAGAACGGTTTCTCGGACGGCCCCTGGCTCTCCGTCCAGCAGCCGGCGCAGCGTCGAGGCGTTGTCCGCCGCGTCCCCCCCCAGGAGCTCGTCCCGGCTCACCGAGCGTTGCGCAAGAACTCCGGGATCGAAGCGCCACGGCGTCATTCGCGCCCCTCTCACCTCGAACCCGATCGCGGGAACGCCCGGCGTGAGCTCGTCGAGACCGTTTTCGCCGTGAAAGACGATCGCCCGCTCGATTCCCAGGAGAGCCATCGCTTCCGCGAGAAGGTGCGCCACTTCGAACCGTCCGACTCCGATGATCTGGCGGTCCGGCCGGGCGGGGTTGGCGAGAGGCCCGATGAGGTTGAAGATCGTGCGGACGCCGAGCTGCCGCCGGACCTCGGCGACGCCGCGCACCGCGGGATGGAACGCGGGCGCGAACAGAAAGGCGAACCCGCGAGAATCGAGGTCGGCCGCCGCGGCTTCGCGGGTCGACTCCAGGGGCACGCCGAGCTCTTCGAGCACGTCCGCGGAGCCGCAGCGAGACGAGACGGCCCGATTGCCGTGCTTCGCCACGGCCGCGCCCGCGCCCGCGCACACGAACGCCGCCGCGGTCGAAATGTTGAAGGTCCCTGCGCCGTCGCCCCCCGTTCCGCACGTGTCCAGGAGGGGCTTGCGCTTCGTCGTCACGCCGGTCATTCGGGCGCGAAGGGCGGACACCGCTCCCGCGACCTCGGCGGCCGTTTCCCCCCGGGCCGCGAGCCCGAGCAGCAGGGCTCCCTTCTGCGCGTCGGTTGCGGCGCCCCCTTCCATCAACTCCAGGAACGCCTCCCGCGCCGCCTCCTCGGTCAGGTCCTTGCCGTCGGCCAGCCGGCGAATCGCGTCCCGCAGGCTCACGAGAGCCGTCCTCGCAGAAAATTCGCGATCAACCGGGGCCCTTCGACCGACAGGATCGACTCGGGGTGGAACTGGACTCCGAAGACCGGAAGCGAGACATGTCGAATCCCCATCACCAGGCCGTCCTCCGAATGCGCGGTCACCGTCAGCTCGGGCGGGAGCGTTTTCTCCTCGACCGCCAGAGAATGGTAGCGCGTCGCCTCGAACGGGTTCGAGAGGCCCTCGAAGATGCCCTCCCCCGAGTGGATGATCCTGGACGTCTTGCCGTGAACAGGGGCAGGCGCGAGAGTAACGGTCGCTCCGTGCGAGACCGCGATCGCCTGATGCCCCAGGCAGACCCCGAGAAGCGGGATGGCCCCGGCTTCCGCGGCGCGAATCACGTCGATCGTCTTTCCGGCGCCTTCCGGCCTCCCGGGCCCCGGAGAGACGACGATCTTCGCCGGCCTCCGGGCCATCTCGTCCGCAAGGTCGAACGCATCGTTGCGGACGACGCGAACGTCGGGCTCCCTCTCGGCGATGGCCTGGACGAGGTTGTACGTGAACGAATCGTAGTTGTCGATCATCAGGATCATCGCCGGCAGGCCTCCCGGGCCGCGCGGAAGAGCGCGCCCGATTTGATTTCCGTCTCGCGCGCCTCGCGCTCCGGCACGGAGTCCGCGACGATTCCGGCCGCCGCCTGAATCCTCGCCTCCCCGTTCTCGACGGACATGGTTCGGATGGCAATCGCCGAATCGAGGTCGCCGGAGACGTCGAGGTACCCGACGGCGCCGCCGTAGATCCCGCGCCGGGCCGTTTCAAGCTCGTCGATGATCTCCAT
>JBOGJO010000070.1:0-7288 GCA_050747885.1 Thermoanaerobaculia bacterium
GGCTCGCGGCGACGGGAAAAGTGGAGCGAGTCCCGTGACAGGACCCGCTCGTCTGACCATTGGCCGAGCGGGAGCGGGGCTCCGGCCGCGAGGATCGGCGAGTGACCTGGCCGGTTGCACCCGGGCACGGATTCGGGGCATGATTCCACATCGTTGAGCCGCCGGGACGCCTCCGGAGGCTGTCGGAGGGGTAGAACAATGAACGCTCGATTCCGCAACGGGGGAATCCCGAACTGGGTTTTCGCCCTCATCCTCGCGCTCCCGGCGGCCGCCAACGCCGGGTACCTTAGCTGGACGAGCCACGGTCCCGAGGGAGGTCAGATCACCGCCTTGGCGGTCGATCCCGCCAGGCCGGAAATCGTGTACGTGGGAACCGGCTTCGCCGGCATCTTCCGCAGCGGCGACGGCGGCGCGAGCTGGAGCGCCGTCAGCAACGGCCTGAGCGATCCTCACGTTCACGCCCTGGCCATTCACCCTTCGAATTCCGCGACGATCTATTCCGGAACGCTCGACGGAGTGTTCAAATCGACCGACGCCGGGCAGAAGTGGACGCGCATGAGCGCGGGGTTCAAGAAGAACGCCGTCGTTTTCTCTCTCGCGATCGATCCCGCCGCCCCCGACACCGTGTACGCGGGGACCAACGGCGACGACGTGTACAAAACGACCGACGGGGGGGCCCACTGGCTGCCGGTGTCCACAGGCCAGAGCTACGGCGTCATCACCGCCCTCGCCATCGATCCCACGCGCCATGAGACGGTTTTCGCGGCGTCTTTCAGCGGTGTCTTCAAGACCGTCGATGGAGGGCACCACTGGCTCAGCATGCGAAAAGGCATGACGACGATGGACGTCTTTGCGGTTGCGATCGACCCGTCGGTCCCGACGACGATTTTCGCCGGGACCGGGCTCGGCGGCGCGTTCCGAAGCCTCGATGGCGGAGAGCGATGGGAGCCCATCAACTCGGGCCTTCCGAGCGCGCTCGTGCAGGCGGTCGCCGTGAGCTCGAAAACGCCCGGGACCGTCTACGCGGGCAACGGAACCAACGGCCTCTGGAAGAGCATCGACTCGGGATCTCACTGGAAGCCGGTCTACAACGGCCTTTCGCGGCGGCTCGTGCAAACGATCGCCGCCGATCCTTCCAACGGCGACACGATTTTCGCCGGAACGGGCAGCGACGGCGTCTTCAAGACGGTCAACGGAGGCCGACGCTGGGTCGCCTCCAACAGCGGCCTCGCCGGCGCCAGCGTCGGCGCGCTGGCGATCGACCCGCTCGTTCCTTCGACGCTCTACGCCGGCACGCTCGGGGGCGGAATTCACAAGAGTGTCGACGGCGGCGCAAAGTGGGCGCCGATCAACGCGGGCCTGCCGAACAATTCCTACGTCTTCGCCCTGATCGTCGATCCCGACAGCCCCACGACCGTTTACGCCGGAACGGCCAGCGACGGCGTCTTCAAGAGCACCAACGGAGGCCGGGACTGGAGCCTCGCAAACTCCCAGTCGCAGAGCCGCAATGTGCACTGCCTTCTTCTCGATCCCGCCGATCCCCACACGCTGCGCGCCGGCACGACGCTCTCGGGCGTGCTCAAGAGCGTGGACGGCGGGAAAACCTGGATGGTCTTGAATGACGGGCTCACGAACACCGACGTGCTCGCGCTCGCGCTCGACCCGAAGAGCTCCGGCGTCCTCTATGCCGGAACCAACGAGGGCGGCGTGTTCCGCACGGCGGACGGGGGCGCCCACTGGAAGGCGGTCAACGTGGGACTGCCGAAAAACTCGGTCATCTTCGCCTTGCTCGTCGATCCGAAAGAGCCGAAAACGCTGTATGCGGGCACCCAGGAAGGCGTCTTCAAGACCAACAGCGGCGGAGGCGAGTGGAAGGCCGTCAACATCGGCCTCACGAACACGAACGTGTTCGGGATGACGATGGACCCGACCAATTCCGACACCCTGTACGCCGGCACCCAGGAAGGCGTCTTTCGCACGACCGGAGGGGGCGGCAGCTGGGAACCCTTCAACACGGGCATGTCCACCAACGTGGTACGGGCCCTGGCCATCGAGAAGACTGGCAAATTCCTCCTCGCCGGAACGGAGAAAGGCGTCTTCGACTACCGCTTCGTCCAGGCCAGGACCGAGCCGCCTCCGCCCCTGTCGGCGGCCGAAAGAGATGACCCGGCGCTCGGAGTCGTTGAGTTCAAGGGCCCTGGGGCTCTGCGCCGGCCGTAGCCACGGCCGCCCGGTTCTCGGGCGAGTGCACGGTGCAGGCCTGCGTGGGGGCGCTTCCAAGCAGGAAGACCTCGGTCATGGTCTGCGGGCAGTATGGCGTCACGAGCATTCCTGTCTCCGGATCGATCTGGGCTGTCACGATGTCGGCCGGCGGAGGAAATCGCTCCTCGAGAAGATTCGCGGGAACGCCTTTGATGAACTCGGTGAAGATCGGCACGGCCGCCTGAGACCCTGAAAGATTCAGACCCCGGTTGTCGTCGAAACCCACCCACACCGCCGCGAGGATCTTCGGTGAAAACCCGATGAACCAGGCGTCGCGACCGTCGTTGGTCGTGCCGGTCTTACCGGCGAGGACGCCCTGGACTCCACGCGAACGAACTCCCCCGCCCGTGCCGCGGTTCACGACTCCCTGCATCAGGGAATCGACCAGAAACACCGCGTCCGGCGGCAGGACTCGCTTGAGGGGAGTTTCACGGCGCTCGAGGACCTTTCCGGCGGCATCCGTGACTCCCACGATGGCGCTCGGCTCGACCCGCACTCCCCCGTCCGCCAGGGCGCAATACGCCGAGGCGATCTCCATCGGCGACGTTTCGAAGGATCCGAGCGCCAGCGAGGGGTACCCCCTCAGGGGCGAGGAGATCCCCGCGGCGCGCGCGGCGGCGACGACGGTGTCGAGTCCCGCCTCCACGGCCACCCGGACCGTCGGAACGTTGACGGACATCTCCAGAGCCCTGCGAACGGAGATCGGGCCGCGGTACTGATTGTCGTCGTTGTGAGGGGTCCAGCGCTCGTTGTCGCCGCCGGCGCCCCAGACGAGCGTGATCGGCGAATCGATCAGCATGGTCGCCGGGCTGATCGGCGGCTGAAGGTCGCGCCGCGAGAATGCCGCGAGGTACACGAACGGCTTGAAGAGGGAGCCCGGCTGCCGGTGGGCCTGAGTCACCCGATTGAACTGCGAAATCGAGTAGTCGCGGCCGCCCACCAGGGCGCGGACGGCTCCGGTCCCCGGATCGATCACGATCAGGGCTCCCTGGAGCGGGCTGATTCGCGAAGCGTTGCGCAGCCGGCGATAGTTCTTCTCGAGATTCGTCAATCCGTCCGTGACCGCCTTCTGGGCGTTGCGCTGCAGGTCGACGTCGAGCGTCGTGAAGATCTGAAGACCCTCGGTGCCGAGTTTCTCGCCGTACTTTTCCTGGAGCTGGCTCTCCACGAAATTCACGAAATGCGGCGCCTGGACCCGTACGGGAGGTCCCGAGGAAGGCGTCAACGGCTCCGACAGCGCCGCGTCGAGCTGAGGCGTGTCGATCTGACCCGCCGACGCCATCATCCGCAGAAGCGCGTCCCGGCGGGCGCGACAGCGCTCGGGATTTCGGAACGGGTTGAACCGGCCCGGGGAGGCGATCATTCCCGCCAGGGTGGCAGACTCCGCGACGTCGAGATCCGAGACGTTCTTGCCGAAGTAGAACCGTGACGCTTCGCCGACGCCGGTGATCGAAATGGCCCCGCGCTGCCCGAGGTAGATTTCATTCAGGTAGGCTTGAAGGATCTCGTCTTTCGAATACGAGGCGTCGAGAACGACCGCCATGAGACCCTCGATCGCTTTCCGCTTGAAGGTCCGCTTCGGAGAGAGATACAGGTTCTTGACGAGCTGCTGCGTCAGGGTGGAGCCCCCCTGCGCTGCGGACCCGTGGCGCAGGTCCGCCATGAGCGCTCCCACGGTCCGCCGGACCGAAATCCCCCCGTGGCGGTAGAAGTCGCGGTCTTCGCGCGTGAGGATCGCCTCGACCAGCCACTTCGAGACCTCCGAGAGGCGAACGAGGCTGCGGTCCTCGAGCTTCTTGTCGAACACCGAACCGAGGAGCTCCGGCTCGATCACGATCGAGGGAAGCTTCTGAGCGCTCGTCGTCTCGAGGGAAACGACCTTTCCTCCCGAGAAGGCGATGCGAACGGGGAAACCCTCGAAAGCCCGCCCGACGTCGACGAAAGAACGGAGCCAGACGTCGACCCCGTTGCGTTCGACGCGAAACTGCCCGGGGCGTTCCGGAGCCGCATCGGTCTGGGCGTAGTAAAGGCGGCGCAGCTTGTCGGTGAGCTCGTCGGGCGTGAGCGAGAGGCCGCTCGAGACCGTTTTCACGTCGGAATAGATTCGGGAGGGGAGATTCCAGCGACGGCCGTTGAACCGGGACGTCACGACGCTCGTCAGGTAGGCAAACGAGAGGGCGCAGGCCGCAAACCCGACGGCAGCCGACAGGACGATCACCGTTCGATGCCGCCGAAAAAAGTCCATCCGGCAAGGATAACAAATCGGGAGAGCGCCGAATTGCAGTTAGACTCCCGAATTGCATGGCACGCCGCGCCGGATCGAAATCGCCGCGAAAAAAGCCGGCCGCCACCCCGGCCGTGACCCGAAACGGAGGCTTTGCGGGCTTTCTGCTGTCTGCGGGCGCTTCGCTCGCCGTTCTCGCGTCATGGTTCGCCTTCGATCCTCGCTCGATCGACGCGTTCGAAGCGCCCAAAGCCCTGCTGGCGGAGATTGGCATCACCCTCGCTGCCGGCGCCGCCCTCTGGTCCAGGCTGCGCCGATCCCATCCCCTTCGGATCGGGCCCGGCCGTTGGCGCCGGTGCATCCTCGCGCTTTTCGCCGCCGGTCTTCTGGGCGCCCTTCTCTCCTCGATCGCTTCGCCCCGTCCGGCGGACTCCCTGCGGACGCTGCAAACTTCGTCGCTGTTCCTCCTGGCGCTGGGTGTCGGGGCAAGCCTTGCGTCTTCGAATCGCTTTCCCTGGATCACATTCCTGTTCACGGCGGGAGCCGCGGTCAACGCGGTGATCGTTCTGCTCACCGCGTTTGGCCTCTATTCCCCGATCGCCGTCACGGAGCAGACCCAGCGAACGGGCCTCGGCGCCCTGCTCGGGAATCCCGGCTACCTCGGCCTCAGCCTGGCGCTCGCCGCAGTCGCTCTCCTGCCCCGGGCTCTTTCCGGAAAGTGGCGATGGCCCGCCCGCGCCGCGGCGGCGCTCGTCGTGGCGGGGATCTTCGCGACGCAGACGCTCTCGGGGCTCGCCGCATTCGGGGGAGGGGCCGTGGTTTACCTGATCCTCCGTTTCCGAAGGCGGGCCGCGATCCCGATTCTCGCGGCGGCGGCCTTGATGGTCGTCGGGATCGCAGGATCGCGGCAGCTTCGCTTTCGCGTTTTTCGGGGGATCTACCACGCCCGGCAGGGCGACTGGAACGCGGCGCTGTCGGCTCGGGCGGCGCCGTGGCTCGCCGGAGTCGAAATGGTTCGCGCAAAGCCGTGGCTCGGCATCGGGCCCGGGAATTTTGCGAGCGAGTTCATTCCCCGGAGGATCCAGGCGGAGGCCCGGCACCATCAGAACCTCACCGTCATGGGAATGGCGACGAATTCCTTCTCGGAAGCGCACAGCGATTATCTCGAGATCCTGGCGGCCGTCGGCATTCCTTCGGGAGTCTTCCTGATCTCGGCCTTCGCGCTGGTGCTGATCCGTGCCTTTTCCCTCGGCCGCCGCGATTCCGAAGCCGCCGCCGAGGCCTCGAGCCTCGCGGCCGGGGCGATCGCGGCCGCGACGTGGTTCCCGTTCCAGATTGCCGCGTCCGGCGTGTGGCTCCTGCTCCTCCTGGGCGCCGCGTTTCACCGTCTGGAGGGCGCGCAAGACAGGTTGGGCCCATGAGCCGGAAGGCAGCCGCCCTGCTCGTGTTTCTCTACGCGGCCGCGGCCGCGATGGTCCTGGCTCCGCAGTTCCGGTTCTATCGCGCGAAGATCCAGCTGTCCCGTTGCGAGCAGGCGCTCCTCCTCACGACCCGGCTCGACGCGGATCAGCAGCGGCGGCTGCTGCCCGCCGTTCGGGAAGCGCTCCGTTCCGTGGAAGAACGGCTGCCCTTCGACGTCCGTCCCTCGTATCTGCTCGGAACGAGCGCGCTCCTGCTCGGCGAGACCGGCGAGGCCATCGAGGAGCTCCGGCGCTCCCTCGCCCTCGAAGAAAGGCCCGAGACCGATCTGAACCTGAGCCGGGCCCACGCGGACGCGGGGGACGCCGACGACGCCGCGCAGGACGCCCTTCGGGCGATCTGGCTGTCCCCCGCTCTCCATCGCGAGCTCCCGAAATCGGAGGGGCCTTTGGTCGTTCGGCGGATCTTGGAGCTCCGGCGGGAGCTCCGATCGGGCTCGGCGGCGGCAATTCCCCGGCTCGCCCCCTCAGATGCCGCGGCGGGTGAGCACGACCGGTAGGGTTCGCGCCAGGATCACGAAATCGAGGCCGAGCGACCAGCCGTTGATGTACCCCAGGTCGTACCGAAGCTTGATCTGTGCCGGGGTCTCGTACTCGCCCGAAACCTGGGCGAGTCCGGTCAGTCCCGGCCGCACGGAGAACCGCAGGGCGTAACCCGGGATGTCCCGTTCGAAAGCCTCCACGAATTCCGGCCGCTCAGGCCTCGGGCCCACCAAACTCATTTCCCCGCCCAGGACGTTGAAGAGTTGCGGAATCTCGTCGATCCGCGAGCCCCTTAGCCAACGCCCCACCCGGGTGACCCTCGGATCGTTCGGGGCCGCAAGGACCGGACCCGTTTCGTCTTCGGCGCCCGATTGCATCGTCCTCAGCTTTCGAAGGCGAAAGACGCGTCCCCCGCGGCCGACCCTCGGCTGGGTATAGAAAATCGGAGAGCCGGACGTCGCTCGAATCAGCAGGCAGGAGAGGAGCCACAGGGGTGAAGAGAGCAGCAGGAGGGCTAAGGCGGCCACGAGATCGAAGCTCCTCTTCGCCCACGCCGCGGCGCCCTGGGGAGCCGCCGTTCGCACCTCCAGGAGCGGGAGCTCTCCCAGGGACCGAAAGCGCAGGCGCCCGATCAGCGTTTCATACGGCGAGGGGAGCGACCACAGGGATGAGCGCCCGCTCAACGCGAGGTGCTCGATGGCCTGATCGCGAAAGAGCTCCTCCGTCGTCGCGAAAAGCACGTGGTCGCTCTGCGTTTCCGCGATGACCCGGTCCAAATCGTCCTGGTCGCGCAGCGAAAAAAGCCCCGCCGCCGAGGGCCGCCCGGGCGGAACGGCGATCC
>JBOGJO010000071.1:0-11450 GCA_050747885.1 Thermoanaerobaculia bacterium
GTGCTCGACGAGACGTTTGGCCTTCTCGATGACCATCTCAGCCACCTGGACGTGCCGCTGCGCGGGCTCGTCGAACGTCGAGGAGATGACTTCCCCCTTGACCGTGCGCTGCATGTCGGTCACTTCCTCGGGCCGCTCGTCGATCAGGAGAACGATGAGAGTGACCTCCGGATGGTTCGTCGAAATCGAGTTCGCGAGCGACTGCAGGAGCATGGTTTTGCCCGTCCGGGGAGGAGCGACGATCAGGCCGCGCTGACCCTTTCCGATGGGGCAGATGATGTCGAGGACCCGCGAAGACAGATTCGCCGGCGCTTCCAGCCTGATCCTCTCCTGCGGGTACAGGGGAGTCAGGTTGTCGAAGAAGATCTTCTCGCGCGCGACGTCGGGGTGCTCGAAGTTCACCGCCTCGACCTTGATCAGGGCGAAGTACCGCTCTCCCTCCTTCGGCGGGCGGATCTGACCGGAAACCGTGTCCCCGGTCCGCAGGTCGAACTTGCGGATCTGCGACGGGGACACGTAGATGTCGTCGGGCCCCGGCAGGTAGTTGTACTCGGGCGCGCGCAGGAATCCGAACCCGTCCGGCAGGCATTCGAGAACGCCTTCCGAAAAGATCAGGCCCTTCCGCTCGGTCTGGACCTGCAGGATCTTGAAGATCAGGTCCTGTTTGCGCATGCCCGCCGGGTTCTCGACCTCCAGGTCCTTGGCGATCCGGGTGAGCTGCGCCATGTTCATTTCGTGGAGGCTGCGGATATCGAGGGTGTCGCCCGCCTCCGCTTCCGCCGTTTCCCCCGGCTCCGCCGGAGCGTGTTCGGGCTCTTCCGGCAGCTCCTCGTCCGCGGAGGCCGGCGGATCCATCGTCCCCACCGGGGAATCTGTACCGTTCTTAGGGCGTCTCGCCATTGGAAAGCTCCTTTTGAATCCTTTTTCTCAAAGCTTCGATCCCTTCGCCCGTTCTAGAGGAAACAAACAGGACGTCGCCGAATTCCTTCTCGAGTCTGGCTCTGGCGCGGGATCGTTCCGACTGATTTAACCGATCCGCTTTGGTCGCGACACATGACGACCGAAGGGCCAGATCTCGGAGATAGTCGCGGAAATCGAGGTCGAAGTCGGAAGTCGGTATTCTAGAGTCGATCAGCTGCACCGTCAAGAGGGGTGTTTCGCGTTCGAACAACGAGGCCGCGAGCTCTTTCCAGGAAGCCCGGTCGCCCCGGGAAACCGCCGCAAAGCCAAAGCCCGGCAAGTCCGCCGCGACCCATCCCTCGCGCGTGTCGAACAGGTAGATCGCCCGTGTCCTTCCGGGGGTCTTGGAGGTCCGGGCCACGGGGATCCCCAGTAATGCATTCAAAAGACTCGACTTCCCCACGTTGCTTCGCCCCCCGAATGCCACGAGTGGGCCGATGTGGGCCGGAAAGTCCCCCGGAGCGTGGACCGCGGCGAGGAGCCGTTCCTTTTTCATGATTCTTCCCGCGAAAGGCGCGGTCCGGCGATCAGTGCATCAAGCCGGGATTCGAGAGGTCGCCCTTGACCTCGACGGGCTTCGGGGTCGCCACCGAGGCGTGATCCATGGCGACGCGAATCACCTCGTCCATATTTTCCACCAGCTGAAATTCCATCGCCTCGCGGACTTCCTTCGGGATCTCGTCGAGATCCTTTTCGTTTTCGACGGGAAGGATGACCAGGCGAATTCCCGCGCGATACGCCGCGAGGACCTTGTCCTTGATCCCTCCGACCGGCAACACCTTGCCCCTGAGCGTGATCTCGCCGGTCATCGCGACGTCCCGCAGGATCGGGATCCGGGTCACCGCGGAGAAGAGCGAGGTCGCCAGCGCAATGCCGGCCGAAGGACCGTCCTTGGGAATCGCCCCTTCCGGAACGTGGATGTGGACGTCCTTCTTTTCATGGAAGTCGGGGTCCGCATCGTAAATCTCCGCACGGCTCCGAACGTAAGAAACCGCGGCCCGGGCCGATTCCTGCATGACGTCGCCGAGCGAGCCGGTGAGGGTCAGGGCGCCCTTTCCCTTCAGCAGGCTGGTTTCGATCGTCAGAATCTCGCCTCCGACTTCGGTCCAGGCCAGGCCCGTGGCCATCCCGACCTCGGAGGTCTCGCCCTTTTTCCGATTCCGGAACTTCGCCTTGCCGAGATAGTCCTTGAGGTCGTCCGGCCGAACCTCGATCGGCGGCGTCACCTGCGCCGCAACGACTTTCCTCGCCACTTTCCGGCAGATGCTCGCGATTTCACGCTCGAGGTTCCGAACCCCCGCCTCGCGAGTGTGGTCGGAGATGATCGCCAGGATCGTTTCATCCGAAAACACGATGGAGTCCGCCTCCAGCCCGTGTTCCTCGATCTGCTTGGGAACCAAGAACCGCTGGGCAATCTGCGTCTTCTCCTGGTGCGTGTACCCGGAGAGATTCAAGATCTCCATCCGGTCCTTCAGGGCGGGCGGGATGGGATGCGCGACATTGGCGGTCGCGATGAACATGACTTTCGACAGGTCGTATTCCACGTCCAGGTAGTGGTCCACAAACGCGTGGTTCTGTTCCGGATCCAGAACTTCGAGAAGCGCCGAGGACGGGTCGCCTCGAAAATCCATCGACATCTTGTCGACTTCGTCGAGGAGAAATACCGGGTTGACGACGCCCGCCTTTTTCATCATCTGGATGATCTGCCCGGGAAAAGCCCCGATATAGGTACGCCGGTGGCCCCGCACCTCCGCCTCGTCGCGCACCCCTCCGAGGGACAACCGAACGAAGGGCCGGTTCAAAGACTTCGCGATCGACCGGGCGAGCGAGGTCTTGCCCACGCCGGGCGGGCCGACGAAGCAGATAATCGAGCCGCGGGCTTTTTTGGACAGCTGCCGGACCGCGAGGAACTCGAGAATCCGCTCCTTGATCTTCTCCAGGCCGTGGTGGTCGTCGTTCAAGACCTTTTCAGCCAGGCCAATGTCTTTGCACTCCTTGGCGTCTTTCTTCCACGGAACCGCGAGGAGCCAGTCGATGTAATTTCGGGAAACCGTGGCTTCGGCCGATACCCCCGGCATCGCCTCCAGCCGTTTGAGCTCCGACATCGCCTTTTCGGCGACTTCCTTCGGCATTTCGGCTTCTTCGATTTTCTTTTTCAGCTCCGCGGTCTCGTCGGAGCGGTCGTCGTTGCGTCCGAGCTCCTGATGGATCGCCTTGATCTTCTCGTTCAGGTAATACTCGCGCTGGGCCTTCTCCATCTGCTTCTTGACCTTGTTGTTGATGCGGCGGTCGAGGTTGATTTTCTCGATCTCCGCCTCGAGCAGATCCGAAATCTTCGCGAGCCGCTCCGAGGGCTTCAGGGCCTCGAGCAGAGCCTGCTTTTCGGGGGTGACCACGTTCAGGTGAGAAGCGAGGGTGTCGGAAAACCGGTCCGGGTCGTCGGTTTTGAGCGTCGCGGCCAAGCCGTCGAACGCGAGGTGGTGCGACAGGCGAGCGTACTGCTCGAAGCTCGTCAGGACCTTCGCCATGAATTCGCGAAGATCGTCCGGCGATCCGCCCTTCGCGGGGACGGCAATGACGACCTCGACGAGGAAGGAGTCCCTCTCGAACAGAAAGGACCGGATCACGCCCCGGTGCACGCCTTCCACCATCACCTTGATGTGCCCGTTCGGCAGCTTCTGGGATTGGAGGATCTGGGCGACCACGCCCGTCTCGTGGATGTCCGAGGCGGAAGGCTCGTCAACCTTCGGATTTTTCTGGGCGGACAGGAAAATTCGCTTCTCGGGCGTCGCCAGCGCTCTCTCGAGCGCCCGGATCGACGATTCCCGGCCAACGACGAAGGGGGACATCTGGTGCGGGAACACGACCATGTCCCGCAGCGGAACGAGCGGCAGAGTCTCGAAGGCGTCGGCCATCGGTTATCCGGCTTTCCGGAGGATCGTGATGGGCTTCGTGCGGTTCTTGACCGTCTCTTTGGTGACGACGCACTCTTCGATTTCCTCGTCGGAGGGCACCTGGTACATCACGTCGAGCATGAGCTCTTCGATGATGATCTTGAGGCCGCGAGCGCCGACGTTGCGCGTCAACGCCTCTTCCGCGATCGCCTCGAGGGCGTCATCGGTGAACTTCAGGCTCACGTTCTCGAATTCGAGCATCGTCTGATACTGCTTGACCAGCGAATTCTTGGGCTCCTTCAGGATCTCGACGAGCGCCGCCAGATCGAGCTCCGACAGGGTCGCCACGACCGGGAGCCGCCCGACGAATTCCGGGATCATCCCGAATTTGATGAGGTCCTCGGGATGGATCTTCTCGAGAAGGACTCCCGTTCGCTTTTCCCGCTTCGTCTGGATCTTCGCTCCAAACCCCATCGTCTTTTCGGTCTGGCGGCGCGCGATCACGTCCTCGAGACCGACGAAGGCCCCCCCGCAGATGAAGAGGATGTTCGTCGTGTCGATCTGGATGAATTCCTGGTGAGGGTGTTTGCGCCCTCCCTGGGGTGGAACGTTCGCGACCGTCCCCTCGAGAATCTTGAGCAGCGCCTGCTGAACTCCCTCTCCCGAGACGTCGCGGGTGATCGAGGGGTTCTCGCCCTTGCGCGCGATCTTGTCGACTTCGTCGATGTAGACGATTCCCCTCTCGGTCTTCTCCTTGTCGGAGCCGGCCACCTGATAGAGCTTGAGGATGATGTTCTCGACGTCCTCCCCGACGTACCCCGCTTCCGTCAGCGTCGTCGCGTCCACGATCGTGAACGGGACCGACAACATCTTCGCCAGAGTCTGGGCGAGAAGGGTCTTGCCGGTTCCGGTCGGACCGATGAGAAGGATGTTGGATTTCTGGAGCTCGACGTCGAGCTTGCGGTTTCTCTCGAAGTAATCGATGCGCTTGTAATGGTTGTAGACCGCCACGGCGAGCTTCTTCTTCGCCTGATCCTGCCCGATGACGTAGGAGTCGAGGAATTCCTTGATCTCCTTGGGCTTCGGAAGCTTCGTTTCGGGCGTGGTGGTCTCGAGAACGCGGTCTTCCGCGATGATGTCCAGGCAGATGTCGACACACTCGTCGCAGATGTAAACGGTTGGCCCCGCGATGAGCTTCTTGACGTCACGCTGGCTCTTGTTGCAGAAAGAGCAACGCAACACATCGCCGTTGCCTGTTTTTTTGGACATTCACCCTCCGGAAAAGCTGCCAGGCCCCGCAGTCGACTTCATCCTACCATAATCGGGGGGCGCTACCGACCAGGTACGTCGACGATTTCCGGGCGGCGAAGACGCTCGTCGCGACGAGAGCATCGCGTCGCCCGCCGGCGTCCGCGCTAGCCCGCGGCCTTCAGCGTGGTGTCGTCCCGACTCGTAAACACGTGATCGATCAGGCCGTACTTCTTCGCCTCGTCGGCCTCGAGGATGAAATCGCGGTCGGTGTCCCTCTCGACCTTCTCGAAGGGCTGCCCCGCGTGTTTGACATAAATATCCGTGATCTTCTTCTTCAAGCGAATGAGGTCCTTCGCATGGATCTCGATGTCCGAGGTCTGGCCCTGCAGCCCCGAAGTCCACGGCTGATGGAGCAGGAACCGGGCGTTGGGAAGCGCATGGCGCTTCCCGGGCGCTCCCGCCGCCATCAGAACCGAAGCCATCGACGCGGCCTGACCCATGCAAATCGTCTGAACGTCGGGCTTGACGTACTGCATCGTGTCGTAGATCGCGAGGCCGGCAGTGACCACGCCGCCGGGGGAATTGATGTAGAGCATGATGTCCTTCTCGGGGTTTTCCGCCTCGAGGAAGAGCATCTGGGCGATGACGAGGCTCGCGACGTTGTCGTCGATCGGCGTCCCCAGAATGATGACGTTGTCTTTGAGCAACCGGGAATAAATGTCGTAGGCTCTCTCGCCTCGACTCGTTTGTTCGATGACCATCGGGACCAGCACGGAGCCACCTCCTCCTTCTTCTTCTTCCCCTCGAACGACCCTCGGGTCTTTCATGCCTGCTTCAATGCTCGAAACGGCGATTTTATTTCGCAACCGGTTCCGTTGGCTGAAGAGACGCATGATCGATCAGCCACGTCATCGCCTTCTGCAGCCGGATCTCCTGGCGAACCGACCCGAGCCGGCCGCCCTTCTCGAGACGATCGCGCAGCTCCCCGAAGTCGACCCCCCGGCGGGCGGCGCTGCTCCGCACCTCGGCGTCCACCTCGGTCTCAGTCACCGAGATGTCCTCGCGCCGGGCAATTTCGTCGAGGAGCAGGTATTCCTGAACCCTCTTCTCGGCTCCGGGTCGCGCGTCGGTCGCCAGCTTGTCCCAGTCCGCGTCCTTCGGATCGACGCCCCGGGATTGAAGGTATCCCGCATAGTCCTCCAGGGCCGATTCCACTTCCGCCTCCACGAGGACTTCGGGAGGCGAGATTTTGACGCCGGAGAGAAGGTTGTCGAGGATCTCGCGATGGAATTTGCGGCGGCGGGCCGCTTCCTTCTCCGACCGGATCCCGCCCGTGATCTTTTCGTTCAACTCGGCGACGGACTCCGCGTTGCCGACGTGGCGGGCGAACTCCTCGTCGAGCACCGGGACCCGTTTCTCTTTGAGGGCGACGAGCGTCACTTCGTAATCGAACGTCTTGCCCGCATGCTTTTCATTCGGAAAGTCGGCCGGAAAAGTCTTTCGGAACTTTCGCGTTTCCGAAGGGCTCGCGCCCAGAAGGGCTTCGTTCACCTCGGGCATCGAATCCGGGTGCCCGACCTCCAGCGTGATCTTTTCGTCGCGCTCCCATTCGCCGGCCTTCTCGTCGGCGACCGCGTCGCCCGATCCCGTGTAGAGCACGGGGCTCTGGATCTCGACCGGCCGGCTCGCCACGTCGGCGATCGCGAAATCGCCGCTCCGGGCGGGCCGACCCTCGATCGGAAGAAACTCCGCGTGCGACTCGAGGATCCGGGCAAGCGTCTGCTCGATCTCGAGGGCGTCCGGCTCGACGGAAACGTCATGCAGAGGAAGGCCCGTGTAGTCGCCGGGATCGATCGGGGGCCGGACATCCACGTTGGCGCGGAACGCCAGCGGCTGGCCCTCCTGAAACCTCAGGTCTTCGATTCGCGGCCGGCCCAGCGGTTGAACTCCCTTTTCCGCGATGGCGCTCCCGAGGGCGTCCGGGATCAAATGCTCCAGCAACTCTTCGCGAATCTCGGCAGCGAAGCGCTGGGCGGCAACGGACTCCGGGATCTTTCCCTTCCGAAACCCGGGAAGATGCGCCCGCCGCGCGAAATTTCGCGTGATGCCCTGCTTCGCCTTCTCGACCTCGTCGGTCGGAATCTCGATTTCGAAGACGCGCCGCGAGTCGGAAACTTCCGAATAGTTGAGAATCGCCATCGCCGGCCATCATAACAAACGGGTAAGGATCGTCTGGGATTCGCTCGGCCCTGCTCGGGTCAGCCCCAGCGCCGGCTCGGCAAATGCTCCTCGCCCCTCGGCCGCAGTTCGCTTTCCCTCGCAACCCCTCACCTGGCCTTCGGCCACCCTCTCCCTCAAGGGGAGAGGGGAGTCGAGGGGAAGCCTCCCCTCGGTTGGACGCGTGCGGCCGCTTTGTCTGGTGCGCGAAGCGCGCGGCCGCGCCCCAGCCTGCGCCGGCGCGTTGGCCCCACCCTCGCGAGCCTTCGCTCATGGAGAGGGCCCCCATCCCACGAGCGAGAACCGGGAGCGGCCGCGCTTCCTGACGGCGCGACGGCGGCTGTCGCGAGGAGGGAATCGGCCCCTGTCTGAGCTGGAGTTCTTCACCTCGACCGGACGAGAGAACTCCGGAAACCCGGGCGAGAGGGGCAAAGCAATGCCGCGAGTTGCGATTCCCGAGCGCGCGATCTGCCGCTGGAGCGCCGTGGGGCTCCCGCGGCGATCGGGCCGAGCGAGTCCCTAGCTCAGAACGACGATGACCACGCGCCGGTTCTTGGACCGTCCGGTCTTCGACTTGTTCGAGTCGACCGGCTGCGTCTCGCCGTAGGAAATCGTGCTCAAGCGGTTCAGCGCGACGCCCTTCTGGTTCAGGTAGAGGCGGACCGCGTCCGCTCGCTCCTGACCGAGACGCATGTTGTACTCGGGCGAGCCGGTGGAGTCCGTGTGGCCCTGGATCTCGATGTAGACGTTCTTGTCGTCGGCCTTCAGTTTCTCGACAAATTCGTCAAGCTGCTCCTCGGCTTCCTTCGAAAGCTTGTGCCCGTTGACGGGGAAATGGGCCTTGTCGTCCGAAAGAACCACCGAGTAGTTGAACTTTCCCGCCGCGAGCTTTCCGGCCTCCTGCGCGCGGGCAATGGCATCCTGAGTGGATTTGTCGAGCTGCTGAATCTTGCGGTCGTGTTCGCGAACCTGGGTCTGTGTCTGCTCGACCTGGCTCTCGACGTCCGAGATGTGCTTTTCGTTCTGCGCCGAGCTCTTCGACACTTCCCCGGAAACGTACTGCTTCGTGGCGCACCCGGACAGCAGGCCGATCGCGAGGACCGGCGCCGCGAGGCGCCACACGGGAGGGACGGAATGGAACTTCATCGGTTCTCCTTTGCCTTCGCCGCGGCCGGATCCCCCGGCGGCGGGCTCATTTTTCGGTGGCCACGGTTTTCGGCGCGGATCCCCGGTAACCCCGTCGGGATTGAACGATCCGCGTGCCGCCCCCGGTGACCGTGACGACAATCGGGTGATATCTTATCTCTCCCTCCCCGGAAGGTTCAAAACCCACGACATACTGCCGCCGAAGCTCCCGCTCGATCGCGCTGGCGACCGGGCGCAGGTCATCGCCTCCCCCGACGAGAAACATCCGCCCCCCGGAAGAGACCGCCAGGAGATCCAGCCCGGAAAGGGACAATTCCTTGCGTTGCTGCTCGCTCAGGACGTCGTAGGACTCATTCTTCATTCCGATGGCATAGACCGGGACGCTCTCGTTTTGCATCACTCTTTCGACGTCCGAGGACGTCATCTGGCTCGCGTTGTCGACGCCGTCGGTGAAAAGCAGGATCGCCTTCTTCGTGTTGCGGCCCGAAAGCAGCTCGTTGCTCGTCTGCACGACGGCGTCGAAGAGGGCGGTCTTGCCTTCCGGCTTGAGAAAGAAGAGCCGACGGAGCATCGGGCCGGGATCGGGGGAAAAGTTCGCGACGATTCGGACCTCCTCGTCCGAAAACGTGAACAGGGCAAAATCGTCGCCGCGCTGCCGAAGCTCGACGAGCGTGCGAATCGCCTCTTTGGCTCGTTCCAGCTTGTCGGCGATTCGCATCGAGCCCGAGACGTCCAGAAGGATCGCGAAGGAAACCGGCGCCCGCACGCTCTTCTCGAAGGCCTCGACGGCAACGGGCGCGCCGTCGACCCACACGTGAAAGTCCGCTCGCCCGAGGTCTTCGACGAACTTCCCCTTACGGTCCCGCACGACGACCGGGATCTGCACGTACTCGGCTCCCACGCTCGCCGTGAAACGGCCCGCGGGAGGCTCCTGGGCGAAGGCGGAACGCGGGCATGTTTGCAGGAAGAGGAGGAGGAAGAGGATGACCGGGAATGCGCTTCCCATCGGAGACCTCTCCCCGGCCTCACGATCAGACATTCGCGCCCGCTCCGGTCTCGTGTGCGGAGCAGGCGGGCGCGACTCGGAGGCCAGCTTCGCAGGGCGCTTCGGCCCGAGGCCGCTCCTCCGGCTTCGCTCGGACGTCAGGAGCCCACCTCTCCTCAGAGCAGGTCGCTCCCGGCAAAAAAGAACGCGATTTCGCGCGCCGCATTCTCCGGCGAGTCCGACCCGTGGATGGCGTTGCGCTCGATGTCGGTCCCGTACAGGTTTCGAATGGTCCCCTCCTCGGCCTTCGTCGAGTCGGTCGATCCCATCACCTTCCGAAGGTGGGCAACCGCCTCGGATCGCTCGAGCGCGAGAACCCACACGGGCCCTTCCGTCATGAACGAAACGAGGGCCTTGTAGAAAGGCCGGTCCTTGTGGACTTCGTAGAAGGCGAGCGCCTGGGTCGTCGACAGATGGGTTTTCTTCCCGCCGACGAGGCGGAAGCCCTCCTTCTCGAGGTGGGCCAGAATGGAACCGACCTTCCCGGATTTGACCGAATCGGGTTTCAGGATGGTGAGGGTGCGTTCAGACAAAATGAAACTCCTTGCTGAAATGAGCTTTCAATGGTTGCCGCCCGTCATTGCGAGGAGCGGAGCAACGAAGCAATCCGTCCCGGGGCAGATCGCCACAGCGCTTTGCGTCTCGCGATGACAGTTTAGCGTTTCGCCAGTTCGTCTCTCATCGCCTTCCCCAACTCCGCCGGGCTCTTGACGACCGTGACTCCGGCTTCGGCCAGCGCCTTCATTTTCTCGGCAGCCGTTCCCCGTCCGCCGGAAACGATGGCTCCCGCGTGTCCCATGCGACGTCCGGACGGCGCCGTCTGTCCCGCAATGAACGCGACGACCGGCTTGTCGCGCAGATTCCCGGCGATCCAGCACGCGGCTTCCTCCTCGGCCATCCCCCCGATCTCTCCGATCAAAATGATTCCCTCGGTTCCGGGGTCGCTGCGGAAGGCCTGGAGAACGTCGATGAAGCTCGTTCCGTTGACGGGATCTCCGCCGATGCCGACGCAGGTCGACTGCCCGAGGTCGAGTCGGGTGAGCTGGTAGACCGCTTCGTACGTCAGCGTCCCGGAGCGAGAAATGACGCCGACAGGGCCCGGCTTGTGGATTCGTCCCGGCATGATCCCGATCTTGCACTCGCCGGGCGTGATGACGCCGGGACAGTTCGGGCCGATCAACCGGACGGGGTCCTTTCCCCTGGCGGCGAGCTCGAGCAGGTACGCTTCGACGCGGATCATGTCGTTGATCGGGATTCCTTCGGTGATGCAGACGATGAGCCCGACGCCGCCGTCCGCCGCCTCGAGGATGGCGTCCGCGGCGAACGGGGGCGGGACGAAGATCATCGACGCATTCGCGCCCGTCTCCCGGACCGCGTCGGAAACGGTGTTGTAAACGGGGATCCCCTCGTGGAGCGCGCCGCCTTTTCCGGGAGTCACGCCGGCGACGACCTGCGTTCCGTACTCGCGGCAAGCGACCGCGTGAAAAGTCCCTTCCCGACCGGTCAACCCCTGAACGAGCAGTCGAGTTCCTTTGCCGGCCCAGATCGACATTCAGCGCCCCGCTCCGGAAGTCGCATGACCGACGGCCGCGCACACCTTTCGGGCCGCGTCCCCGAGGTCCTCCGCGGGCGTGATTCGAAGCTTCGACTCGCTCAAGATCCGCTTTCCCTCGTCCACATTGGTCCCTTCGAGGCGGACCACGACCGGAATCTGAAGTCCCATCTCGGAAACCGCGGCCACGACGCCCTTCGCGATGATGTCGCAGCGCATGATCCCGCCGAAGATGTTGATGAGAACGGCTTTCACGTTCTTGTCCGACAGGATGATGCGGAATGCGTTCTTGACCTGCTCCTCCGAGGCGCCGCCGCCCACATCGAGAAAATTCGCGGGCTCGCCGCCGTTTAGCTTGATGATGTCCATCGTCGCCATCGCGAGC
>JBOGJO010000072.1:0-16233 GCA_050747885.1 Thermoanaerobaculia bacterium
GCTCGGCGCCTTGCGAACGGCCACTGTTTCAGCAGAAGCGAACGGCCGAGAAAAAAGACAAGGCCCGCGGACATGACGGCGGCTCCCGCTGCCTGAAAGCCTTTTTCGGGGGAGGCGACGATATAAGCCCAAAGCCCCAGCGCGACGAATACGGGAACCGGATAGAGCCACATCCGAAACGGCCGCCGGCCGTCCGGACTGCGCCTCCGGATCACGACCGACCCGATGATCTGAGCCATGAAAGGGATGATTGCCCGGATCGAAAGAATCGACTTGATCACCGTCGGGAGAGGAAGGAGGCAGAAGAGGGCTCCCGCGGTTCCGAGGGCGAGGAGCGCCACGTACGGGAACGCGCCGGTCGGATGAAGGCGCGAGAAAATCGAAAAAAAGTTCCCGTCCCGAGCCGCCGCGTAGAGAATCCGCGAGTACCCCAGCATGAGAGAGAAGATCGACGCGAGGCCGGTCCAGAGGATCAGGATAGAAACCGCCTTCGCCCAACGGGTGCCCAGGAGCACACCGAGGTAATCGGAAAAAACGTGCTCCGAGGTCATCGCCTGCTTCATGGGAAGCACCGAGACGAGGCAGACGTTCATCAGGAGGTAGAGCACCGCGATTGCCAGGATGGAGATCACGATGACGCGGGGAATCGTCTTCTCGGGCTCGTGAATCTCGTCGCCGATGTAACAGATGTTGTAATAGCCGAGATAGTCGTAGACGGCGTAGATCAGGGCGATCCCGAGGCCCGACCAGCCCGCGCGCCCATCGAGGCGCGGCGCGTTCCAGAATGCGAGGGCCGAAACCCGAACGTGGGGGAGGCCGACCCCGATCACGACCGCGATCGTCGCGAGCACTCCCACCCAGAGCAGGATCGAGAGCTTCCCGATGGAGCCGATCTTGCGAAAGAGCAGAGCCGTCAGCAGAAGCGCCGCGGCAGCCGCGATGGCGCCGCCGCTCCAGGAAATCCCGGGAAAAACGAATTTCAGGTAATTCGCGAATCCCTTCGCGCCCGATGCGATCGAGAGGGGGGCGGAGATCAGGATCTGAAAGAGAAAGAGAAACGACACGAGGCGGCCCCATTTTGCGGGACCGTAGGCCTCCCGCAGGAAAACGTAAGATCCCCCGGAGGCCGGAAGCTCGGCCGAGAGCTCCGCCGTCACGAGCCCGTCGGAGATCGCGAGGAGGGCCCCGAGGATCCAGGCGAGGATCGCGCGGCCCCCTCCCATGGCCGAGAGGATCAGGGGCATCGTGATGAACGGGCCGATGCCCACCATGTCGATCGTGTTCAGGGCGACGCCCCGCCAGAGGCCGATTTCGCGTTTGAGCTCGGTCATTCCGGGACCTTTTCGCCCGGCTTCATTTTTTCGGTGAAATCAGGTTGACGAAGATCCGAATCGCTCCCGGAACTCCTTCCGGCAGCTCGCGGAACCATGAAAGGGCGGTGTAGATGTAGGTCCCCTTGCCGGGATGAGCTTCGAGCGTTCCGCCGAGGAGGGGCGCCTCACCCGGATCCTGCATTTTCACGAGGGGGATGTAGTCGGAGGACCACTGGTCGGGAAAATAGAGGCCGCGTTCCTGCACCCAACCGTCGAAATCCCGGGGCGTGATCTTGTTGGGAAAATTCCACACGGGGTCGTCCGGATGGAGGATTTCGACCGGCGAATCTTCGACCGTGATCCGACGCGTTTCGGACGAAAACGTGGCGGGGAACGGAAACTCTCGAAAGCTCCGGACGCTCGTGTTGTATTGGACGACGAGCCGGCCCCCTCCCTCCACGTAATCCATGAGACGTCGATGAAATCGTTTCAGGTCGTCGCGCACGTCGTAGGCCCGCGGCCCCGTCACGATCGTTGGAAATGCCGAGAGGTCGCCCTTTTCGAGATCCTCGGGCGAGAGGAACGTGACATGAATCCCCAGTTGCTGAAGAAACTCGGGAATCGAGTCCTCCGGCCCCCGGACGTAGCCGATCGTCAGGTCGTTCGGGACGGTGACGTCCACGAGCTCGATTTTCGTCAGCGAGGGCCGCAAAAAATAAGCCGGCGCGATGTCGGGATGTTCCAGGATGTCGACCGTCTTCTCGAAGGGGCCGGCGGAGACCCTCAGAACGTACGCTCCCTCTTTCGCCCCCTTCGGAACCTCGAGCGAAGATGCGATCCGCTGCGAGTCGCCTTCCTTCGCCAGCGAGTACGGGCGGGGCCTGGGCGGCTCCCATCCGGGAGGAGCAGCGAACTCCACGTTTCCGTCCTGCTTTCCGGTGGCGAGGTTCGTCAATTCGAGATCGAGGGGAACCGCTCGTCCCCCCGCGTTTGCCAGGGGAACGATGGCCAGCGGCGGCCGAGCCCGGATCGACACAGCGGGTTCGACGGCGAGGTCCCGCGGAATTTCGCCCCGGAGGGTGTCGATGGTCCGCGTGATCACGGTGCGGGAGATCGACGCCTCCGCTCCCCCGAATTCGTAGCGAATGTTCGCGGTCAGGGGAAAGGTCGGCCGCGGGTCGCCGGTGAGGCGAGGATCATCCACGTCGTACAGCGGCTCCTCCACGTCGCGTCGGTGCCAGTACGGGGCTGTCGGGGGCGAATGAGGATCGACGTGGACGCGGAAAACCGACCGCGCGGAGGCCGCCGGTCCCAGGTCCCCGGAGGAAAGGGGGGCTTCGGCCTCGACCGTCCAACCGGGGGGCGCGACGACTTCGGCCGCGGCAACCCTCACGGCTCGGGGCGACCGGTTGACGAGCGTCACGGAGACCGGGAACGATTCGCCGGCGACGGCGCATCGCATCGTTTCCACGGCAAAGCGGAAGCCGGGAAACGGCGAGCCGGGGTCTTTCTCGGGCTCGACGCGGGCGAGAATCGTGAGCGAAAGAGAATCGTTGAGCGCGTCCTGGAATTCGACGATCTTTCGGTCGAGCAGCGAGGCGGCCTCGCTTCGGGCGTCCGGGCCGATCGGAAGGACGTCGAGATGGCGGCGGATCTCACGGGCGAGTTTCAGGCCGCGGGCCAGGGGTTCCGCAGAGGCCTCGGGACGAATCGCATCGAACTTCCGAAGCGCTTCGGCCGCGGCGCTCTCGAGAAGGTCGAGGTCGGCCGCGAGCGGTTCGCCGGCCTTGCCCAGACGTTTCGCGATTCCCGGGACCGTCTCGTCGAGGCCGTCGAAAAACCCGTTCTCGCGCTTCGCCGGACCCTCCTGGAAGGGATTTGCGATCTTGCCGTCCGGGCCGACGTCGGCAAGGGGCGTTCCGTCGATCCGCTCGTAATACACGTTGCGCGGTCCCGGATCGGGGCGTACCTGTCCCACCCCTTGAGTTCGTTGATGCGCGAGCCCCTCCCAGGCGAGCTGAGAGTACGAGAGCCCCAGAAGCGGATCGAAGCGGCCGACATCCTCGGAAACGGCCCATTGCTCGTTGGCGTGAACGATCCCGATATAGAGCTTTTTCGGTTGCCACGGAAGGAGCCCCTCGCGCCGGAGCTCGGGAAAGGCGTCCGGCCGGCCCGCTTCGGCAAAAGCCTTCCGCGCGAGGATCGCCGACGCCTGGTGATGCGCGTGGCCGTCCCGGAGCGTTCCGCTGAAGCGGGCGACGAGAACTTCCGGACGAAAGCGGCGGATTGCCCGAACGAGATCTTCGACGACCGGCCCGCCGTCGCGCTCCGCGAATCGCCACTTCTGCAGAGCCTCGGAAAGCGTCTTCGAGTACCCGTAATCGACCGCCCGGGTAAACGAGAGGCTCACTCCGTAATACGCCGCTGAGGCGAGAAGCTCCTCGGTCCGCGTCATTCCGAGCTCGTCGAACAACTCCGTTCCGATCTTGTTCTGGCCGCCCTCCCCGCGCGTCAAGGAAACGAGCCCCGTTCGGACTCCCCGGCCGCGGGCGAGAAGGGTGAGCAACGCGCCGTCTTCGTCGTCGGGATGCGCGGTGACCTGGAGAAGGCTCGCGGTCGTTGGAAGGCGGAGAAGATCTCGGTGAAGAGCGGCGGATCCGTGATCCGGCTCGGGGTCGGGCGCCTGGGCTCGAAGAGGGGCGGTCAGGAGCGGCCAGACGAGCAGAAGGAGGCGAAACCGGAAAAGGTCTTTCACGTATATTCTCCCGGGCGAGGACGTTATACGAAAGATGGTCGACAAGGAAATCGGCGATTCGATCGCCGCCGAGGAGTCCCCGAAGATCTCGCCGATTCCCGAGCCTCCGGTGGACGGCGTGAAGGGTTGGAAAAAAACCTTTCGGGCTTTTTCCTATCGAGACTACCGGCTCCTCTGGTCCGGGTCGTTCACGTCCTCCTGCGGGACCTGGATGCAGGAGGTTGCCCAGAACTGGCTGATTTTCGACATGACCGGTTCCGCCTTCTGGCTCGGCCTCGACGCGTTTCTCGGCGACGCTCCCTTCATCCTGTTTTCGCTGCTCGGAGGCGTGGTCGCCGACCGGTACGACCGGCGGAAGATTCTGTTGGGCTCGCAGCTCGTTCAGTTGACCAATGCCTTTGCCCTGGGCGCCCTCGTCTTTTTTCATCAGGTGCAGATCTGGCACATCCTGGTTCTCTCGTTTCTCACCGGCGTCGCTCAGTCGTTCGGCGGCCCGGCCTACCAGGCCCTGGTCCCGACTCTCGTCGACAAGGAGGACGTGCCCAACGCCGTTTCGCTGCAATCCACTCAGTTCAATCTCGCGCGCGTGGTGGGTCCGCTGCTCGCGGCGGCGGCTTTTCAGAGATACGGCGCGCCGGTGTGTTTCGGACTCAACGGCCTCTCGTTCTTCGTCGTGATTGCCGCCCTCCTGGTGATGAGAAACCGTTTTGTCCGGCGATCCGGCAAACACCCACCGGTGATGCAGAGCCTGCGCGAGAGCCTCGCGTTCGTCCGCCGCACGCCCGCGATGACGGCTCTGATTTTTCTCGCTTTCGCGGGCAGCTTCCTCGCTTTCCCGCTCCTGACGTTTCTGCCCGTCTTCGCGAAAGCAATTTTCGGAAGGGACGTGCGGGCCTACGGCCGCTTCCTGACGTTCTTCGGCGTTGGCGCGGTGCTCGGGGCGGTGGCGGCCGCGCGGCTTTCCCATTCTGCGCGAAAGGGCGTTCGGGCTGTATCCGCGCAAATCGTCTTCGCCTCGCTGGTCGTCGCATTTGCTCTCTCGCGCACCTTCACGGTTTCGTGCGTTCTCCTCTTTCTCGCGGGGGCGGCCCTCTCCGTGGTCTTCACGATGCTCATATCTCTGGTTCAGACCGTGGTCGCCGATGAGATGCGGGGAAGAGTCGGCTCGGTCTACATGCTGGCGTTCCGGGGAGCCATTCCCCTGGGGAATGTGATCGCCGGCGCGATCGCCGCCCGGACCTCCGTGACGGCCGTCCTGGTCGTCAACGGCGTTTTCCTCGCGATGATCAGCTCGAGCGTTCTCCTGTTTCGTCGGTCCGCGCTCGTCGAATAGAATCCCGCCATGAGCGACGTGGAGAGCAAGGATTCGAACGCTCCCGAGTCTCCGGATCCCGCCGCGGAAGACGAGCGCCGCGCCCGCGCGGCGGAGATCAACCGGAAGCGGACCGAAGACGAATGGAACCGGAACAAGAAATCCTGGTTGAAGGAAAACTTTCCCGAGAAAAAGGAAGCCTAAGGCCCCTTTTCGAGAGAGGAAGGGGACCCGGGATGGCACTTGAGCCCGGAACCGGTCGCAATCACTGCGGCGGTCCCCGAGTCGTCGGAGCGGGCGAGGCCCGCGAACGCCAGGGCCGAGGTGGGCTCGATCGGGAGTCCGCCGCGCCATGCGGCGGTCCAGGACCGCCGGATCTCCTCCTCGGCGACCGCAATCGCCTTTCCGCCGCTCTCGGCAATCGCCCGCCGGATTTCCTCGCCCGCCGGGGGTTCGAGGATCGCGCATCCGTCGGCGATCGTCTTCCCGTCGCCCGGGGAGTCGGGCAGAGCGATCGGCGCGCACCGTTCCGACTGAACCGCGATCAGGCGGGGTAGCACGGCGATCCGCCCGGCCCGGTGCAGCGCCCGCAGACCCGCCCACAACCCGAGCAAAAGGGAGCCGTTCCCCACGGGGAGATAGATCGTCGCGGGAATGGACGCTTTCTCGAGCCACGCCGCAGCGAGCGTCGCGACGCCTTCGCGAAAGAGGGGATTCCGGACATGGCTGGCGTCGTACGAATCCGAATCTTCGAGACAGGCCCGAACGGCGTCCGCTCGGGACGGATGCGTCTCCAGGACGGCTCCGGTGGACCGGAGAAGATCCGCCTTTGCGGGAGAGATCGACGCCGGAACGCGGATTCGGGACACGAGCCCGGCTCGAGCGGCGGCCGCCGCGACGGCAAGGCCGGCGTTGCCCGAGGAATCGAGGGTGACCGCCCGAGCTCCCGAGCTCAGGGCACCCGCGACGACCGCCGCCGCGCCGCGGTCCTTGAAAGATCCGGTCGGAAGCGCGAATTCGGCGACGACGGTGGTCCCGGGCCGCTCCGGGTACGGAAGGATCGTCGCGTCGAAGACCGAAAACGGGCTCACGCGAAGGCGTGCCGCGCGACGATCTCGGCATGATCGAACGCAAAAGGAAGGGCGGCCCATTCGCTCGGAGCGAACCACCGAGCCTCGGCGGCGTCGTCTCCACCGGCGAGCTCCCCGGCGATCGCCCGGCAGCGAAAGACAATCGACGCCGTATGACCCCGCGGGTCTCTGTCGGGCCGGGAAAAGACCCCTGCGATCCTGTCGATCTCCACGTCGATTCCCGTCTCCTCTTTCGTCTCTCGGACGCAAGCCTCCTCGACGGTTTCGCCCAGCTCGACGAAGCCCCCGGGAAGGGCCCACCGTCCCCGAAATGGAGGCCGCGCGCGGCGAACGAGGAGGATCCGGCCCTCCGGGTCGACGGTCAGGGAATCCACGGTGAGTCGCGGACCACTATCCATTCGCGAAGAATTCACGAACGGCTTTTTCCGGATCTTTCGTGACGAGCTCCTCGGGGCTCTCGTCGTACCAGTCGCGGGGGAGGTATCTCTGGTACGGCTCTTCGACGAACCGTCGGCAGAGCAGAGCGACGACGCCGCGGTCGCTCTCCGAACGGATGAGTCGGCCGGCGGCCTGAATCACGCGCGTCATTCCGGGTTGAATGTAGGCGAATTCGAATCCCGATTCGTCCTGCTCGTCGAAATACCTTCGAAGCAGCTGGCGCTCGAACGAGACCTGGGGCAGGGACGGCGAGACGATGAAAACACCCGAGAGCTTCTCCCCCGGGTAATCGACGCCTTCCGCGTACATTCCTCCCGCCACCGCCAGGAAGAGAAGCCCCTCCGACGGTGGCGACTCGAGCGCGGCGAGGATCTGGTTTTTCTCGTAGTCGGTCAGGCGCTCCCTTTGTTCGAGGACGCGCGCCTGCATGGGGGGGAGCCGGCTCGCGACCTCGCGCAGGAACTTGTAGGAAGGGAACAAGGCGAGATCGTTGCCCGTATGGGCATCGGCCATCCGGGCCAGGAGGTCGGCGATTTTGTCGTAGTTGCGGTCGCGGGAAGTGAAGGTCGTACGGACCGACGAGACGACGAGAACGCGACGGTTCTCGCGGGGAAACGGGGGCGGCAGATTCAACTCGGCGGTCCGATCCGGCGAAAGCCCCGTCAGCCGGCGCAGGACCTCGAAAGGCGCAAGCGTGGCGGAAAGCAGGATCGTGGAGGCGGCCGAGTTCAGAATGGGCGCAAGAGCGCGCGCGGGGTCGAGGCAGATCATCGACGCTCGGATTCCTCCCGCGGTCCTCTCCACGACGTTCGCAAAATCGGCCTTGCCGGCGGCGAAACGAAGCACGACGCCGAAACGAACGACCGAGAAATGCAGGGCAATCACGGGATCGTCCTCGGACGCGTCGTTGGTGTCGCGCTTCCATTCGAAGTACCCGACCATGGCCTCGTCCCAGCGGGACAGAAAATCGCCAAAAGACTCCTCGGAAAAAAGCGTTTCGGCGATCGCCCCGGGCTCCTCGGCCAGCTCGCCCGCGGCGGACCGCAGAAATTCGCGCAGCTCCTCGACGCCGTTTGCGAGCCGGCTCCAGATTTCGCCCGAAGAGAGGGCGGCGAGATTCGCGACGAACGCGGCGTCGGTTTCGTCGAGCGCCGGAGAATAAATCCTGCGGGCCCGCTCGGGAAGGTTGTGAGCCTCGTCGACCACGAGAATGCAGCCGCGAAGCTCATCGGGCCCGAACGCGCGCAGGGAGGTCACCGGCTCGAAGACGTAGTTGTAGTCGCCGACGAAGACGTCCGCTCGCGGGGCCAGCTCGATCTGCACCTCGAAGGGGCAGACTTCCTCCGCGCGGGCGTGAGCGAACACGGAGTCGGGGTCCAGGACGGGGAGCGTTTCGATGAGCCTTTCGATCAGGCCCGACCTCGCCATCTTCACCGGATAGTCACGGGCGAACCGGCAATGGTCCTCGTCGCAGAAAATCCGGTCGTTCGCGCACATTTTCTCCTTTGCGCGCATCCAGAGGACTCGAAATTGCCCGTCGTTGATCTTTCGGAGGGTTTCGATCGCGAGGTTCTGCTGAAGAGTCTTCGCGGTCAGGAACGCGACGCGGTTTCCTTTCCGCATCGCTTCCGAAAGAGACGAGAAGAGCGCCGCGGCGGTCTTTCCCGTTCCGGTGGGGCTCTGAAGGAGCAGGTGCCTTCCTTCCCGGACGGCGGCTCCGATGGCCTCCATCATCTCTTTCTGGATGGGCCGGGGCTCGGCAAACGGAAATCGGAGCGTGCCGGCGGCGTCGGCCCTGGCCGCCTTCTCCCGGCGCAGCTCTTCGAGGCGGTCGAACTTCGCGTCGAGCAGGCCTCGGAGGTCGGTTTCGACCTCCGAGGAGCGGAAAGCGACGGGCCGAATTTCTTCGAAACGTCCTGCGGCATCGACGAGGACGAGCGAGGTCCGAACCCGGCCCCGCCCCGCTCGCTCCCAGAGGGCGCCGTAGGCGAGGAGCTGCCTTCGGGCCCTCGCCTCGCGCTCCGGAGGAAAGATGGCGCTTCCGGCGGCGGAGAAGGAGCACGTCTTGTATTCTTCGATGAGCCAGGATCCTTGCTCGCCTTCGACGACCCCATCCAGGCGCCCGCTGACGACGGCGCGGTAGCGCGGAGTCTCGAACTCGCTCGACACCCAGACCTCTCCCCGGTAGCCCGGGAAGACTCCCATTCGGGAAGCCAGGACGCGACGGTGCGCTTCGCCGCCGAGCGCGAGACGACGCCAGCTCCGGCTCCGTTCGAACCCGACGCGATGGAAAATCTCGTCCTCTTCGACCAGCTCGCGGACCGAAATTTCAAAAGTGCGAGTTGTCTCGTCGAAAATCAAGGTTTCTATTTTATAATCCCTTGGTGGCCAAGAGGTTGAAAAAGAAAATTCGCGGCGCCTTTCTCGTCCTGGCCGTCCTGGCCGTCGCGGCCTCTCCGGTCGCGAGCGGGGCGACCCCGGCCGGCGACCGCGCCAACCTTCGGGAAGCTCTTGCGCGGGCGGCGAAGAGGCCGCCGGCTCCGTCCTCGGGCGTTTCGATCGCCGTCGCCGAAGAGAAGGGAGACGGCCCCGCGATCTTTTCGGTCAATCCCGATTCGGCCCTGACGATCGCCTCGGTATCCAAGATCTTCTCGACGGCGGCCGCACTCGCGGGGCTCGGCCGGGACTATCGCTTCAAGACGGTCCTCTATCGTTCCGGTACGGTCGCCAACGGCCTGCTTTCCGGCTCCCTTCTCGTCGTGGGCGGGGGCGATCCGAATCTTTCTGGCCGCTTCTACGAGAACGACATCGAGGCGATTTTCGACCGATGGGCCGACGGCTTGCGCCTGGTTGGCATTACCCGGGTGTCGGGCGATCTCATTTTGAACGCGTCGTTTTTTGATTCCAGGTATCGCAATCCCGGGTGGCCCCCCGGCCAGGAGGCGCGCTGGTACCAGGCTCCCATTTCGGCCCTCTCCTTCAACGACAACTGCGTGTCCGTTTCGGTCCTGCCGGGGGCACGGCCCGGCGCTCCCGCGTCGGTGCGGTTCGAGCCTCCGACGAAGTTCCTTCAAGCGGTCTCTTCGGCGACGACCGTGTCCGCCCGCCGCCCGGCCCGTCTCGCCGTCGCGCGGAACTTCGGCAGCCACGTGGTTCGGGTGGCCGGGACGGTTCCGTTCCACCGATCCGGGTGGTCGACCGTCATCGCGATCGACGACCCGCCTCGATACTTTGGCACGGTCCTGAAGGAGCGGCTCGCGCAGCACGGCATTGCCGTCGACGGTCGGGTGATCGAATCCGCCACGAAGCCCGACTCGACCTGGGCGACCGTCGCAACGACGACCTCGGACCTTCTTCCGTCCATCGCGGTCGCCAACAAACGGAGCCAGAGCTTTTACGCCGAGCAGATCTTCAAAACGCTCGCGGCCGAAAAGGGGAAAGAGGGGAGTTGGGCGGAAGCGGTGCGCCTGGAGAAGGATTTCATCGGTTCCCTCGGGCTCAACCCCGGCGGCTACGATCTGCACGACGGAAGCGGACTGAATCCCAACAATCGCGTTGCCGCCGCCAACATCGTCGCTTTCCTCCGCCGGATGGCCGTTTCTCCCCTCGCGGAGGACTGGGTCTCGACGCTCGCGATTTCAGGCGGGGGCGACGGAACGCTGCGCCACCGGTTTCGAGATCACTCCGTTCGCGGCCGGGTCTTCGCGAAAACCGGCAGTCTCGACCATGTCAACTCGCTCGCCGGGTATGCGACCGCGGCGTCCGGCAAGAGCTACGTCTTCGCCATCGTCCTCAACGGAAGGAAAGTCAACGACGGCACGGGGCATGCGTTCGAGGACCGGGTCCTTCGCGCGCTCTTGGCGAAAGGATGATTTCTCCATAGAATCTCCTGTCTTGGATTCGAAAAAATCACTCTTCCGAAAGGTCGAACGGGCCATCGAGACGATCGAGAAGTCCTCGGACGTGGCTTCCACCGTCGTGGCTGCTGCGGGCGCCGTGATCGACAACTTTCGCGACGACCTGGGAATCCGGGGAGGCCGGCTCTACGAACGCCGCGACCTTACCTACGAGATCACGCGTACGTTCGGAGAGGTCAAGACGGTCCCCATCGGTCTTTCGGTGCCTTTCGATTATCCGCCGATCGAGCAGGTCCTGGACAGCGGCGTCGTCGTTCTCGACTTGAACGCCCCCGGCGTCGACCGCGCCTTCGAAGAAAAGGTCGGCGCCGACCGCTTCGCCGCCATCGCCGTGGGAGAGGAGCAGTTCATTCTTTCCTTCTCCGTCGATCCCGGCGCCAACGACGAAGACCTCCTGATTTCTCTCGGGATTCTCCGCCATGCCGTCGATCAGAAGATCCGGCAGGAGCGCTTCGCGACTCTGCTCCAGGAAGCGCGCCAGATTCAGACCTCGATCCTTCCGAAGCGCCTTCCACGCTTCGGAAACTTCGACATCGCGGGGAGGTCCTGTCCTTCCGAAGTCGTCGGCGGCGACTTCTACGACATCATTCCGGTCTCGGATCAGATCATCGGGGTCGCCATCGCGGATGCCTCCGGGCACGGGCTCCCGGCCGCCCTTCAGGTCCGCGACGTCTACACCGGACTTCGGATGGGCGTCGCGAGAGACTTCAAGATCGTGAGAACGGTCGAGCGGCTGAACAAGATCATCCATGAGTCCCGACTGACGTCCAAATTCGTTTCGCTGTTCTATGGCGAGCTGGAAACGTCCGGGAATTTCATCTACGTCAACGCCGGACACAACCCTCCGATCCTTGCTCGCAGCACGGAGACCGTGTTTCTCCGCCAGACCGGAATGGTTTTGGGGCCCTCGCGGGAGGCGACCTACAGCCGGGGCTTCGTGACGATCGAGCCGGGGGACGTGCTGGTGCTCTACACCGACGGCATCGTCGAAGCCCACGACTCGAAGGATGTGGAGTTCGGCCTCGATCGGCTCAAGAAGATCGTCTCTTCCGTCATCGAGAAAACCGCCGAGGAAATTCTTGCAACGATTCTCGCGGAGGTCCGCGCGTTCACTCGCGGTCGGGTGCCGGAGGACGATCAGACGCTTCTCGTCCTTCGGCGGGGATGGTCGCCGGCGCCCGAGCGCCGGTTGAGCGCCGAGATTGCGGTCCCGGCATAGGCGGACGCCCCTCGCGCTCCTGTCGCTCGAGCCGGATCGGATTCCCGGGCGGCGGGCCGAGAGGGATTTCTTCCGGGGCGAAACCCGATCAGTCGCGCGGAATCTGCTCGGAGCGTGGATCCTGCGCTCTTCCGGGGGCCGGAC
This sequence comes from Thermoanaerobaculia bacterium, assembly GCA_050747885.1. Lineage (GTDB taxonomy): Bacteria > Acidobacteriota > Thermoanaerobaculia > UBA5066 > DATFVB01 > CAWEYG01. The sequence continues at coordinate 12,190 of JBOGJO010000072.1, forward strand.
TCATGGAGCGAGAATCGTCGAGGTCGAAGCCTACCTGGGCGCGAAGGACCGGGCGGCGCACTCCTTCGGAGGAAGGCGGACGGAGCGAGTCGAGCCGATGTACGGCGACGGAGGGCTTCTCTACGTTTTCCAGGTCTACGGGATGCACTTCTGCGCGAACATCGTGACGCGAAAAAGGGGAGACCCGCAGGCCGTCCTGCTTCGCGCCGCGAGTCACCCGAGCGCCGATCCGAGGATCCTGTCCGGCCCCGGGAAGCTCTGTTCCGCTCTCGGCATCACGAAAGAACTGTCGGGGCTCGATCTGCTGGATTCCGAGGAATTCGAAATTCGGATCGACCCGGTTCCGGCGCGAAAAATCGCGAAATCTTCGAGGATCGGCGTGGACTACGCCGGGGAAGCGAGGGACTGGCCCCTGAGATTCTGGATCGTCGGCGATCCGGCCGTTTCCGGAAGGCTCATCCCTTCTCCTTCCACCGGACGACCTTCTCGGAGAGGAACTTCCGAAGGATCAGCAGCACCTCCATCTCGCGGATCGGCGAAATCTGTGCGATCGCCTTCACGTCCCACGACCCGTTGATCCGAGAGAGGATGAATCCCTCGTTGGGAGTCAGCGTCAGGTTCGTCACTTCCGAGACCGGGATGTTGAGGACGGGGACCTTGTGCCTCTCGACCCCTCCCCCTTTGAGGAATGCGGCCAACCGGTCTTCCGCCTGCCGAAGGGCGTCCCGGGGCCGGGCATCCGAAGGGTCCAGGTCGGAAGCCGCCTTGAACATCTTCCAGGCCGTCTCGGGGTCCTGATTCATCAGGGCCCGTCCCCGGCGGAGGAATTGTTCCACATCCTCCGCCACCCTCCGATCCGATTCCTCGACTTCTCGCGCGTAGGGAAGGCTCTGGTCGAGAACGATCGTGCCGTCCCGCAGGCCCGCGTTGACGATCCGGGCGACCACGAAATCGGAGTTGTGCGTCTGCACGGCGATCTCTTCAATCGACCTTTCGCCGTTGATATAGGGCACGACGAGCTTCTCCTGGTCCGTGAGGCTGTCGATCGAAAAGCCCAGGACGGTTCGCGGCACGACGGAAAGAGAGGGGAGCCGCTGCCGGATTTGTTTCCACTCATCGAAGCGGCGGAGGCCCTCCATCACGATCCCGGTCACGTCCAGAGACAGAGCGACCATTTGCTGGTCGGGAACCTCGCTGTCGATGAACTCGAATTCCCCGTCGCTCCAGAGGAAGATGTCGAAAATCGATTCCTCCGCCTTTTTTCTCATCAGCCGGAGGAGGTCCGCTTCCGAGATCGCGTTGATCATGACCAGGATTTTCCCAAGGAGAATCGACGATTCTTCCTGGACCTGCATGGCCATCTTGAGCTCCTCCTCGCTGATGTATCCGTGCGAAACGAGGAACTGCCCCAGGTACTCCCGCGGGTCCGACGACGAGGTCGACGTGATCCGGCCCCCGGAGAAATAGATCTTCTTCTGAATGCCGCGGCGTTCGACGAGGAGGGTGCCGGCTTTCATCCCCAGTGACAGCCACTGAAGGAGCTCCGACAGGACCATCGTTTTGAGGTTTCCGGTGATTCCCACCGGGAGGCTATTCCATGGGGGGGTTGTACGACGGAATTCCCGTGACGGCTTCGCCGATCACCAGGGTGTGGATGTCGTGAGTCCCCTCGTACGTGTAAACCGATTCAATGTTCGCCAGGTGGCGAAAGACCGGATATTCGTTGACGACGCCATTGGCCCCGAGCGTCTCACGCGCCAGGCGAGCGCACTCTCGAGCAACCCAGACGTTGTTGCGCTTCCCCATGGAAACGTGCTCCGGCTTGAGGGTCCCGGCATCTTTGAGCTTGGCGAGCTGCCAGGCGAGCAGTTGTCCCTTCGTGATCTCCGTGATCATCCAGGCGAGCCGCTCCTGCACGAGCTGATGGGCGGCGATCGGCCGGTCGCGGAACTGTTTTCGCGCGATCGAGTAGTCGAGCGCGGCCTGATACGTCGCCATCGCGGACCCGAGCCCCCCCCAGGCAATTCCATACCTGGCCTGAGTCAGGCACGAAAGGGGCCCCTTGATGCCTTCGACGCCCGGAAGCATGGTGGATTTCGCGACGCGGCAGTCTTCGAGCGCGAGTTGCGACGTCACAGAAGCCCGGAGCGACATCTTTCCCCGGTGCTCGGAGGTGGAGAAGCCCTTCGTCCCCTTCTCGACGAGGAAACCGCGGATCTTTCCCCCGTCGAGGCGCGCCCACACGACCGCCACGTCGGCAATCGACCCGTTCGTGATCCAGGCCTTGGCGCCGTTCAAAACGAACGAATCGCCGTCGGTCCGGGCCGTCGTGCGCATCCCGGCGGGATTCGATCCGAAGTCGGGCTCGGTCAGGCCGAAACAGCCGATGGCGGTGCCGGCCGCCAGCCGCGGAATCCAGTTGTCCTTCTGCTCCTGGGAGCCGAACGCGTGGATGGGATACATGACAAGTGCCGATTGGACCGAGACAAACGACCTCAGCCCGGAATCGCCGCGTTCGAGCTCCTGCATCGTCAGGCCGTAGGCCACCGAGTCGAGCCCGGGGAGGCCGTATTCATGGATCGTCGAGCCGAAGAGCTGGAGCTCGGCCAACTGAGGGATCAACTCTTTCGGAAAACGCCCCTCGTAGGCGCAATCCTCGATGATCGGCAGTACCCGATCGTCGACGAAGTCCCGCACGGTCTGGCGGACGAGTTTCTGCTCCTCGGTGAGAAGGGTATCGAAGTCCAGGTAGTCGACGCCGGCAAACGAGGCCACGGGCGCTCCTTTCGGGAGAAACGCGCCGAATCTTATCAGGAACGGCGGGAGCGCCCCGGCGACAGAATCGGCTCGCGCGCCCGTTCCGGCAGCAGAGCATACGCGATCATCTTGTAAGCGAGCTTTGCGGCGAGAAAATCCGGAGCGCGATTTCCCGCGAGCGGGGCGTGTTCGACCAGATCCGCGCCGATGATCTTCTTCTCGCAGGCCACCCGGCGGAGGATCTCGAGCGCCTGGGCGTAGGTCCCGCCGCCCGGTTCGGGCGTACCCGTGCCCGGAACGAGCGAACCGTCGAGGAAATCGATGTCGAACGTCACGTAAACCTCGCCGGTGAGCCGCTCCAGGGCCGGCTCCATCCAGTCCCAACCCGCGTGCATTTCGCGGTTCGACACCAGAAAGAGGTCGCGGGCGCGCACGAAATCGACCTCTTCGCGCGAGAGGGAGCGAATCCCCACATGGACCGACGGGCCGCAATCCACGAACCGGCGCGCCGCGCAAGCGTGGGAGTTGCGAGAACCCTCGTATTCATCCCGCAGATCTCCGTGCGCGTCGAAATGCAGAATGGAAAGACCCGGGTGCTTCCGCGCGTGGGCGCGGATCACGGGAGGAGAAACGGAGTGCTCGCCTCCGAGCATGAAGAGCATCCGGCCGCTCTGGAGAAGTTCCGCGGCCTTGATTTCCAGCTCGTCCACCATGGCGTCGGGCTCGGGGTCCTCCGGGATCCACGGGGGGAGCGTATGGATTCCGGCGTCGTGCGGATCGGCGTCGAGCTCGTCGTCATAGAGCTCGACGAAGCGGGACGCTTCGAGAATCGCCGCGGGCCCGTTGCGCGTTCCCGTTCCGTACGACACGGTGCGCTCATAGGGGACCGGGAACACCAGGACGCGGGCCCGTTCCGGCGTGTTTTCGCTCTCGGGGATTCCGAGGAAATTCTGAGGGATCGACGGCACCGGATCGAGCCCTTCAGGGTTCCGGCGCGATGAGGATGCACGCGGAGATCACTGTGGTCCAGAGGCCTTTTTTGTCGCCCACGGCGGTCTGCGAGATGTTCATGGTGCGCACGATCTGGCCGGAGATCTTCCACTGCTCCTTGCGCTCGTCATACGAGCGGTCGTAGTCGAGCTCCACGCCGAGGGTCGTCGCGAGCATTCCGGCCGCCAGATCCTCCGCGTAGTCGCCGGCGACCTTCTCGGTTTGCCCGTACGAGTGATGCTCCGAGAGGTACCCGTAGGTGTCCGAGTTCTTCGGAATCGCGACGCCCACCGAAGC
>JBOGJO010000073.1:0-1080 GCA_050747885.1 Thermoanaerobaculia bacterium
GCCGCTCCCCCCTCGCGGGCGCGTCTCCCTCGGCCGACGGAAATGGCGCGCGGCCGCCAGGACGCTCAGGATCGAGAAGGCCGTGGAGGTCGCGCAGATCAGGCCGAGAGACAGCTCGATCGCCAGCTTCACGCTCGCCCCCTCGCTTGCTCCCTCACCCCGCGCTCCTTCGCCCGACCAGGCTGAAGCCCGCTTCTTCGACCGCGTTTCGCACGGCGGGGCTCAGAAGCGCCTCGAGCTCCTCCGCGTTCGCACCGGGATGAGAATAGATCTCCACGTCGCTCGCCCGAATTGTCGGGATCAGCCCGAGAAGGTACTTCTCGGTGATCCGTCCCGTCGCAAGCAAGCCGTACACCCGATCCGCGAAACCGACGTTCGCGCTCCGCAGCCGCCGCTCGCCCGAACGGCGCAGTCGCGAGAAAATCCCTGCCCAGAGGATTTTCGTCGCGAAGCCCCTGCCGTCGAGCCGCAACGCGAGCGAAAGCTCCTCCGAAGGAAGGCGGATCACGGGAATCCGAAACTCGCCGGCAAGATCCGCCAGACATGAAAGAACGACGGGATGGAGATGCAGGTGATGATGGCCGTCCACATGCGAAAGGGTCAACCCCGTATCCCGGAAGCGCTCGAGCTGCGCGCGGATCTCGCGCCGAAGCTGCCCGCGCGCGCGGCGGGAGAACTGATAGCGAAGCCCGGCGGCGACCGGGGCCCGGGAAAAGCAACCGGCCTCATCGACGAGATCCGGAATGTCGCCCGGAGAAAGCGCCGCCTTTCCGTCGAGGACCGCCAGGTGCAGCCCCACGGCGAGACGCGGGTGAGCCCGCGCCAGATCGACGGCCTCCTCGAACGCGTCGCCCGCGACCATGAGGCTTGCGCTCGTCAGAACGCCGCGCTCGTGCGCTTCGAGGATGGCGGCGTTGACTTCGCTCGAGATTCCGAAATCGTCGCCGGTGATGATCAGCGTTCTCATACCCCTGGGAACTCGCTCGCCGACCTCGCAGTCCCAGGGCCCGGCGCCGCTCTTCGGGGCCTCCCTCGAGGAGACACAGCGCGCCCGGCGGTGGCATCCTGACCGTGCGCGCT
>JBOGJO010000074.1:0-1141 GCA_050747885.1 Thermoanaerobaculia bacterium
CTTCTCGTCCATCGGCTCGACGTCGGGACTTCGGGAGTCGTCCTTCTCGCGAAAGACCCGGAGGCGCACCGCGAGCTTTCGCGGCTTTTCCAGGATCGCCTCGTCGAGAAGACCTACCGCGCGCTCGTCTGGGGCCGTCCCCGCCCCGCGGAGGGCTCGATCGAGGCCGCGCTGACGGTCGACCGTTCGGACCGGCGCAAGATGGCGGTGTCCGACGGGGGCAAGCCGGCCCGGACCGACTATCGGACGCTCGAACGCGGCCGATCGATCGCGCACGTCGAGCTCTCGCCGCGAACCGGGCGAACTCACCAGATCCGCGTTCACCTGGCCTCCCGGGGCCATCCGATCGTCGGAGACGATCTGTACGGCGGTCCCCGGTGGAGGGGAGTTCGCGAACCGGCGCTCCGCCGGGCCCTCCGGGACGTTCCCAGGCTTCTCCTCCACGCGCTTGGGCTCGCGTTTCGCGACCCGTTCTCCGGCGAGATGCGAAGGATCGAGTCGGAGGAACCGGCGCTGTTTCACGACATCCTCGCCGCGTCCCGGCCGTGACGCTTTTTCCGGCTACAATCGGAAATCGATGGCAATCCGATCCCCGCAGAAGCGTCCGAGCCTGCTCGTGGGGATCATCGGTTTCAAGTTCGTCAAAGCTGTCCTGTTCCTGACGGCCGGCGTGGCCCTCGCGCTCTCCCGGCAGGAGCCCGCTTCGAGCCTCGCGCTCCGGTGGGCCGACTGGGTCGAGGGGAGCCCTCGACTCAGTTTCATGGCGCAGGTCCTCCGGGAGCTGTCGCTCAGCTTCGAGCTGCATTTTTCCGGCATCGTGGCCTCGTGCCTGGTCGTCGGGGTGGTCGTCGCGTGCGAGGGGATTTTTCTGTTGCGCGGCTATCGCTGGGCGCCCTGGCTGACGATCGTTCTCACGTCGGCTTTCATTCCGTTCGAGGTACAGCACCTTTTCTTTCACCGCTTCTCCGCGCATCGCTTTTTGCTGCTTTTTCTGAATGTTTTGATCGTTCTCTACCTCTACCAGCACCGGAAGTTCTTCCACCGGCACCTTCCGGCGCGGTGACCGCTCCCATTGTCGAATCCCCGTCTTTCGGATATAACTCCGGTTCCTCCTGCGGGGCGTAGCGCAGCCTGGTAGCGC
>JBOGJO010000075.1:0-7777 GCA_050747885.1 Thermoanaerobaculia bacterium
GGCCGAGGGAGGGTCCACGATCACCCAGCAGGTCGTCAAGCAGCTGTCCGGCCGGGGACGATCGCTCGGGGGAAAGCTCCGCGAGGCGATCCTCGCGCTGCGTCTCGAGCACCGGCTCTCGAAGACCGAGATTCTCGCCCTGTACCTCAATCTCGCGCCGTACGGTCACCAGTACTCGGGCGCGGAGGCTGCCAGCCGCGCGTATTTCGGATGTCCCGCCGAGAATCTCACGTTGGCGCAGGCCGCGTTCCTGGCCGGGCTTCCCCAGAGGCCGTCGAGTTTCGATCCCTACCGAAACTTCGAAGCGGCGCGGCGCCGACAGATCTGGGTCCTTGCGAGGATGCGTTCCGCGGGAGACCTCTCCGAGGCGGCCTTCCGACGCTCCGTGGCCGAGCGGCTCGCCCTTCGCCGCGAACCGAAGGCCTTCCTCGCTCCGCATTTCGTCGCCCGGGTTCTCGATCGCTGGGCCGGGGCGGGAGTCTCCACGATCACGACCACTCTGGATGCCGGCCTCCAGGCCGAAGTCGCGGGGATCCTCGCGGCCCAGAGAGATTCCCTTCTTGCGCACCAGGCCCGCAACGCGGCGGTCGCGGTGCTCGACAACGCCCGGGGAGAATGGATCGCCTGGGAAGGCTCCGGCGAGGATTTCGAAGACGAGCACGGAGGGCGAATCGACGGCGTGGAGGCGCCGCGCCAGCCGGGATCGACCCTCAAGCCGTTCACGTACGCGCTCGCCTTCGACGAAGGGTTCACGCCGGCGAGCGTCCTGCCCGACCTTCCCGCTTCTTTTCCCACGGCGCAGACGGGCGTCTCCTACATGCCGCGAAATTACGACGGCCGTTTCCGAGGACCCATGCGCGCCCGCGAGGCTCTCGCGAATTCCGAGAATGTCCCCGCCGTATGGCTCCTGTCGCAGGCGGGAGTCCCGCGGCTCCTCGCTCTCCTGCGCCGCGCGGGTTTCACCACGCTCGAGAAGAACTCCTCGTACTACGGTTATGCGCTCACGATGGGGGACGCCGAGGTGAGGCTGGAAGAGCTCGTGGCGGCCTATTCGGCATTTCCGCGAGCCGGGATGTTCCGGCCCCCGACCGATGTCCTGCGCGCCGCCGATCCGAGCGGACGTGCGATTCCGGGCGAACCGCGGGCGGACCGCCGGCTGATCTCGCGGCGGGCGGCATTCTGGATCACGAGCATCCTGTCCGACTCGGACGCAAGGGCCGCCGCGTTCGGCCGGGGCGGCGCTCTCGATTTTCCGTTTCCGGCGGCCGTGAAGACCGGAACGTCGCAGGCGTACCGCGACAACTGGACCGTCGGCTACACGAAGGACGTCACGGTCGGGGTGTGGGTCGGAAATTTCGACCGTTCTCCGCTCGCCGACTCCTCGGGCGTCACCGGAGCGGGGCCGATTTTTCACGACGTGTTGCTCGCCGCGCAAAGATGGGCCCATGGAGACACCTCGAGCCCTGCCGATTCTCCGGTGTCGATTCCGACCGGCGACACGGTCCCCGTCGAGGTGTGCGCCCTGTCGGGCCTCCCCGCCGGACCGGCGTGCCCCCGATCGATCCGGGAGTGGCTCCCGCGCGGACGGGACGCCCGAACCTGCGACTGGCACCGCGGCGCGACGATCGCCTGGCCGGCGGCGTTTCTTCCCTGGGCTCGGGAGGCCGGCCTCGTTACCGCGGGTAGACGGGTTCCGGATCCCGAGCGACTGGCGCGGCGGCCCCTTGCCATTCTCGACCCGCCCGACGGAACCACGTATCTCATTGACCCCACTCTCCGGCGCGAGTACCAGACCCTCACCCTGCGCGCCGCGACTCCGATCGGCACGCGAAACGTCGTGTGGAGCATCGACGGCGAGGCGATCGGTTCCGCCCCCTCGGAGGAGTCGCTCTCGTGGATTCTCCGTGTCGGCGAGCACACCATCGCGGCGCGCGACGCCGACGGCCACCGGGACGCGGCGATAATCTTCGTTCGGTAGGGTTCAGAGCAGCGCGTCGATCTTGGCGGCCAGGATGAAGTCGTTCTCCGAGAGCCCGCCGACCGAGTGGGTCCACAGCGTCAGCTCGACCCGGTTGTAATGCAGGCAGAAGTCGGGGTGATGCCCCTCGCGCTCGGCGACCTCCGCCAGGCGGTTCAGAAACGTCATCGCAGAGAGGAAGTCGGCGAACTTCAACTCCCTCCGGATCTTTCCGTCCCCGGCGTTCCATCCGGGAACCTCGCCCAGGAGCTCGCGGACGCGCCGCTCGTCGAGCGCGGGCGTCCCGCCCTCGCACGGAAAGCACTTCTTGTCACGCAAAGACATCGCTGCCCCCGATCGGAAGCTTCATTTTATGCCTCGCGCAAACCGCCGGTTGGTGGATAGAATAGATAACGGAACTGACTGGTCAGTTCTGGAGGACGTTTGCCGAGAGTCCGGACAGAATCCAAGCAGAGCGAGATCCTGGCTGCCGCTTCGAGGGTCTTCGCCGCAAGGCAGTACCACGAGGTCCTGTGCGACGAGATCGCCCAGGAAGCCGGCGTCGGAAAAGGAACGATCTACCGATATTTTCGGACGAAGGAGGACCTCTACTTCGCGACCATTCTTCAGGGTTACGAGGCCATCAACCACTCGCTCGCGTCCGCCATCACGGCCGAAACCAGCCCCGAAAAGCGTCTCGAGCGGATCGCCCGGGAGCTGTTCGAGTACTTCTGGGACCGGCGTTCTTTCTACTCTCTCCTCTATCGCAACGAACAGCGGTTCCTCGCCCAGGAAGGCCGCCTGAAGAAAAATCGCGAGCACCTCGTCAAAATCGTCGAGCAGACGATTCGCGAGGGCGTCGAATCGGGACAGTTCCGGCAGGTCGATACGAAGACCGCGGCGGAGATGTTCCTCGGCATGATCCGCGCGATCAACGTGTTCCGCCGGGAATCCGACCGGCTCGACGACCTCGTCGCGGAACTGATCGGGCTCTGGGCCCGGGGAATCGAAAAGGAGCGTTCGTGAACCGGCACCGAATTCCCGCCGCCGCAGCGGCCATGGCGTTGCTCGTGCTGGCCTGCGCGTGCGCACACGTCCGGCCGGGCGAGGACGTTCGCGCGGGCGCCGCGCCCTCCCCCGCCGTCCCGTGGACGCCGCCGGCGCAGGCGTCGCAGGCGCCCGAAACGCCTCCCGCGCCCCCGATCCCGGAAAATTGGACGAAGGGGAACACGATCCTCTCCCTCCCGGAGATCCTCGATCTCGCTCTTCGGAACAATCCGTCGACGCGCGCGGCGTGGTTTCAGGCGAGGGCGGCTGCCGCCGATCTCGGGAGCAAGCGGTCGGAGTATTTTCCCGAGATCGATCTGGGCGGCAACCTGACGCGCCAGAAGAGCACGACGAACTTTCCTCCGAGGACGACGTATTTTCTGACCACGTACGGTCCGACGGCAACGCTGAGTCTGCTGTTGATCGATTTCGGCGGCCGCAGCGGAGACGTCGAGGAAGCGCGGCAGGCCCTGTATTCGGCGAACTGGACCCACGACGCCGCGATTCAGAACGTCGTTCTCCTGGTCGAGCAGGCGTATTACGAGTACCTGAATGCGAAGGGGCTTCGCGACGCCGCCGGCGCGAGCCTGAACGAGGCGCAAACGAGCTACGACTCGGCGCAAGGGCGTCACGACGCCGGCGTCTCCACCATCGCCGACGTCCTCCAGGCCCGGACGGCCCTGTCGCAGGCGAAACTTTCCCTCGAGACGGTCGCGGGACAGATCCAGACGATTCGCGGCGCGCTCGCGACCGCGCTCGGCCTTCCCGCCAGCGCCGCGAATCTGCCGGTGGACCTCGGCGACCTGCCCGAGAACCTCGACTTCGGCGCGGCCGACAACGCCGTGGACGACCTCATCGCGGGCGCGCAACGGGAGCGGCCCGACCTCGCCGCCGCGCGCGCCGATGCCCTGAAGGCCCAGGCTCACATCCGCACCGTCCGGTCGGAAGGCCTTCCGGCGCTGCACGCTTCCGGAGCGGCGAACCGGACGTACTACTCGTCTCCCACGTCGGGCCCGTTCTCGACGAACTACTCGGGCGCCCTGCAGATCTCCGTGCCTCTTTTCACGGGATTTCGAAACACGTACGACACTCTCGAGGCCCGTGAGCAGGCGAAAGCCGCCGGAGCCCGGCTCGAGTCGCTGCGGCAGCAGGTGATCCTCGAGGTCTGGACCAGTTACTTCGACCTGAAAACGGCCGGCCAACGAGTTCAAACCGCGCGCGACCTCCTCGACAGCGCAAAGCAGTCGCAAGAAGTCGCGCTCGGACGCTACAAGAACGGAGTGGGAAGCATCCTCGACCTGCTGACCGCCCAGAGCGCCCTCGCTTCCGCGCGCGCGCAGGAGGTCCAGGCCCGTTCGGACTGGTTCCTCGCCGTCGCACAGCTCGCCCACGACACCGGAATCCTCGGTCCCCCCGCGGGACCGCCACCCAGCGCTCCGAAGAAAAAGGAGACCCCATGAAACGATTCGCTCCGGCCGCGGCGGCGGTCCTCTTCTCCGTTTCGTGCTCGCGCCCGCAGCCCCTGCGGACCGCCGAAGCCGTTCCTGTCACCGCGGCCACCGTCGAAAAACGCTCCGTCCCGGTCGAAGTGACCGCGATCGGCCATGTCGAACCGCTCGCCACGGTGTCGATCCGAGCTCAGGTCGGAGGCACGATCACACGCGTCTGGTTCCGGGAGGGACAGGACGTTCAAAAGGGCGAGATGCTGCTGACGATCGATCCCCGTCCGTACGATGCGGCGCTGCGCCAGGCGCAGGCGGCCCTTTCCCGGGATGAGGCCCAGGCCAGAAACGCGGCCGCGGAATCGAAACGTTACGCGGATCTCGTTCAGAAAGACTATGTCACGCGCGAGCAGTTCGACCAGATCGAGGCGAACTTCGACGCCCTCGGAGCCACCGTGAAATCCGACGAGGCCGCTGTCGAGAACGCAAAGCTCCAGGTCGCCTACTGCTCGATCACGGCTCCAATCAGCGGACGGACCGGGAGTCTGCTCGTCAAAGAGGGCAACGTCGTCAAGCCCAACGACGTTCCCCTCCTCGTGATCAACCAGATCCAGCCGATCCTCGCCTCGTTTTCAATCCCGGAATCCCGTCTGGAACAAATCAAGAGGCGATCCAGCGTCTCGACCCTGTCAGTCACGGCAACCGCGCCGGGAGGAGATTCCCACCGCGGAGAGCTCACCTTCGTCGACAACGCCGTCGACCCGACGACCGGAACGATCGCCCTCAAGGCGACGTTTCCGAACAGGACCCGCGGCCTGTGGCCGGGTCAGTTCGTGAACCTCGTGCTCGTCTTGAGCACCGAGGCCGACGCGGTCGTCGTTCCGTCGCCGGCGATCCAGACCGGACAGGCCGGCCCGTTTGTCTACGTCATCAAGCCCGATTCGACCGTGGAGTCCCGCCCGGTCACGGTGGACCGGGCGCAGGGCGATCTCACAGTCGTCGCGCGGGGCCTTTCGCCCGGCGAGCGCGTCGTCACGGACGGCCAGCTCCGGCTGACCTCGGGAGTGCGCGTGGAAATCAAAGGCAGCGGGCCCCGTCCGGCTTCCGAGGTGCGCTCGTGAACATCGCGGAACTGTTCATCAAGAGGCCGGTCATGACGACGCTCGTCATGGTCGGAATTTTGCTGTTTGGGATCATGGGATACCGGCTGCTGCCCGTCTCCGACCTTCCGAACGTCGACTTCCCCACGATCCAGGTCTCCGCGAGTCTCCCGGGCGCCAACCCCGAGACGATGGCCTCGGCCATCGCCACGCCGCTCGAAAAGCAGTTCACGACGATCGCCGGCCTCGACAACATGAACTCGACGAGCTCGCAGGGCACGACCCAGATCACGCTCCAGTTCAACCTGAGCCGGAACCTCGACGGCGCCGCGCAGGATGTCCAGGCGATGATCGCGGCGGCGGCCGGCCAGCTCCCCCCCGAGATGCCGACTCCGCCCTCTTACCAGAAGGTCAATCCGGCGGACTCGCCGATCGTTTATCTGGCGCTGACATCCGCGACGCTTCCGCTCTCACAGCTCGACGAGTACGGCGAGACCTTCATGGCCCAGCGGATCTCCACGATCCCCGGTGTGGCCCAGGTGCTGGTGTACGGCCCTCAGAAATACGCGGTGCGAATTCAGCTCGATCCCAATGCGCTCGCGACGCGCGGCATCGGAATCGACGAAGTCGCCGATGCGGTCCGCAACGCGAATGTGAACCTCCCGACGGGGACCCTCTATGGGCCCTCGAGCGCGTTCACGGTCCAGGCAACCGGGCAGCTCAACGATGCGGCCGCATACCGGCCGATCCTCGTCAGCTACAAAAATGGAGCGCCCGTGCGCCTCGACCAGGTCGGCCGCGTGATCGACAGCGTCGAGGCGGACAAGTCCGCGGCGTGGTTCAACGGCGACCGGTCGATCTCGCTCGCGATCCAGCGGCAGCCGGGCACCAACACGGTCGAGGTCGCCGGCGCGATCCGGCGCCTCCTGCCGACCTTCGAAAAGGAGCTTCCCCCGGCGGCGAAGCTTCACGTCCTCTTCGACCGTTCCGTATCGATCCGGGCGTCGGTCGGCGATGTCAAATTCACCCTTTTCCTCACGCTCTGCCTCGTCGTGCTGGTGATCTTCGTGTTCCTGCGCAACGTGTCCGCCACGGTCATTCCGAGCCTCGCGCTGCCGCTCTCGATCGCCGGGACGTTCGCATTCATGTACCTGCTCGGCTACAGCATGGACAACCTGTCGTTGATGGCCCTCACGCTCTCGGTCGGGTTCGTCGTCGACGACGCAATCGTCATGCTCGAAAACATCGTCCGGCACATGGAGATGGGCGAGACCGTGATGCAGGCGTCGCTGTCGGGCTCCAAGGAGATCGGGTTCACGATTCTGTCGATGACGATTTCTCTTGCTGCCGTATTCATCCCCGTTCTGTTCATGGGCGGGATCGTCGGCCGGCTGTTCCACGAGTTCGCGGTGACGATTGGCGTCGCGATCCTGCTGTCGGGGTTCATCTCCCTCTCGCTGACGCCGATGCTGTGCAGCCGCTTCCTCCGCCCCCACGAGAAGGAGGAAAAGCACGGCCGGGTCTATCAGGCGTCCGAGCGCGCGTTTGATGCGATGCTCGGCTTCTACGAGCGCACGCTGAAGAGCGTTCTTCGTCACGGGCCCGCGACCCTGGTCTTCTCCCTCGTCATCCTCGCCGCGACTGTCTTTCTCTTCGTGAAGATCCCGAAGGGCTTCCTGCCGAGCGAGGACATGGGGCAGGTCTTCGGCTTCACCGAAGCGGCCCAGGGGATTTCCTTCCCGGCGATGAAAGCGCATCAGGTGGCCGTCGCGGACGTGATCCGGCGCGATCCGAACATCGAAAACCTTCTGTCGAGCTGCGGGCCGCGCGGACACATCAGCAACGGCAACCAGGGCATCGTGTTCGCGAAGCTGCAGGACCGCGGCAAGCGCAAGCTCTCGGTCGATGAGATCATTCAAGAGTTGCGTCCAAAGCTCGCCCGGATCCCCGGGATCAGCGTCTACCTCCAGAACCCCCCACCGATCCGCATCGGCGGCAGTCTTTCGAAGAGCCAATATCAGTACACGCTCCAGGATCCCGACACGAACGAGCTCTACCGCTACGCTCCGGAGCTCGAAGCGAAGATGCGCGAGATCGCCGGGCTCCAGGACGTCACGAGCGATATGCAGCTCAAGAACCCGCAGATCAACATTCGGATCGACCGGGACAAGGCGGGTGCACTCGGGATCACGCCGCAGAAGATCGAGGATGCGCTGTACACCGCGTACGGC
>JBOGJO010000076.1:0-1152 GCA_050747885.1 Thermoanaerobaculia bacterium
CGCGACGACACCGACGGTCGTTCGCGTCGGCCGGATCGCCTCGAAATACTCGCCGTAGATCCGGTTGTACGCGGCGAAATCGCGGTCGATGTTCGTCAGAAAGACCGTGACATCGACCACCTTTTCCAGCGAGCTTCCGGCGTCCTCGAGGATCGCCTTCACGTTCTCGATGGACGCGCGCGTCTGGGCCTCGATGCCGTCGGGGATCTGCTCGGTCTCCCGATGGCGCGGGCCGATCCCGGAGAGGAAGAGTAAATTGCCGACGCGGCGAGCGTGGGGATAGGGGCCGAGGGGCCGCGGCGCGCGGGAGGAGACGACGCGGGGGTCCATCGAGTCGCGAGTCACGCCGCATATACTACTCGCGAGGTCCTCATGGAATCGAAGGCGCTGAATTTCCAGCGGTGGATCGACGAGCACCGGAGCTTTCTGAAGCCGCCGGTGTGCAACAAGATGGTCTTCGACGAAGGCGACTTCATCGTCATGGTCGTCGGCGGGCCGAACGCCCGCAAGGACTACCACATCGACGAGGGACCCGAGTTCTTCTACCAGCTCGAGGGCGAGATGGTGCTGAAGACGATCCAGGGGGGGAAGGTCGTCGACGTGCCGATTCGCGCCGGCGAGATCTTCCTGCTTCCGGGGCGCATTCCGCATTCGCCCCAGCGGATGGCCGACTCCGTGGGTCTCGTCATCGAACGCAAGCGGCTCCCGCACGAGAAGGACGGGCTCCAGTGGTACTGCGACCACTGCGCGTCCCTGCTCTACGAAGAGTTCTTCACTCTCCACAACGTCGAAAAGGACTTTCCGCCCATCTTCGACCGGTTCTTCGCCGACGAGAAGAACCGCACCTGCAAGAAGTGCGGGACGGTGATGCCCGCGCCGCCTGCGCCGGGCGCCTGACTTGCTGAAGATCGACGTTCACACCCACATCCTTCCCGAGAACCTGCCCGACTTCCGTAGGGTCGCCGGAGGGGGACGGTTCGTTCGGATCGAGCATGGCGAGCCCGGCCGCGCGCGCATGATCGTCAATGTTTCGCCCTTCCGCGAAATCGAAAGCAACACCTGGGACGTCGAGACCCGCCTGGCCGAGTGCGACGCGGCGGGCGTCGACGTGCAGGTCCTCTCGACGGTGCCGGTGATGTTCAGCTACTGGGC
>JBOGJO010000077.1:0-4888 GCA_050747885.1 Thermoanaerobaculia bacterium
GCCGGACTACGTCGATTGACGCGAGCTCCCCTCTGCCGTTGAAACCGGCGGAGACCCGCCGGCGTCTAAAGAGTTTCTGTTCCCGTGGAGGACGACCGGCCGCCGCGACGCAGGCAGATCCACACCAGGACAGCCAGACCCGCCAGGGCCGCGAGGAATCCCTGTCGCCGATCGCCTCGCGCGGCTTGCTCGACGAGACCCAGAGCGGGTGAGCCCACGAGCGCGATTGCCCCGAAGCAGATCCACGCGCGCAAGTCGTCGGCAAGGAGAGAGAAAAACGAAAAACCCGCCCACGCAAGCGTTGCCGCGATGGCGAAGGTCGGCCAGAGAGCCTCCCCGACCGACTTGGCTCCGATCGGCACCGCGAAAACAAAAACCAGGACGGCCGCGAGGATTCGAAGGCGCGGCGACGAGAATCGCTGTGTTCTCGACGCCAGCGCCGCGGCGGCGGCGATTGCGGCGAGGAGGAGGAGACGGAAGGCTCCGGCGGTCAGGATTCGAAGCGCGGGAACTGCTGCGTTGATCGAATCCGGCAGGCCGGCCACGGCGCCGAAACTCACGGGAAATCGAAAGGCGAGGACGTCCTTCAGTCGCGCCGCTTCCGCGAATCCGAGCGCGGCGAGCGCGGCGCGGATCAGCGAGCGAGACGCCCCTTCGGAAAAGTTCCAGCGGCGAGTCCATCGGGGACGGATTCCGTCGACGAGCGTGCAGCCGATCAGAGCGGCGAGAGAGACGCCCAGCATTCGGATCACTGTCCCGACGGCCGCGCTCAACCGAAAGAGAGAAACCGGAACGACGGTTCGATACGCGCGCCAGATCTGCGGAAGACCGTTGACGGCGTCGATGGCCGAAAGAAGCGCGGCCAGCGCAATTGGCGCCGCGAGCCAGCGCCAGCGGAAACCGGGTTTGCGGAACTGGTCGATGACGACGAAGAGGGCGGCGCCGAGCAGAAGCGCCGAGGCGAGAAGCTTCACGCACACGGCGATCCAGTAAAGCGGTCCCTGCGCCTCCCGGGACCGGAGGTAGTCCTCCGGAACGCGGACCACGGGATAGAAAGCTCCGAGGTCGGCGCCGTGGAACACGGCGACGAGCCGGGGGCGGGCTCCGGCGACCGCGTCCCCGGAGGCCTCGAGGACGATTCGCGTGTCGACGCGATGAGTCCGGGTCTCAGTCCCCGCGTCGATCACCGAGTACCCGGCGCTTCGATAGCCGAGCTGCCCGGCGGCTCGAATGGCTCGCCGCTTCGCGGTCTCGAGATCCAGGGGGCCCGGCGCGCGGTCCTTTTCCTCCAGGGGATGGGAAAAGGCTGCTATCCGTCCCGTCTCCGCGTTGACGAGAAGCTTCCATTCCTGCTTTTCTCCGGGGGTGACGAAGCGGACAGCCCAGAGCGCCGTCGGGAGATCACGCCCGGAAAGCCGGTCGAATCCCTTTGTGCCTCCTTCCCGAATCACGTAGCGCGCAGCATCCTCCGAGAAGGGCGCAAACTGGGCCGTTTCTTCGGGGTCGGCCTGCGCCATGTCCCGCTCTTCGGCAAACCCGGTCGCGGTGTACGAAGCCAGGCGAAAACGGGCGGGATCGCCTCCGTTGACGCGGAGGAATTCCCTTCCGGCGGCAATGGCTCCTTCGCGTCCGATGGCGTCGCGGCGGCCGTCTCCCGGGAAGCCGGCCGGAAGAAGGAAGAGCAGCGAGAGCGGGAGGAGAATCGCCACACTGGCCCGCAGGGCCCCCCGGGAAAGAGGCCGGGCCTGAATTTCCGGCGAGACTCCCTCCTGGGCTCGGGTCGGGGCGGGAACCGAGCCCAGGTCGGCGTTGGTCAGGCCCTTCTCGGTCTCGAAACCGCCGAAGCGCCGCAGCGCGACGACGCTGGCCAGGAGCGGAATCATCAGCGCGCCCGCCGAAACCGCGCCGGAGATCGCGTAGTAAGGGTTTCCGGAGCGAAGCAGCAGGAGCGCCGTGTACGTGGCGTCGACCGTGAAGTGCCACACGAGGATGGGAACGATTCCGTGTTTCCAGAACACGAGGCCGACGAGAAGCCCCGCCATTCCCACCTCGAGGCCCCGAATGAAGAACGGCTGGTTCGGGTAGCTCGAGTGTCCGAATCCCCAGATGAATGCTGGAAGTATGATCGCGAGAGCTTTCGAGCCGGAAATTTTGTCGAGAAATGAAATCGAAAAGATCCGGCTCATGAATTCTTCCGAGACCGCGGGGAAGAACCCCATGAAAAGCACCGTGGCCCACGGGAATGTCGTGTTCAGGATGTCGTCGTACGGAACTTCCGCAGGGGCCCACGCGCCGAATCGGGAAGCGACGACGTAGAACACGGCTTGATATGCGAAGAAGAACGCCGTCAGCGCGTAGCCGAGGACGATGCCGCGAAAGCAGGCGCGGCTTCGCAGGCCGCGCCGGGAAAACACCCCGGGGATCGAGATCTTTTCGGGGAATCGCTCGCGGAAGACCGGTTCTCCCGACGCCACGACGACGGCGATCAGCACGGCCTGTCCCACCGACGAGAGCACCGCCAGGGTGATTCTCTGCAGGAGAAACGCGGAATACGGGCTCGAGGTGGCATAGTCGAACCCGGAGACGGAGAACCCGTTGAGGATCGATAGAAGGGCCAGAACGAACGCCACGGCCGCGAAGCCGGCGACGAGCTTCCACGGAACGTCCTTCCGGATCGTTCTCTGAACGAGGATCACGACCATGGCGAGGACGGTCAAAAGGAGAAAGAGGGTGTCCACCTGGGTCGCCGAGTCGTTGGCGGAGCGCAGCCGCGCGTAGTCGCGCTCCCATTGCTCCGGCACTTTGAGGAACTCCGAAAACGCGCCGATCCGATCCCCCTGGAGTTGAATGCGGTAACGGACGGTCGCTTCTCCGAGGCGGACGCCCCTCTTCTCGAAAACCACGGACCAGTCCACGCGTCGCGAAAGCGTCTGGGGGACCGATTCGACGAGGTCGACCGTTTCGGGCGCGATGCCCCGATTCGACAGGTAGGACTCGGCCCGCGCCCGGGCCCGGGCCGGATCCAACTTCGCTCCGGGCGCATCCTCGGGCACCAGGTGGGCGAACCCGGCGAAATCGCCGAGCGGGGTCACGGAGGCTCTCCACTCCTCCTTCTGGCCGGACCGGAACCAGCGGAGGTCCCATCTCCAGATTTTCGCCTGCGTTCCGAAGAGCGTGTTCGCGCGGCTCAGGCCGAGAGTTCGCTCGAGATAGACCTTCGGAGTGTCGTCGACCGTGAATCGAAACGCGTGGTGCCACCCGGCGCGCCCCAGGATCGCGTCTTTCGGAAATCCCGCCTCGCGGGAAAGGATGGCCTCCGAGATTTCGGCGGCCTGCTTCGGCTCCACCTTGAGCACGAGAGCCGCTTCCGGAAAGGCCCGGGAAAACAAGCGCGCCCCGATCGTCGCGCAAACCGCGATGATTGCGACGCACGCCAGGACGAACTTCCGGTCCGCGGGACCGAACTTTTCGAGCATGACGGCGGCTATTCTAGTGTCCCGGGTCGGAAATAGCTTGGGCGTCGTTCGGAGCGCCGTTGGGAAAAGTCTCGCGGGATTCTCTCACCGCGCGGGGGCGAAGCCTCGAGGCCCGCGGAAGACTTTGCCTCCCTTCATGACGAACTCGACTCTCCGAAGCAGCGTGATGTCCTTGCGGAGATCGCCGGGAACGGCGATCAGGTCGGCTTCCATTCCCGGGGCGATCGAGCCGATCTCCTTGCCGAGGCCCAGCGAATCGGCCGCGACCGAAGTTGCCGAGGCGATCGCGCGAAGCGGGTCCTGCCCGACGTCGCGGACCCGGCAAATCAGATCCTCGGCATTCCGGCCGTGCGCGCCCGCCACGGCGTCGGTCCCGAACACGACCTTCAGGCCGGGCGTCGCGAGAGCCATTCGGAGGGTCGCGATCGCGAGCGGAATCGCCTTCTCCATCGCCGCGAAGCCGGCTTCCGAGTAATTCTCGATCCCGAGATATTTCGCTTTGTTGTCGAGATAGTTGTGAAAGATCAATCCGCACTGGGGATCGAAAATCGTTCCGCGCTCCGCCATGAGCTTCAGGACTTCCGGCGTGGCGAAAATTCCGTGCTCGATCTGCGTGCAGCCGGCGAGGGTCGCGGCGCGCATGCTCTCGGCGCTATGGGCGTGGACGAGCGTGCGGAGGCCGAGGGCTTTCGCCTCCCCGCACGCGGCGGACAGCTGCGCGTCCGTCATCGTTTGCGCGCCGCCCTCGCGGATGCTCTTGGAGGCGAACAGCTTGATGAGGTCGGCGCCGGCGGCCTTTCGCGCCTGCACGAGCGCCCGGATCTGGTCCGGCGTTCCGCTTTCCTCCGAGAGCGGTTCGAGCGAGGTCAGGATTCTCGGGCCCTCGACGACTCCGCGCGCGATGGCGTCACGCAGGTCCCGATCTTCGGGCGCGCCCACGCTTTGAACGGTCGTGAACCCTGCGGACAGCGTGGCCTGCGCGTTTCCGGCTTCCGCGAGCGCCGACTCCGCCGCGGTCTCACCGTCTTTCTCCGTGTGGAGTCGTCCGTCCTTGTTGAAGTGCCATCCGATGTGCACGTGCACGTCGATCAGACCCGGGAGAACCGTCGAGCGGGACAGGTCGATTTCCCGGGACGCTTTGCGCCCCCGCAAGACCTTTTGGGCCGGCCCGATCTCCCGAATCCGGTCCCCCTCGATCCAGATGGCCTGGTTTGCCTCGACACGCCCGCGGCCGTCAATGACGAGCCCGGCCCGGATCAGGGTCGAGTCGGTTCCGGATCCGGGGCTCGGAAGGACGGCGGCGGACAAGGCGGCGAGGGCTGCGAAAACGGGTCTCGCCAGCATGAGCACCTCCCTGGAAGGAAAAGATATCAGAGGAGCTCGACCGCCATCAGGCCGAGGCTTCCCGAGGC
>JBOGJO010000078.1:0-18431 GCA_050747885.1 Thermoanaerobaculia bacterium
CGAAAAGTTGCGCCTCAACGATTCGTCATTTTTCTTCGAGCCGGAAAGTTCAGTGGCCCTCGGCTTTGGCTTCCGCTGCGGCTTTCTCGGTCTGCTGCACATGGAGATTATTCAGGAGCGGCTGGAGCGCGAGTACGAGCTGGACCTGATTACCACCGCGCCAAGCGTGCGCTACCGCATTAAAATGACCGACAGCAGCGAGATCGAGGTGGACAACCCCTCGCGCTGGCCCGAGCCGCAGTCGATCGACAGCATTCATGAGCCGGTGATCATGGCCAAGATCCTGACCAACGAAGAATATGTCGGCGGCATTCTCAAGCTGGTCGAGGAGAAGCGCGGCAAGCAGGTCAACTTCGAATACGTGACGCCTACGCGCGTGATGCTCACCTATGAGCTGCCTCTCAACGAGATCGTGCTCGATTTTTACGACCGGCTCAAATCCGTCTCGCGCGGCTACGCTTCGCTCGATTACCAGCTCGCCGGCGAGTGGGAGTCGCCGATGGTCAAGCTCGACATACTTGTCTCCGGCGAGCCCGTCGATGCGCTCTCGATCATCGTGCACAAGGACCACGCCTACGAGCGCGGCCGGGCGCTGGTCGCAAAGATGCGCGAGCTGATTCCGCGCCAGCAGTTCGAGGTCGCGATCCAGGCGGCGATCGGCGCAAAGATCGTCGCGCGGGAAACGATTTCCGCGCTTCGCAAGAACGTCATCGCGAAATGCTACGGCGGCGACATCACGCGCAAGAAGAAGCTCCTCGAGAAGCAGAAGGAAGGCAAGAAAAGGATGAAGCGCGTCGGCCGGGTCGACATCCCGCAGGAAGCCTTTCTCGCCGTGCTGAAAGTGGACTGAGCGCCTAGGAAGAGCCTTTTTTGATTCTCGTCCCGTCGGTTTCACGCCTCAGGAACGGCGTCGGAACCTGCCGGCGGCGGCGGTCCGGACCGTCGTACTGGAGCGGCGGCCGGCGCTTGGACATGCAGCGGGAACACACCGGCTCCCCGCCGAGCAAGTAGATCACCCCTTCGGCGCCGCAGTCGGTACATTTCAGTTTTGCGTCTTCAGCCACGAACCCTCCACAAGAGCAAAAAGAATGCCTTATTTTACAGCAAGCTTGGCGTCTTTCGGAGGCGTGATCGTTTTCTTGTAGTCGCAGGCGGGGTTGTCGCAGAACAGGAACGTTCCTTCGCGCTTCAAGGTCTTCTCGAGAAGGTAGGGCCGTTTGCACTTGGGACACTCCTGGGGAAGCGGCTTGTGCCGGAAGGAGAAATCGCACTTCGGATAGTTCGCGCAGGGGTAAAAGAACCCGAACCGTCCCCGCCTCTCGACGATCTTTCCGCCGTCTTTCGGGCACGCCACGCCGGTCTCCACGAGAGGCTTCGGCGGCCGGTACTTGCACTTGGGGTAGTTCGAGCACGCGACGAACTCTCCGAACCGACCCCTCTTCTTGACGAGATCGCCCTGGCAATCGGGGCATTTCTCCCCGGTCGGCTGCGGCTCGGAGGCGGCGCGGCTGGCGGCCATCGCGATCGGCATCGTGTTGCGGCACTTCGGGTACGCCGAGCAGCCGAGGAACGGGCGGTCCCCCGACTGGCGCAGCTTCATCGGCGAACCGCACTCCTCGCACGTCTGATTCTCGTAGTCCGTCAGGTCCGGCGCGTCCTCCTCGGTTTCCGGCACGTCGTAGGTGAAGTCGCAGTCCGGGTAGCCGGAGCAGGCAATGAAGAGGCCGTTTTTCCCCATCCGGAGCTTGAGCGGTTTCGCGTCTTTCGGGCAGGTGTCGGCGATCTCCGGAACGAGCGCGAACCCGAACGTCTTTCGCGCGTCCTTGAGGAGAATTCCGGCCTTCTGGGAGACCATCTGTTTCAGGGCCCGATCGCGATCTTTCGTGAACTTCTTGTCGAAATCCGTGAGCGCCTTGGTCCATTTGATCTTCCCTTCTTCGACTTCGTCGAGCTCCTCTTCGAGCCGGGCCGTGTAGCCCGTTTCGAAAAAATCGTCGAAGTAGGGAATCAGCATTTCGATGACGACGCGGCCGAGGGCGGTCGGGTAGAAGCGCTTTTCTCTCTTGCGCACGTATTCCCGGTCCTCGATCTTGCGCATGATTTCGGCGTACGTCGAGGGCCGCCCGATCCCGTTTTCCTCCATGTATTTCACGAGCGATGCCTCGTTGAACCGAGGCGGCGGCTGCGTGAAGTGCTGTTCGGGAACGAGCGAAACGAGTCGGACTTCCTCCCCTTCGGTCAGGGGCGGAATCGCCGAGGGGTTCTCCTTCTCCTCTTCGTCCTCTTCTCCCACGCCGTATGCCGCGAGGTAGCCGGGAAACTTCAACGTCGAGCCGGTCGCGCGGTAGATCGCCCGGCCCGCCTCGATCTCGGCAGAAACGGTTTCGGAAATCGACGGATTCATCTGCGACGCCACGAAGCGCTGCCAGATGAGGCGGTAGAGCTTCGCCTCTTCAGAGGTCAGCGTGCCCGAGATGGCCTCCGGCGGCAGGTCGAGCATCGTCGGGCGGATCGCCTCGTGCGCTTCCTGAGCCCTCGCCCGCGCCTTGAAAAAACGCGGCGTCTCGGGCAGGTATTCGCTTCCGTATTTCTCGCCGATCCACGCCCGCACGCCCGACAGCGCATCGTCGGAAACGCGCGTCGAGTCGGTGCGCATGTACGTGATCAACCCCACGGAGCCGCGTCCGGGAATTTCCTTGCCTTCGTACAGCCTCTGTGCGAGCTGCATCGTGCGGCGAACCGTGAAACCCAGCCGGCGCGACGCCGTCTGCTGCAACTGGGAGGTGATGAACGGAGGCGGCGACGATTTCTTCCGCTCCGACTTCTCGACCTTCCGGACGATCCAGCGGCCCTTTTCGGCTTCCGCGCGAATCTCCTGCGCCCGCGCCTCGCTCACGACCTTGGGATCGGATCCGTCGAACTTCAGCTTCTCGCCGTCGAAAGAGAAGAGCCTCGCCGGAAACTCGGGGGGCTGCGCCGCGGAGAGCCGCGCATCCACGCTCCAGTACTCGACCGGGACGAAAGCTTCGATCTCCTTTTCCCGGTCGCAGATGATCCGGAGCGCGACCGTCTGGACGCGCCCCGCCGACAGCCCGCGCCAGATCTTCTTCCACAGGAGGTCCGAAACCTCGTACCCGACGAGACGGTCGATGATCCGGCGCGCCTGCTGCGCATCGACCCGGTGCTCGTCGATCGTTCCGGCGTTTTCGACGGCGGCCTGAACCGCCTTCTTTGTGATCTCGTTGAACCGGGCCCGCTTGAACTCGACTTTCGAGTTGCCGGGCTTCAAGACCTGAAGGAGATGCCAGGAAATCGCCTCCCCTTCCCGGTCGGGGTCGGCCGCCAGGTAGACCCGCTGGGACGCCTTCGTCGCTTTGCGAAGCTCCCCGACGGTTTTTTCTTTTCCTTTCAGAACTTCGTACGTCGGCTTGTAGCCGTTGTTGCGGTCGACTCCGAGTCCCTTGCGGGGCAGGTCGCGCACGTGCCCGTAGGAGGCGAGGACTTTGAAGTCTTTTCCGAGAAATTTTTCCAGAGTCTTCGCCTTGGCGGGCGATTCGACGATCACGAGCGATTTAGCCAAAAATGCGTCCTTCCCTACTGCAAGCGCGCATCATACGGCCTCTGTCAAGGGGTCGTGTCCCGGATGGCCACGAAGAGGCCGCCGGGCAGGGTGCGCAAAAAGCCGCGCGCCTCGAGGTCGAAAAGGATCGCCAGGAGATTGGCAACGGGAAGATTGTTGACCTCGGCAAGGTCGTCGGCCGACCAGGACTCCTCGCCGGCCATCGACTTCCAGACCTGCGCCGCCTCTCCGGAAAGCGACTCGCCCCGGCCGGGGGCGGCCGTCGCTCCCTCGAGCGAAGGGAAGATCTCCGAGAGGACGTCCTCCGCGCCGCGGCACAGGATCGCGCCGTCACGCAGCAGGACGTGGCATCCGTCCGACAACTCGGACCGCACGGAGCCCGGCACCGCAAAGACGTCGCGGCCGAAGTCGTTCGCGAATTTCGCCGTGATGAGCGACCCGCTCCGGGTCGCGGCTTCGACAACCACGACCCCGCTCGACATCCCGGCGATGATCCGGTTGCGGACGGGAAAGTTCCTGGCCTCGGGCTCCGTTCCCGGTGAAAATTCCGTCAGCACGAGGCCTTCGAGGCAGATGCGGTCCCAGAGCGCTCGATTGTCCTCCGGATACGGAAGCTCCGGCCCGCACCCCTGAACGGCGACCGTGCCGCCCGGCCCCCCGAGAGCGGCCAGGTGGGCGGCCGCGTCGATCCCGCGGGCCATTCCCGAGACCACGCACACTCCCGACGAGGAGAGGTCATGGGCCAGCCGAGCGCAGACTTCTTTTCCGTAGTTCGTGGCGGCGCGCGCGCCGACGATTCCGACCGCCGGCAGCGAGAGTCTTCCGAGGTCTCCGCGGGCGTAGAGGACGAGCGGCGCGTCCGGGATTTCGCGCAGCAGCCGGGGATACGGGCCCTCGAAAGGCGTGAGGAGTGTCGCCTTCGCCTCCCGGGCCGCGGCGAGCTCGGAGGACACGTCGATGTCGAAGGGCCGCGTGAGCTCGCGGCATGTCCTCTCGGACGGAAGGATGTCGCCAAAGAGTGACGGATCGGAATCCGGCAGCTTCGTCCAGGCGCCCGCCCGGGCGCACGCCCTCCAGAACCTCCGCGGGGAAAGCCCGGGAACCTTTCTCCAGGCAAGTGCTGCACGAACAGCGTCGGTCGCCATCGATCGCATTCTAAAAATTTCGTCCTTCGGTGAGAACCCGATTAGAATACACCGGCCGCCACGGAAGTGGCATGCGAGTGGCAGAAGACAGAGATTTAGTGCCATCGAATTCGAGGTTCGAAGCGCTCCTCGCGGCATTCTTGTTCGCCGCCTGCGGATGCTCCTCGTCGACCGCCCCGCAGAAAGCGTCCGCGCAGCTACGATTCGGGGCCAGGGTCGCGCGTCAGGGGTACTGGCAGGAGGCTCGGTTTCGTTTTCAGCAGGCCGTCGCGCTGGACCCCGGGAACCCGCACGCGCACAACGATCTCGCCGTCGCCCTCGAGGCGGTCGGCGAGTTCGGCGCCGCGTTCGACGAGTACAAGAAGGCGGTTTCTCTCGCGGGTGCCGACAAGGCGATCCACCAGAACTACACGAAATTCGCGGAGTTCTACTCCGCCTACACGAAGAGAATCGGCAAGGTGAATTCTGCTCCGTAGGCCGGCCGCGATCCTCGCATCCCTCGCCCTGCTGGCCTCGGGCTGCAGCGGCGTGGTGCACCTCAAGATGAAGCTTCCCCTGCGCCCGCGGCTCCCGCTCAAGGGTAACGAACGCGTTGCGATCGCGCCTTTTCTGATCGTGACCGCGGCCGACAAACCGAAGGACCAGGCAGACCTCGCAAGAGTCGATGTGCAAGCGGAGTTCCACCGGTACCTGATGCAGCGCCTCCAGAAAAAGACCAAGCTCCAAACGATCGACCTGGGCGACACGGTCAAGCTCCCGACGCGCAATCTCATCGAGCTCTCGCGCAGCACGGATTTCTGGCGGAGCGTGGGACAGAGGGAAAACGCGGACATCGTCGTTTCGGGGTCGCTCGAATTCAAGATCGAGGACAGCGCCGGATACAAAACCGAGGAGTACGTCTCTCCGATCAACGGGCAGACGTATTACCGGCAGATCTACGTGGAGAGAACCGGCTATCTCTTCGACATCGTGTTCCTGATCCTCGACGGAAAGACCGGGGAAAAGATCCTGCAGGACGAGTTCAAGGATTTCCGTGAGAGGAACCGCCGCCGCACCGACGAGCTGCTCGGGCTCTTCCAGAATCTGTTTTCCCTCGAAGACCAGATCTTGAACATGTTCGTTCCCCGGGAGCGTTCCGTGGAACGTTACGTGTTCACGCGGTGAGGCCATGAAGAAAGTTTTCGCACGTTTCGCTTTCGGGCTCGCTTTGCTGGCGATCCCGTCCGTTCCGGCCTTCGCGCAGTTCGGCCAGAACAAGATCGCCTACGACCGGTTCGACTGGTCGATCTACCGTTCGACCCATTTTCAGATCTACTACTACCCGAAGGAAAAGGACTCCCTGCAAAAAGTCGCCTCCTTCGCCGAGAGCGCTTATGACGAGCTGTCCCGGACGCTCAACTACCAGATTCCCCATCCCATTCCCGTCATCATCTACGCCACGCACGCCGAGTTCGAACAGACGAACACGGACTTGAACTTCATCCCGGAAGGAACGGGGGCTTTCGCCCTTCCGACCCGCGACCGGATCGTGACCCCGATCGACCTTCCGGACGACCTCCTCCAGAAGGTGATCCAGCATGAGTGCACGCACATCTTCCAGTTCGAGCTTCTGTTCCAGGGCAACTTCATCAAGGCATACACGTCCTCCCCGCCGCAATGGTTCATGGAGGGCATGGCCTCCTACTTCGGCCACGACGAGGACAATTACTCGCGCATGTACATCCGCGACGCCGTCCTCACGGACCTCGTCCCGGAAGTCGCCAAGCGCGGAAACCAGCTCAACGGTTATTTTGCCTACCGGTTCGGCCACGCCGTCTTCGATTTCATCGAGGCGGAATGGGGCAAAGACGCCGTACGGGAATTCGTGTACGAATGGCGCACGAACCTGGGTGGAGGAGTCGAAAAGGTCATCAAGCGGGCCTTTGACCTGAGCGCGGAGGATTTCGACATCAAGTTTCGCCGCTACCTGCGACAGCGGTACCTGCCGATCCTCACGAGCAAGGGAGAGCCGGTCGATTTCGGGGAGCGATACCACGCCCGCAAAGAGGACGACGGACAGTCGTGGGAAACCTCGCCCGTCCCGTTTCCTTCCGGGGATTTCCTGGGAGCGGTCTCGACCTACGACGAGAATGCGGATCTCGTCGTCTTTTCCTCCCGGGACCGAAAGCTGTTCCGGAATCTCACGAAGGGTTACACCACGAAATACGAATACCTCGTTGCGCAGTTCGTGACGATCTCGGCGACCGAGCCGGGGCGCACCCTCGGCGTTTCTCCCGACGGCAATCACGTCGCCGCTTTCGTCCGCCGCGAGCGCGGGCGCAACATCGCTCTTTTCAACGTGCTCACGAGGAAGCTCGAGCGCGAGATCCCGATTTCCGTCGACCAGGAGCTTTCGCCGTCCTACTCTCCGGACGGGAAGGCGATCGTCTTTTCCGCCGTGGACAAGGGCCGTTCGAACATCTTCGTGTACCACCTCGACACGGAAAAGCTCACCAATGCGACCGAGGACGACGCCTGGGACGTCGCGCCGGCCTATTCGCCGGACGGAAAGTGGATCTATTACTCGTCGAAGAGCCAGGACTACAACAAGATCTTCCGGGTGGACTCGACGAATCCGGCCCTGCGGGAGCAGGTCACGTTCGGCGACTTCAACGACGTCGATTCCTCCCTTTCCCCGGACGGATCGAAGCTGTATTTTTCATCGGACCGGGACGGCGGCGTCTACAATATTTTCTCGCTCGATCTCAAGACCGGAGAGACCTGGCAGCACACCAACGTCGTCGGCGGCGCCTTCACGCCGGCCGTCTTCGCCGGAAAGGACGGAATCGAGAAGCTCGCCTTTTGCGGTTACTTCAAGCTGCGCTTCTCGCTCTATCTCGCCGACGCGAAGAAGCCGATCAAAAAGCTCGCCGCCCTGACCCCCGCGCCGGTGCCGGTCGGAGCGCAGCCCGCGGCGCATTTCACGCCCGCGATCGAGGTCGCCATCGATCCGGACAAGATCCAGAAGAAGCCGTCCCACAAGCTCTACATCGACAGCGCGAACGTTGCCGCCGGCATCAACACCGACAACACGCTGTTTTCCGACTCGTCGCTGCTGTTCACCGACAATCTGGGCGACCGTCTGTTCGTCGCAAGCCTGCAGTCGATTTCGACCTTCACCGATTTCAACTTGCAATACCTCAACCTGCGCAACCGCCTTCGCCTCGGGGCATCGGTCTTCGACACGCGCGAATATTTCATCGGAACTTCCCTCAATGTCAGCACGGGGTTCTTCAGCCGGGGTCAGAGATTTCTCAGAGAAACCGGCGCGACGCTGCTCGGCTCCTATCCGCTCGACCGCTACCACCGGCTCGACGGCTCGATCGGTTTCATTTCCCGCTCGTTGGACCAACCCTTCTTCCAGACCAATGCCGACGGCACCCAGGCCGTCTTCTTCGGGAGCCGCCGGGACAACGATCCCACCGGCAGCGTCTCGTTCACCGGCGACCGCTCCCTGTACACGGAGATCGGGCCGCTCGCGGGGCGACGGTACTCGATCACCTACTCGTACACTCCGGACCTGAAGCACGGCGACGAAGTCATCGGAACCGACGCCAACGGAAACCCGCTCGTTTCCAAACACGGGGGAACGCTCGCCCAATCACTCTCGATCGATCTGCGCCAGTATCTTCGGATCTCGAAGCGCTCGACGCTCGCGTTTCGCGCCTACGCTTCGAGATCCACGGGGAACTTCCCGGACATCTTCTCCTTCGGCGGTTATGACACGCTTCGCGCGTACGATTTTCGTTCCGAGATCGGAAACGAGCTCGCCTTCGGCAACATCGAGTTCCGCTTCCCCCTGATCGATCAGATCCGGCTGTTCGGAGGGTTCGTCCTGAGCAACATTCGCGGCCGGCTTTTCGTCGATGTGGGCGCGTCCAACTTCAGCTATTCCGGTCAGACGTTCCGTTTCTGGAACGGTTCCAGTCACGACCGCGTTCTCACCGCCGTCATCAACGGCGTTCCGACCACGGCGAGCTACCGGCCCTACGAGCTCGTCAACGGGCTGGCCGACTACGGCTACGGCATCTCGATCAACCTTCTCGGGGTCGATCTCCACTGGGATTTCGCGAAGAAGTGGGATCTTCGAAGCTCGCTCTCGAGCTTCCGCACGTCCTTCTACATTGGCACGGTATTCTAAAATCGCGGTAGAATTTCGCTGTTTGAACCGCCCGTCGAATAGAAAGAAATCTCTCCGTGTGCGGGTGCTCGGCCCTTTCGGGGGGTCGGCTCCCGGCTGCCGGATGACCACGTTCCTCCTCAATGAAACTACCTCGCTTGACGCGGGCGCCCTGACCTCGACGCTCACGCTCGCCGAGCAGGGACGGATCGACCGGGTCGTGATCACCCACCCTCATTTCGACCACGTCGCGACGCTTCCGTTCTTCTTCGAGAACGCCTTCGGACGCCGCAAGCCGATCGAGATCGTCGCTCCTCCGACAGTGATTTCTCCGCTTCGGCGTCACCTTTTCAACGGCGCGCTGTGGCCGGATTTTTCGAAGCTTCCCTCGCGCCGGAAGGCCACCGTGAAGTTTCACCCGATCGCGCCCGGAAGCGTTTACCGGACTCGCGAGCTCTCCTTCCAGCCCATCCCCGTTCATCACATCGTTCCGACATACGGTTACCTCGTGCGCGGCGCGACGGCGTCGATCCTTTTCTCGGGAGATACCGGGCCGACTCAGCGGCTCTGGCGGGCGGCGGACTCCGCGGCCGACCTCAGGGCGATTTTTCTGGAGGTTTCCTTTTCCGACACTCAGTGGAAGATCGCCGCCGCGTCCCGCCACCTGACACCGAGGCAGATCCCCGAGGAGCTCGCAAAGACCCGGCAAACGGTCCCTGTCTTCCTGTACCACATGAAGCCCCCCTCGCTGGCGGCGATCCGGAGCGAGATCCGGAAGCTAAAAATGCCGCGGCTCCATTTTCTTAGGCAGGGCGAGACGCTCGAGTTCTGAGCCGGCCTGACGGCGCGGGGCGCCGGTGAGCGTCAGAGCCGCGAAAGAGCGGCGAGATCCATTCCCAGAACCGCGGCAATCCGGGCTCGCCCGAGATCGGATTTCAGGAACTCCTCCCGCGCGTCGGGAAGCTCGGCGAAGCGCACCAGCCGCGGCCCGGTCTCCGTCGTCTCGACCTGAAAACCGGTGCGCCGGAGCCCGGAATTCCGGTCGATCGTCAGGCGCTTTTCCTCCGGTTCGTACCGGACGGACTCGAGGGCGGGCTCGCCCCGGTCCGGCGCGATGCTCGCCTCGAACGCGAGATCTCCCGTCGAGCGCACCTCCACCCTGCCGAGGCCGTCCGCGTAGCGCCGATAGCCTTCCGGGCCGGCGATGGCGCGCAGGAGCTCTTCCGCGTCGCCGCCTTCTCGAAAGACCTCGACCCGCGCGTTTTGGAGGGAAGGATCCGGGTCGCCCGTGAGCTCCAGGGCCCGATCCAGGAGACCGCGATCGATCTCGAAGATCCCCGCGAGCTTCGCGGACCGGCCGTCCCGCAGGGGGATCCGCGTGCGCGACCCGTCGTCGAGGATCTGAACCTCGCCGCGGTGGAAGCGCAGAATCCGCCCCTCTCCCTGGCGCTGCAGGACCACGTCGGTGAGAAACATCGAGGTCGGAGCGAAGGTGCGGCGCCACGCGTTTTCGAATTCGGCGTCGGAGACCCCGGCGAGCTCGAAACGGATCGACCGCCCCTGATCCGGTCCCGACGCGAAGAGCAGCGTCGCCGCATCCCCATCCACCGTCAATCGGATTCGGCCGGAGAGAGTTTCGTGCTCGGCCGGGCTCAGCGCAAAGATGTCGGGGAGCGGATAGCCGACGTCGACGAGCCACTCGCGGCCCGCCACCGCAACGACAAGCGACGCATGGTTGCGGGGGGAGCCGATCGCGCCGATCCGCCGCCGCGCCGAGAACCCGAGGCCCAGGATCAGCGCTTCGAACGCGGCCACCCGGGCGAAGCAGGTCCCGCCGGCTCCGCGCTCGAGGTGATCCGCCCAGAAGAGCCCGGGGCGCCTCGGTTTTTCCGGAGGGTCGGCGATTTCGCTGTTCCGAACGATCTTCGACGCCGTCTCAAAAGGCACCTTCTCGTTGAAGGCCCGAAACAGCTCGCGCAAATACACGAGATCCGGCGCCCGGGAAGGAAGGCCGAGCGCCTCGAGCCAATCGGGAGCGCTCATCCGCCGAAGACGCGGCGATGAATTTCGGACGATCTCGAGAGCTCCGGATGAAACGTCGCCGCGTGAACGTTGTCCTGCCTCACCCAGACGGGATCGCTTCCCTGCCTCGCGAGAATTTCCACCCGCGGCCCGACACGGGAGATCCTCGGCGCCCGAATGTAAACCGCCTCGATCTCTTCGCCGCCCGAAACCCTCGCCCGGCCCACGAAGGAATCGACCTGGCGCCCATAGGCGTTGCGAACGACGTCCACGTCGAGAAGCCCCAGGGACCCTTGTTTCGGATTCTCGACTCGCCGCGCAAGCAGGATCAGGCCCGCGCAGGTCGCGAGAACCGGTTTTCCGGTTGCCGCGAAGGCGCGAAGCGGTTCTTCCCAACCTTCGCTTTCGAGGAACTTCAGAAGAGTCGTCGACTCGCCTCCGGGGAGGATCAAGCCCGAGACCGATTCGAGCTCGTCCGGCCGGCGAACCTCGGCGCTTTCCCGGCCCGCGCGCGCGAGAGCCTCCGCGTGCTTCGCGAAGTCGCCCTGGAGCGCGAGGATCCCGACCTTCAATGTCACAGGCCTTTTCGGCGCGGCGATCCGCGAGACAGGCGGGATGCGGGCCGATCTCGGCGTCCCGAGGCGTACTGAAACAAGTACGTCGCAGGGCGTCGCGGGAGGCGCGCGCCCGGATGGCTCGCGGGAGCGTCCGCGCCTACCAACCCCGGGTCTGCAGGCGGTCCGCTTCCGGGAGCGAAGCCGCGTCCAGACCCTTCATCGCTTCGCCCAGATCCGCGGAGGCTTCCACCAGCGCGTCGGCATCTTTCCAATGCGTCGTCGCCTTCACGATCGCCCGAGCGCGATTGCCGGGGTCGCTCGACTTGAAGATCCCCGACCCCACGAAGACCGACTCGGCTCCGAGCATCATGCACAGGGCGGCGTCCGCCGGCGTCGCGATTCCGCCGGCCGCGAAGTTCGGGACCGGGAGCTTTCCCGTTTCCGCGACCTCGGTGACGAGCTCGAACGGAGCTCCCAAACGCTTGGCCTCCGCCATGCGCTCGTCCCGGGAGAGAAGCGTGAGCGCGCGAATCTCGCGGAACACGGCGCGAAGATGTTTGACCGCATGCACGATATCCCCCGTGCCCGCTTCGCCTTTCGTCCGGATCATCGCGGCGCCCTCTCCGATCCGGCGCAGCGCCTCGCCGAGGTTCCGGCACCCGCACACGAACGGCACCTTGAAGTCGTGCTTGTAGACGTGGTTCTCCTCGTCGGCGGGCGTGAGGACCTCCGATTCGTCGATGAAATCGACTTTCAGGGCCTCGAGGATCCGGGCCTCGCCGAGGTGCCCGATGCGGCACTTCGCCATCACGGGAATGGAGACCGCTTTCTGGATCTCGCGCACTTTTGCAACAGGGGACATCCGGGCAACACCCCCTTCCTTTCGGATGTCGGCCGGAACCCGTTCGAGCGCCATGACGGCGACCGCGCCCGCGTCTTCCGCGATCTTCGCCTGCTCCGCGTTTACCACGTCCATGATGACTCCGCCCTTGAGCATCTCCGCCAGACCGACCTTCAGCCGGAATTCGTTGGATTCCATGGGTTCCTCCTTCGTCGTTCTTCGTTTTCCCTCAGAGCGCGGGGATCGCCAGGGCCGATCCCGATTCGCGTTGCGCGGTTTCGATCGCTTCGGACAGCCGGGCGATTCCCTTCGAAATGGCGGACCGCTCGATGCGCGACACCGAAAGACGCAGAGCGGGCAAGTCTCTCCCGAACGGGTCGAAGTCGGCGCCGGCGGCCACCCGTACGCCGGCGGCCGCCGCGACTCGAGCGGTCTCGCGACCGCTCGAGCCGACGGGGAGCTCGAGCCACACGATCGGGCTGTCCGGCGCGTCCTCGAAAGAGAGGCCCGGAAGAAGGCGCGAGATCGATTCAACGAGAAGAGCGCGCCGGGCGCGGGTCTCCGCCGTCCGCTCCCGAAGGACCTCGGCATCCAGGCCCTTCTTCAAGAATTCCGCCGTCGCGGCCTGGAGCGGCAGCGGCGTCTGGAGGTCGGTCGTCTGCTTCGCGACGAGCAGGGCGCGCAGGATCGGGCGGTCCGCCGCGATCCATCCGAGTCGCAGCCCGGGCACGAGGTCTTTCGAAAACGAGCCGAGATTGACGACGCGGCCTTTTTCGATCGCGCTGAGGGGGGGATGACCCGACGAGGACCGTTCGTAACCGTCTTCGATGACGACCGCGCCCGAGCCGAGCGCCGCGGCGAGGAATCGGCGGCGGCTCTCGGCATCCATCGTCGAGCCGGTCGGGTTGTGGCGCTCCGGCATCGTGTAGGCCAATCGGACGCTTCGCCCGAGCAGCCGCGAGAAATCTCGCGCTCCGCGCTCGACCGGGACCTCGAGAATTTCCGCGCCGGAAAACCGCAGGAGCGGGAGGATCCCGGGATACGTCGGGGATTCGACCGCAACCGCGTCGCCCGGATCGACGAACGTCTTGAACAGGAGGTCGAGTCCCTGCTGAGCCCCGGAAGTCACCAGGACGTCGTCCTCGCCCCACGGGGCGCCGGATTCCGCGAGTCTTTGGGCGATCTCGGCGCGCAGCCCGCGCAAGCCCGAAGGACTCGAGTACCCCCAGAGCTCCTTGTGCCGGCGGCTCGTGGCCGCCAGAATCTCGACGAACTCCTCGATCGGGAAGAACCTCTCGTCGGGCGCGAGCCGGGAAAAGTCGGCAACGACCTCGTTTTCGACGGGCGAAGAGCTCTCGGTGAGGTGAACCCTGGAAATCGCCGACGAGAACCGCAGATCGGGTGCGGCAGGGGTCCGTCCCTGGCCCGGGGCCACGGTCACTCCACTTCCAACCCTGGTTTTGAGCCGACCGGCCATCTCGAGGCGGCGGATGGCCCTCAGGAGAACTCCACGGTTGACTCCGGCGCGAGACGCCAGCTCCCGGGTGGGTGGAAGGCGCTCCCCGGGCCGCAAGACGCCGCTTTCGATCAACGTGCGAAGCCGTGCCTCGACGAGATCGACCAGGGAGCGTTCGTCAGCGGAAGCGGAAACTCGGAACGGGTCGCGAGCCGATTGGTTCATTCGCGAACCAATTTGATGCGGTCAGCAGGCCGTGTCAAGGGCCAATCGACCCGGGCGCTACGCCCCGTGCTTGCGGAGCTCGTCGTCGAGATTGCGGGCAAAGACGAGGTCGAAGTCGCGGGTCTGGCCTTTGCGCTTCTCCAGCGCCGCCCGGACGTTGTCTTCGATCCCTTCGAGCTCCTTTGCAGACTCCGTGACCTCGCGCGTGAGCGCGCGTCGAAGCGTTTCCGTGTCCGTTTTCGGAGCCAACCTCGGGTCGGCCGTCAGCTTCTGCTGGAGGATGCGCGACAGGTAGAGAGCGCGGTCCGGGGAAATCCTCATGAGTGCTTGCGGGAGGCGGGCTCCCATTCCCGCGCGAGACGGGCGAGCCCCATCTCTGTCAGGGGATGCTTGAAGAGCTGCTCGACGATCGCGAAGGAAACCGTCGCGACGTCGGCGCCCATCAAGGCCGCGTCGAGAACGTGCACGGGATTGCGGATCGAATCAACCAGAACGAGGGTCTGGAACCCGTAGTTGTCGTAAATCCGGATGATTTGCTCGATCAGGTCCATTCCGATGGCGCCGATGTCGTCGAGGCTGCCCACGAACGGAGAGACGTAGGCGGCTCCCGACTTGCCGATGATCAGGGCCTGCGCCGCCGAGAAGCAGAGCGAGACGTTGACGGCGATCTGGTCCTGAGCGAGAAGCCGGACGACTTTCAGACCGTCGGCGGTCATCGGAAGCTTGACGACGATGTCCTTGCCGAGCTTGTGGTATTCGCGCCCTTCCTTGTACATCCCTTTCGCGTCGGTCGAAACGACCTCGGCCGTGACGGGGCCGTCGCACACGGCCGCGAGCTCGCGAACGACCTGCCGGTAATCGCGCCCTTCGGCGACCGCCTGCGAAGGAGGGACGGAAATCCCGTCGAGGAGCCCCCAGTCCTTGACCTTCCGGGCTTCCTCGACCTTGACGGTCTCGAGAAAAAAACGCATCCGCGAATCTTATCAGGCCCGGCAAGGCGGCGCCGCGGCCCTCTCCCCGGATTTCCCGAGCCTCCTATTCCTTGAGGAACGGAGGAGCGTCCGGCGTGAGGGACGCCTGCGCGGGGACTTCGTCCTCCGGCTCTTCCCTCTCGGCGAGCTTGGCCACCGCCACGACGCGGTCTCCTTCGTCGAGGTCGATCAACCGCACGCCCATGGCCGCCCGGCCGGTCTCGCGAATGTCCTTGACCTTGAGGCGGATCAGGATCCCCTTTTCCGTGATCAGGAGGACCTGATCTTCGTCGGTCACCGACTTGATCCCGACGACCGGACCGTTCTTCTCGGTCACCTTCACGTTGATGACCCCGGAGCCGCCGCGGGTCTGGAGGCGATATTCAGAGGCCAGGCTGCGCTTTCCGTAGCCCTTCTCGGTGACCGTCAGAATGGTCCCATCCTCTTCCACGGCCTCCATCTCGACCACGCAGTCCTCGTCGCGCTTGAAACGGATCCCGAAGACGCCGGTCGCCGTGCGACCCATCGGCCGGACGTCTTTCTCCTTGAAGCGGATTCCGAGGCCGCTCCGCGTGCCGAGAAAAATCTGGCGCGCTCCGTCCGTGATCCGGACCGAGAGCAGCTCGTCGTTCTGCTCGAGGTTGATCGCGTTGATGCCGCCGCTCCGGATGTTGCCGTACGCCGACAGCGGGGTTTTCTTGATGAGGCCGTTGCGCGTCGCAAAGACGAGGAACCGGTCCTCGGGGAAGTCCTTCGTTGCCGCCAGGGCCACGAGCTGTTCTTCCGGCGTGAGCTGAAGCAGATTCACGATCGCTTTCCCGCGGGTGGCCGGCCCGAGCTGCGGAAGGTCGTACACCTTGATCCAGTGCATGCGCCCCTTGGAGGTGAACGCGAGGATGTACGCGTGGGTCGAAGCGGTGAACAGGTGCTCGACCACGTCTTCTTCCTTCGTGGTGGCCCCGACCCGGCCCTTCCCGCCCCGGCGCTGGGCGCGGTAGAGAGAGAGGGGCGACCGCTTGATGTAGCCGCCTCGCGAGACGGTGATGACCATCTCTTCTTCGACGATCAAATCTTCGACGCCGATCTCGGTCACTTCCGAGACGATCTCCGTCCGTCGTTCGTTGCCGAAGGTCTTCTTGATGTCCTTGAGCTCGCCGACGATGATCTCGCGCACGAGTTTTTCGGAGCTCAGGATCTCCTTCAAACGGGCGATGAGGTCGAGGACCTCCCGAAATTCCGCGACGATCTTTTCCCGCTCGAGCCCGGTGAGCCTCTGCAGGCGCATGTCGAGAATCGCCTGGGCCTGGATTTCGTCCAGGTGGATGACGTCCGTCGCTTTCCCGGATTCCTCGAGCGGCTGCCCGATGAATTTTTCCAGCCCCGAGCGGGTCATGGAAATCTCCGCAACCAGGCGGGCCTTCGCCTCCCGGGGATCGGCGGAGCCGCGGATGATCTTGATGACGGCGTCCAGATTTCCGAGGGCAAGGGCCAGGCCCTTCAGGAGATGAGCGCGTTCCCGGGCCTTCTTCAGGTCGAACTTCGTGCGCCGAACGACGACCGTCTTGCGGTGGTCGATGAAGAGCTGGAGGAGCTCCTTGAGGTTGCAGACCCTCGGCGCTCCATCGACGATCCCGAGAAAAATGATTCCGAAAGTCGACTGCATCGCCGTCTGCGCGTACAGCTTGTTCAGGACGACCTGGGAGTTCTCGCCCCGCTTCAGGTCGACGACGACGCGAATGCCGTCGCGGTCGGACTCGTCCCGCAGGTCGGAGATCCCGTCGATCTTTTTCTCGTTGACGAGCTCGGCGATTCTCTCGATCAACTTCGCCTTGTTGACCTGATACGGCAGCTCCGTGAGGATGATGGCTTCCTTCTCGCCCCGCGCCTGCTTTTCGATGACGACGCGCGCGCGCATCTGGATGATTCCCCGCCCCGTCGAGTAGGCGTCTTTGATCCCCTTCGCGCCGTGGATGAATCCCGCGGTCGGGAAGTCCGGCCCCGGCATGCGTTTCATGAGCTGCGCCACTGTCGAGTCCGGTTTCTGGATCAGGTCGATCGTCGCGTCGATCACTTCCCCGAGGTTGTGCGGCGGAATGTTCGTCGCCATTCCGACGGCGATGCCCGAGGAGCCGTTGACGAGCAGGTTCGGGAACTTGCACGGCAGGACGGTCGGCTCCTTCAACGAGCCGTCGTAGTTGGGCACCCAGTCGACGGTCTCCTTGTCGATGTCTTCGCCGATCATCTCGGCCGCCAGCCGCGTGAGGCGGATCTCCGTGTAGCGCATCGCGGCAGCATTGTCGCCGTCGACGGATCCGAAATTTCCCTGGCCGTCCACGAGCGGCTCGCGCATCGAGAAGTCCTGCGCCATGCGAACGATCGTGTCGTAGATCGCCGAGTCGCCGTGCGGGTGGTACTTTCCCATCACGTCGCCGACGATTCGCGCCGACTTCTTGTAGGGTTTGTTGTGAACGTTGTTCTGTTCCCACATTCCGAACAGGCAGCGTCGGTGCACCGGCTTCAGGCCGTCGCGAACGTCCGGAAGGGCTCGCCCCACGATGACCGACATCGCGTAGTCGAGGTACGACCGTCGCACCTCCTCGACCATCGAAACGGGGTTTTTCTTTTCAGAATCGAGAATCGAGCTCATTTTCAGATATCCAGATTCTTCGCCGCGAGGGCGTTGGTTTCGATGAACAGCCGGCGCGGCTCGACTTCATCCCCCATCAGCACGGAGAAGATTTCATCGGCCTCGACGGCGTCTTCGACGTTGACCTGGAGGAGATGACGCTTCTCGCGATCCATGGTCGTTTCCCAGAGCTGCTGGGGATTCATTTCTCCGAGGCCCTTGTAACGCTGGATCGCCAGGCCTTTCTTCGCGGACTCATAGATCGACTCGAGCGTCTCGACGAGGGTCTCGCAGGTCTGCTTTTCGTCTCCGTGTCGAATCTCGTACGGCCCGACGAGGAAAGTGCCCAGCGCCCGCGCGCATTCCCTCAGCCGCTTGGCTTCGTGCGAAGA
Organism: Thermoanaerobaculia bacterium; assembly: GCA_050747885.1. GTDB lineage: Bacteria > Acidobacteriota > Thermoanaerobaculia > UBA5066 > DATFVB01 > CAWEYG01. The sequence continues at coordinate 17,975 of JBOGJO010000078.1, forward strand.
GGCAAATTCCGGGTCGAGCCGAAACGACTTGTCGATCCCGTTGACCGACCTCGAGAGCTCGAGCACGAAGGATTCCTTTTCCTCGTCCGCGACGACCTCGGCCCGGGAAAATTCGAGCTTTTTCGCTTCGGCCGCCAGCCCGTCGAGCTTGCGCCGATCCTTGAAGTCCTCGGCGCGGAACAGGTCCGAGTCGAGCCATGCTCTCAGGAATTCTTCCGGCACGCCCCGGGCTTCGAGGTTCGTGACGTGGGCGCGGTACCCGTCCATTTTCTCGAGGAGGCCGATCAGCTTCGCTCCCGCGACCTGCTGTTTCGAGCGCGCCTGAGTGAGAGTCCGGTCGTCGCCGCCGAGACGGGCGAGGAGAAACTTCGAGAGCTCGCGCTCGTCTTTGAGATACGTTTCTTTCTTTCCTTCCGCGATCTTGAACAACGGCGGCTGGGCGATGTAGAGATAGCCC
>JBOGJO010000079.1:0-1162 GCA_050747885.1 Thermoanaerobaculia bacterium
GCCTCGTCCAGGGCCTCTCCCAACTCCGCGAAATTCCCAAGATGGAAAGCCACGCGCCCGCGAAACGGGGCGAGCCGTTCCCGGCAGATCGCGAGAGCCGAGGGATCCCGGTCCATGACGAGAAGGCGAACCCCCGGAGAGGCCTCGAGCAGAGCGGCCGAGTGGCCGCCCGCGCCCGCCGTCGCATCGACGAAGAGGCCCTCCCGCGGCGAGAGGAGCTCCACCGTCTCTTGGAGGAGAACGGGAGCGTGCGGAGCACCCATGTCGACCTAAAGCAACAGCTTCGAGAGTTCGTCGTAATCCTCCACCGTGAAATTTTCAGTCGCCATGCGATCGCGCGTGGCTCCGCGGTCGGTGACGACGAGATGGTCGATGTTTCCCGTGACGACGACGTCGCCCGACAGCCCCGAGGTTTCCCGGAGAATGGCGGGAAGCAGCGCGCGCCCCTGACCGTCCATTTTTTCCTGCTGGCCGAAGTAATTGACCCTCTCGAGGAATTTCATTTTCGAACGATGGACCGCGGGCGCCGCCACGAGACGTTCTTCGAGGGTCTGCCAGACGGGGAGCGGATAGACGAGCGCGTCCTTGCCGTGGATCGACGTCACGAAAAGGTCGTTGCCGAACGCTTCTTCGATCTGACGCCGAAACACGTTCGGAATCTTGAGCCGACCTTTTTCATCGATCGAGGCCGGTGCGCTACCCCGAAACCGATCCATCGGGACCACTCCTATCCACTTTTACCCAGAATTGCCCACGAGCATGTTAGGGGTCGGTGCGCGTAACTGTCAAGGCAAAAAGGGGCTTGCTCAGAGTTGTGGGCGTAAGTAAGGCGCTATTCCGATTCGGGTGGTAGTGGTCTAGTTTGAGTGTTCATCCTCGTTTTATGACCAGTGGGAATAATCCTTACGCTCGGAGGTAGGTTCATCTGAACTTACGCGACTTCCAATGGCTTTGCCCAGGATGCGGTATGAACAGCGCGACGGTTCTCGATGACGAACAGCCGATTACGCTTCACTGCCGCGAATGCGGGTGGGTCGCCAGCGAAGAGACGCCGCCGCCGAGAAAACCGCCGACGGAACAGCCTGGGTAGTGTTTCTCGGATCATGCGGCTACCGCTGGAATCGCGTCCACCAGGCCCACCAAGTCCGCCACCGTCCAGACT
>JBOGJO010000080.1:0-3047 GCA_050747885.1 Thermoanaerobaculia bacterium
AAACCACCGTGATCGCCGCCGTCAATGTCGTCTTCCCGTGATCCACGTGACCGATCGTCCCGATGTTGACGTGCGGTTTGCTCCGGTCAAATTTCTCTTTCGACATTCCTCAATCCCTCATCAATTCTTCAAAACCCCGCCGGACGGCCCTTCGGGCCAGAATCTGGAGCCCACGACCAGGGTTGAACTGGTGACCTCGTCCTTACCAAGGACGCGCTCTACCGCCTGAGCTACGTGGGCAAACGTCGCCGTCACTTGTTCCGCCGCGTTCCTGCTCCCGCCTCGCGAACCCCTCGATGACTTCGGGAGACTTTTCGCTCGGCGATGGGCCCGTTCAAAGAACCGCCTCTCCTGGGTCGATTGGAGCGGGAGACGGGATTCGAACCCGCGACCAACAGCTTGGAAGGCTGTGACTCTACCCCTGAGTTACTCCCGCGCGTTCCCCGTACTCTCCCGCCGCCGCGCCGCCCGAAATGGTGGGCAGTGGAGGATTCGAACCTCCGTAGCGCGAAGCGCGGCAGATTTACAGTCTGCTGCCATTAACCACTCGGCCAACTGCCCTCGGATTCTCGATGTTCTCCCCGCGCCGGACGCTCGTGGAGCCGACGAGAGGAATTGAACCTCCAACCTTCGGTTTACAAAACCGCTGCTCTGCCGATTGAGCTACGCCGGCGCGATCCCGCGAACGTTGCCCGCTCTTCAAAGAACTTTCGGACACACCCTCCGCGCACACGAATTCTCGCAGACGCGGCGCGAACTTGGAAGAATACCAGAACGTTTTTAGCGAGGCAAGAACTTTTCTTCTCTAAAAGATAGTGGCGCCCGGCGCCTCACGCGACGGGCCCTCTCCGCCTCTGCCGGACGGCCTCGAAGGCGGCCGCGGCCGCCGCCGTCGAGAGATTCAACGAGGCAATTTGCCCCGCCATGGGAAGGCGGGCAACCACGTCGCACCCTTCCCTGACGAGCCGGCGGATGCCCTTGCCCTCCGAGCCGAGAACGAGCACGAGATCCCCGGTCAGATCGATCGAGTAGAGGTCCTCCCCCCGCTCGTCGAGCCCGACCGCGAAAAACCCCCGCCGTTTGGCGTCGTCGAGGAACTGGCGCAGATTTCCCGCCCGAAAGAGGGGAACCCGGGCCATCGCCCCCGCCGACACCCTCGCGACGGTCTCCGACAGCGGGGCCGAGCCCCTTTCGTGGACGACGACGCCCGCGCCGGCAGCCTCGGCGACCCGCAGCACGGCCCCGAGGTTGTGAGGGTCCTGGACGTCATCGAGGAGGATCACGAAACGGGAGCCGGCCGTTCCGGCGAGAATGTCATCACGCGTAGCAAGATCCGCGGCCGCGAGCCGGGCGGCGACGCCCTGATGGTTTTTCGCGACCCGGTCGAGGGCCGAGCGAGGCCCGTACCGAACCGCGACGCCCGCCTCGCGGCAGAGCCGTTTGAGCTCCCCGGATCGCCGATCCCGCCGCGACTCGTCGAAAAGGGCCCACTCGACACGACGTGGGCTCGATCGAACCGCCTCTTCGACGGCATGGAACCCGGAGAGAATCACGACCTCACCCCCGGCCTTTGGCCACCCCCTCTCCAGCTGGAGAGGGGGCCGGGGGGTGAGGTTCCAGGAGAACGACCGCCATCGCGGCCAGCCCCTCTCCCCGCCCGGGAAATCCGAGGCCGTTCGTCGAAGTGCCGCGGACCGAGACCCTCTCGGGGGAAATTCCGAGAATCGAAGAGATCCTCGCTTTGATCTCCTGCCCGCGGGGAGCAATCCTCGGCTCCTGGCCGAGACACGTCGCGTCCAGGTTTTCAATGGACCAGCCCGCCGAGCGAACCATGGCGGCCACGGCCGAAAGCATCTCGGCGCTGTCGCGTCCACGACGCTCCTCCTCGCGATCCGAAAAGTGCTCGCCGAGGCTCCCGAGGCCCGCCGCCCCGAGAAGCGCGTCGCAGATCGAGTGCAGCAAAACGTCGCCGTCGGAGTGGCCGGACAGGCCGGCTTCGAAGTCCCAATCCAGCCCGCCGAGAACCAGCGTACGGCCCTTCTCGAAGGGGTGCGCGTCGAATCCCAGGCCGACGCGACTCATTCGGAGGTCTTTTTCCCCCTCTCCACCTGGAGAGGGGGTCGAGGGGTGAGGTCCCTCGCGATCGCCTCGGCGAGGCGCAGGTCCTCGGGAAACGTGATCTTGAACGCCAGTCGCGAAACGGGAACCGCCGCAACTCGAATCCCGATCGATTCGCACCTCGCGGCCTCGTCGGTGCCCGGCGGCGATTCCTTCATCGCCCGGCGCAGGATGTCCCCGCGGAAAACTTGCGGCGTCGCCGCCGCCGCGACTTCCCGGCGGTCGAGCGTGCCCAGGATCCATTCCCCGTCCCACCGCTTGAGCGTATCGGCGATCCGAAGGACCGCGATGGCGGCTCCCGACTCCTCCGCCGCGGCGATCACGGCCTGGACATCCTCCGGCTGCACGAACGCGCGGGCGGCGTCGTGAATCACGACATAGTCTCGAGGCCCGGGCGCGAGGCGATCGATCCCGATCTCGACCGATTCCGCCCGGGTCCCGCCTCCCGCGGCGACCGGCCAGCGGTGGCGAATCGACTCGGAGAACCGTTCCTCCTGCCCCGGCGGACAGAGAACGATTCCTTTCTCGAACGGGATGGAGGAAAACGCCTGAAATGTGAAGGACAGCAGGGGGCGGCCATGGATCGGGACGAGCGCCTTCGGAACAGATCCGCCCAGCCGATCGCCGCGGCCGGCCGCCGGGATCAGAAGGTGCAGGCTCAAACCTTCAAGATCTCTTCTTCCTTGCCCTTCAGGAGCGAGTCGATTTCCGAGATTTTCTTGTCGGTGAGCTTCTGGACCTCGTCGAGGCCGCGTTTCTCGTCGTCTTCCGAGATGCCTTTGTCTTTTCTCAGTTTCTTGAGCGTGTCGTTGGCCTCGTGCCGGAACCGGCGCACCTCCACGCGAACTTCCTCCGCCATCTGGTGCGCCTTCTTGACGATCTCTTTTCTTCGCTCCTCCGTCGGCGACGGCACGGGGATGCGCACGACC
>JBOGJO010000081.1:0-9991 GCA_050747885.1 Thermoanaerobaculia bacterium
CCGCCACATCGACCGGCTGCTGGCCGCCTGGGGCGAGGGGGAAAAGCGCCCGCGGCTCGTCCACCGCCTCGACCGCGACACCTCCGGCGTGCTCATCGTCGCGAAGACCGATCGGGCGCACGAGTCCCTTTCGCGTCAGATGAAGAAGCGAACGGTTCAGAAGGAATACGTCGCCCTGGCGGCCGGCCGGCCGAGCGTCCGCAAGGGGGAAGTTGCCCTCGCGATCGGGCGCGACCCGAGGGACCGCAAGAAAATGAAGGGGTTCAAGACTCCGGCTCCGCCTTCGATCCGCGAGGCCCGCACGATGTACGCCATCCAGAAGGAATGGCCCGCGCTCGGCCTGTCGCTCCTCCGGCTGCGCCTGATCACGGGCCGCACCCATCAGATCCGCGTGCACCTCGCCGCGATCGGCTGCCCGGTCGTGGGCGACCCCGTGTACGGGCGGCCGCGCTACGCGGGCATCAAGGACGCGGGGCTGAGAAACGCCCTTGAGAAGTTCCCCCGCCAGGCTCTCCACGCCGAGAAGATCACGTTCCACCACCCCGCGACACAGGAGCTCGTGACCGTCGAGGCTCCGTGGCCCGAGGACCTGACGGATCTTGTCGAGCGCGTTTCGGCCTGAGAGCTACAAAAGCTTCGGGAGCGCGGTGTAGGGCTTGTTCTGGGCGACCGCAACCGCCTCGTACGTGATCTTTCCCTTGTACGTGTTCACGCCCGCGGCGAGGTGGGCGTTCTCCGACACGGCCTTCGCGAATCCCTTCGAAGCGAGCTCCAACGCGTAGCGCAGGGTCGAGTTCGTGAGGGCGAAGGTGGAAGTGCGGGCAACCGCCCCGGGCATGTTCGCGACACAGTAATGAATGACGCCGTCCACCGTGTAGACAGGATCCGAATGCGTCGTCGCGTGCGTCGTTTCAAAGCAACCGCCCTGATCGACGGCGACATCGACGGCGACGGATCCCTTCTTCATCTTCGCGATCAGTTCGCGCGTGACGAGCTTCGGCGCGGCCGCGCCCGGGATCAAAACGGCCCCGATCAGCAGATCCGCGCGCCGGCACCCTTCTTCGAGGGTGTGGGGGTTGGAGGCCACGGTCTTGACCCGTCCCATGAAGATGTCGTCGAGCTCGCGCATCCGGTCCGGCGACATCTCCAGGACCGTGACGTCGGCGCCCATGCCGGCGGCGATCTTCGCGGCATTGGTGCCCACGACACCCCCGCCGAGAATCACGACATCCGCCGGCGGGACGCCCGGAACTCCGGAGAGAAGGACGCCGCGCCCGCCGTTGGATTTCTGAAGGTAGTACGCGCCGACATGAACCGACATCCGCCCCGCCACTTCCGACATGGGCGTCAGAAGAGGAAGGCTGCCGTTTTTTCCCGTGATGGTCTCGTACGCAACGCCCGTCACCTGGCGCTCCAGCAGAACGTCGGTGAGCTTCGAGGCGGGCGCGAGATGCAGATAAGTGTAGAGGATCTGTCCCGGCCTCATGCGCGCGTATTCCGGCTCGATCGGCTCCTTGACCTTCACGATCATGTCCGCGCGGGAGAAGACCTCCTCGGGCGAGGCGACGATCTTGCCGCCGGCGTGGCGGTATTCCTCGTCTTCGATTCCCGACCCGATTCCGGCGTCTTTTTCCACGAGCACTTCGTGGCCCGCTTTCGTGAGCGCCGCCACTCCGGCCGGCACGAGGCCGACGCGGTTCTCGTTGTTCTTGATTTCCCTCGGGAGGCCGACGATCATGAGTCGCTCCTGTTGTCGGTCCGGATCAGTCGTTGTCGATCTGCGCCCGCTGCAGCTTTCCCGAAAAGTCCACGTAGATGGACTTCCATTCCGTGAACACGTCGATTCCGGCGATCCCCGCCTCGCGGTGACCGTTGCCCGTGTCCTTCATGCCGCCGAACGGCAGGTGGACCTCCGCCCCGATCGTTGCGGCGTTGACGTAGAAGAGGCCCGTTTCGAAGTCGCGGATCGCCGTGAAAGCCTTGTTGACGTCCTGCGTGTAGATCGAGCCGGAGAGCCCGTACGCGACGCCGTTCGCCACGTCGATCCCCTCGTCGAGAGAGGAGATGGGAATGATCGTGGTCACGGGGCCGAAGATCTCCTCGCACGAGATCCGGGCGTCCCGCTTCGCCTCGAACACGGTCGGCTCGTGGAACCAGCCTTTCGACCACTGGCCGTCGGTCAGTTTTTTTCCGCCGGCGAGGAGGTTGCCTTCCCCCTTGCCGATCTCCACGTAGCGCGCGACGGTCTCCCGCTGAGCCTCGGAGACGCACGGGCCCATGTCGATCCCGTCCTCGAGCCCGTTGCCCACGCGCAGCGCCTTCGCGCGCGCGACGAATTTCTGCTCGAAGGTCTTCAGGACGTCGCGGTGGACGAGCAGCCGCGACGACGCGGTGCACCTCTGGCCCGACGTTCCGAACGCGCCCCAAAGGGCTCCGTCGACCGCGAGATCGATGTCCGCGTCTTCGAGGATGAGGATCGCGTTCTTGCCGCCCATTTCGAGGTGGAATCGCTTGTTCTGCTTCGCGCACTCGACCCCGATCGCCTTCCCGACCGACGTCGATCCGGTGAAGGAGACGACCTTCACGTCCGGGTGATGGACGAGAGGATCGCCCACGCCGGAACCCGTTCCCGTGACGACGTTGAAAACGCCCGCGGGCAGTCCGGCCTCCTCGAAAACCTTCGCCAGTTCGATCACCGAAGCGGGGGTGTCGGTGGCCGGCTTGATGACGATGGTGTTTCCGCAGATGAGGGCCGCCATCGATTTCCAGGCGGGGATCGCGATCGGAAAGTTCCAGGGCGTGATGAACCCGCACACACCGACGGGCTCGCGCGTAGCCATCGCCCACTTGTTTCGCAGCTCCGACGGCGCCGTCACGCCGAAAAGGCGACGCCCCTCTCCGGCCGCGAGGAACGCCATGTCGATGGCCTCCTGCACGTCTCCGCGGGTCTCGGCAAGGACCTTGCCCATCTCGCGCGTCATCAACCGCGCGATCTCCTCCTTGCGCCGTTTCAGAATGTCTCCGGCCGCATAGAGAAAATCGGCGCGTTTCGGGGCGGGCGTCAGCCTCCAATCGCGGTACGCCTTTTTCGCCGCCGCGACGGCCGCGTCCACGTCCCTGGCGTTGGATTTCTGATAGGTCCCCACGAGATCGTCGCGATCCGCGGGATTGCGGTTCTCGAACGTCTCGCCCGACGCCGAGGCGACGCCCCGGCCGCCGATCCAGTTCAGGTTGTTCGCGGACGCCATCAGTGGCCGGGCAAAGGCCCGGGGACGGCCGGTCTCGGGGGCTCCCCCGGCTTCGCGGCCTCCGGCCGCGCGCTCGACATGTCCACGCTGCCCCGGAAGTGCGCGCCTTCCGAGATGACGATTTTCGGGGCTCGAATGTTGCCTTCGAGAGATCCCGAAGCCAGCAGCTCGACCCTTTCGTCGGCCGTGACGTCGCCCTTGACCTTCCCCGCGATCGTCACGTTCTTCGCATGAACCTTCGCGTCCACGGAACCCCCCGTCGCGATGACGAGGTTCTTCTTGAGGTTGATCGTCCCTTCGACACGTCCCTGAATCTCGACGTCCTCATCTCCGGACACGTCGCCCGTCAATTTGATCTGGCTTCCGATCACGGTGGACCCTCCCGAGCCTCTCGCGGCCGTCTTCGCCGGCCCCGCGCTCGGCGAGGCGGGGGGCGACGCGAGCGGCGAGGACGGCCTTTCCTTCTCCTTGTTTCCAAACAAAGCCATGGACCTTCGAGTCTAGAAGAAAATCCCCCCGATGGGAAGCGCCACGGGATCGCGATGAATTTTCGCCCTTCCCCCCGATGTAGAATCGTAATCACGCGACGCGCGATGGGTTTCGCCCCCATCGTTTCTCGCCCGTGGGAGAAGACCTCGGTGTCAAAGACTGCCTGCATCATTCCGTGGAGCACTCTGGTCATCGGAACGGATGGGCGAGCCAGCTTCTGCTGCGACGTACCGGCTCCCCTGACCGTGGACGGCCGGATGGGCAGCGTTTATCGGGACTCGCTCGACGATCTCTGGAACGCCCCCGAGCTCGTGCAACTCCGCTCGGCAATGGCGCGCGGCGAGCGGCCTGCCGCCTGCCGCCTTTGCTGGGATCGCGAGGCGGCGGGCGGCGCCAGTCGGCGGCTTCTGACCAACGCCGGTTACAGACAGCTGGGAGGCCAGCTCGCGGTCGAAGAGCTGTCCCGGGAAGGCGCCGGGACCGACTATCGCCTCGAGCGGCGGCCCGACTGGTTCATTCTCGAGCTCGGCAACGTCTGCAACCTGAAGTGTCGCAGTTGCAGCCCGCTTTCGAGCTCGCGTATTGCCGCCGATCCGGCCCACTCGAAATGGAGCGATGGAGTCCCCGCCCCCGAAGAGACGTCCGCCGTGCCGTTGCGGCCCCGCTTGAAGCTCGTACCGGAGAACTCTTCCGCGTGGTTCGAGAACATCGACGCCGTGGCGGACATGATTGCCAGCGGAGCCGATGGCAATGCCTTTCTCTCAATCATCGGAGGCGAGCCCTTCCTGATCCCGAGCACCTGGCGATTGCTCGAGGCGCTCGTTGCCCGCGGAGTCGCGCCACACGTCTTCGTGGGCCTGCTGACGAACGGTCAACAGCGCAGCACGAAGCTGGAGGAGCTCGCGCCCCATTTCCGCGGCTTCAATGTTTCGGTGAGCATCGACGGCTACGGCAGGCTCTACGAATACCTGCGGCACGGCGGGAGCTGGCGCAAGTTGGCGGACACCCTGCGCTGGCTCCGCCACGTACCCAACCTCGTTCTTTCAGCCGTGCCGACGTTCCAGAACTGCAACGTTCTGGACATCGTGACGCTGCTGCGTTTTTTGGACAAGCAAGAACTGCCTCTGACCTACAACGTCGTGACCTGGCCCGCGCGCCTGAGCCCCGCCAATCTTCCACCGTCGGTCCGGCGCATTGCCGCGATGCGCCTGCGGAGCTACCTCGACGCGGAGTGCAAGCCGGGAAATCTCACCGTCGTCCGCAACTATTGCGATCTTCTCGAGGAGGCGGGCGACGACTTCGACGCGGACTTGTTTGGCGAATTCATGACCTTCACCAACGACCTCGACGCGAGCCGTGGTGAGAGCCTGGGCGAGGCGGCGCCGGAACTGGTGGCGCTCATCCGGGCCGCCGGTGTCGATTGGTCTCATGAGCGGCGACATGTGTCCGCCCCCGCTGTCCGCTCGACGATCGCGCCAAAGGAGGTGCTGGAGCGCGTCCGTCGGACGGTCTCCGCGCACGACGTTATCTTCGGCGGTTTCGAGGCGGTCGAGCGCGACGCCTATTTCAGCTCCGCAGTCGCGCAGCTTGTCGAGATCGACGGCCGGTTGCGGGAGCGGGGTCACCCGGGGCTCGCCGGTAGCCGGGCAGTGGTCGATTTCGCTTGCCACTATGGCCGTCTGACCCGCGCTCTGGTAGCCGCGCTGCCGCACACTTCCGTCTACGCCTGCGATATCGATCGAGACGCCGTGCGCTTCTGCGCCGACGAGCTCGGGGCGTTGCCCGTCGTCACCGGCTGGCGGCCCGATGAGGATCGTCTTCCGGGCGGCATCGATATCGTCTTTTGCGTTTCGCTGCTGACCCACACTCCTCTCGAGCACTGGCGCAGGGTCCTGCGCGCATGGGCCTGGATGCTTCGGCCGGGAGGTGTTGCGGCCTTCACGTTTCTGTCCGAGCGCCATGTCGACCCCTGGCTCGCCGGCACGATGGATCACTACGGCTCCTACTCCGGCGAAGTGCGTGACGCCACGGCCCGCAGCCTGCGCGAAGAGGGACATGGATTCGCCTCGTTGACTTCCAGTTACGGCGATGAGCCGCTCTATGGAATCGCGTTCGTCGAGTCCGACGTCGTTCGGCGGGAGATTATCGCGGCAGGCCTCGAGCTGCTGGAGCTACCCCACGCGGTGAGTCCGATTTTCGGCCAGGACCTGGCGCTGGTTCGCAAACCGGGTGAGAAAGACGCGGCTTCGCGAGCAGACCTTCCTTCGCCTCGTCGCGACGTTTCCCTCGTGGCGCTTTACGATCCTCGCTGCTTCTCCCCCGAAAGCCCTGAAGACGGGAGCCCCGCCGACAGCACCTGGGCTCGTCTTGCCGCGACACCTCAGCCGCGGGCCTTGCCGACGGAGCTCAATTTTGCGGACCCGCGCGTGCCCGAGGTGAGGGAGGCCCAGTCCTCGCTGGCCCGCGAGCACGGCGTCGATGCCTTCTGCTTCCTCTATCGGTGGGGAGCGGAAAAGCCGCGATGGGACGCCCCCTGGCGCGATCTCGTGGCGTCCGGCCGGCCCGACTTCCCTTTCTGCCTGATGGTCGCGGTCGAAGACGGCGAGCCAATGTCCACCGAGACGGCCGCGCGCCTGATCGACGAAATCGCCCCGGGTCTCCAGGATCGCCGCTATCTGCGCGTCGAGGGTCGAGGCCTCGTGATCGTTCGCGATGTCGGGCGCCTCCGTGAGCCGCATGCAATCGCCCGAGCCTGGCGGGCCGGCGCCGCCGCGCGCGGCCTCGGCGAGATCCACCTCTGTGCCGCCGAGCCGGTACCCGCGGATTGTCCCGAGGACCTCGGCTTCGACTCCTTCCTCGAGACCCAGACGTCGGCCACGTCGGCTGCGGACTATGCCGATACCGTTTCTGCCGCGCTCACGCGGCCCTGGCCGCGCCATCGCTTCTTCCGCACCGTCCGATGCCGCCGCGACGCCGGTGATCCGCGGTCTGCCGAGCTCTATGAGCACTGGCTGCGATCGGCCGTTGACGCCACGAGACGGCGCGGCCAGAGCCTGGTGTTCGTCAACGCATGGAACGACTGGCTCGGCGGCGCCTACCTCGAGCCCGACGATCGCGACGGCCGCGCCGCGCTCCTGGCCACCCGTCGGGCGGCGCGCGGACCCGCGAGCGGTCTGGTGCTCCTGCGCCGGTTACGTGACGAGTTGGGAGAGCTCGGCGGTCCCGCCTCGGAGATCCTCGGCGATCTCGAACAGGTTCTGGCCCTGCACGAACACACGCGCGACCGGTTACTGGCCAGCGTCGAGGTCGCTCTCGGCCGGATGACCGGCTCGGAGACGCTGCCGGCCGGCTCGGAGACGCTGCGTTGGGTGCCGGTGTCGAGCCGGCAATTACCTCCGTCCGGAGGAGGCTTCAGCATCGATCGAGTCGGCAACATCGGCTGGCCGGATCTCCAGGATGCTCGAGATCCGATTCCACTCGATGGCGATCGGGTCTTTCTGGCGGGTTGGGCCAACATCGGGAACTGCGCGCCGTACGAAGTTGATCTCTTCCTCGCTTTTGAATCGATCCGGGGAGCCGAGGACCGCGTCTTCCGGATTTGGGAACGCTCTAGCCGACCCGACGTCGTTGCGGCTTTCCCCGGCCACCCCACCAACTGCGGCTTCGGCCAGATGGTCGACGTTTCCGCCCTGCCGCCGGGGAACTATCACATCGCCATCATCCAACGGGCGCCCAATGCAACGTATCGCGATGTCACCCGAGTGACCGTCCAGCGTGATGGAGCACCGTGTTCGAGCGCTTGACCTGGCTGGAGGACCGCGCCCTCCTCGGCGACCTGGTCTTCCGCCTCGAACAGTCCAAGAATGACCGCTGGGAGCTCGGCGACGAGTGCTTCCCTTTCTTCAAGAACCGCCAGTTGGTCGACCAGTACGACCGCTTCTGGTCGGGAACGGAATTCCGGCCCCGGCGCATTCTGGAGATCGGCATCTGGGGCGGCGGCAGCACCGCCTTTTGGTACGAACATCTTCGCCCGGAGCTGCTCGTGGCCATCGATCTGCTGGATCGCGAGGACAGTTCTTACTTTCGCGGATACCGGACGAGAAACGGCTTGGAGGACCGGGTGCGAACACGCTGGCGGACCGACCAGGCCGACAGCGCCGCGTTGCGGAAGATCGTCGAGCGCGATCTAGGCGGCAAGCTCGACCTCGTGATTGACGACGGCTCCCACCTGGACATTCCGACGCGGGCAAGCTTCGAGACTCTCTTTCCGCTGCTGGCTCCGGGCGGCCTCTACGTCATCGAGGATTGGGCATGGGAGCACTGGCCGGAGTTCCAGGATCCGGGCCACTTCTGGGCGGCCGAGGAGAGCCTGACGGGTCTGGTATCGGATCTCGTGGCAGCCACCGGAAGTTCCAAGTCGCTTGTCCGCAGCCTGACCATCTATGAGGGATTCGTCGTTCTCGAGCGAGGCGAGATTCCAGAGGATCGACAGGAATTCCGGCTCGCCGACCACATCCGCCGGCGGCCGTGGCGGGCGGCGGCGTCCGCGAGGGCCCAGACCGAAGACGACGTCAAGGTGCTCGCCTTCTACCTTCCGCAATTCCACCCCATTCCGGAGAATGACCGCTGGTGGGGGAAGGGATTTACCGAATGGTCCCGGGTGACGCGGGCGCGGCCTCAGTTCAGCGAGCACTATCAGCCGCACCTTCCTGAGCGGCTCGGCTTCTACGACCTGCGCCTGCCGGAAGCTCGGGCGCGGCAGGCGGCGCTCGCGCGCGGCTATGGCATCCATGGTTTCTGCTACTACTACTACTGGTTCGGCACCAAAACACTCCTCGAGCGGCCCCTGCTCGAGATGCTGGCTGAAGGCGAGCCAGATTTTCCCTTTTGCTTCTGCTGGGCCAACGAGAACTGGACACGTCGATGGGACGGTGCCGAGCATGAGCTGCTGATCGAACAGCGCTACGGCCCGGAGCTCGACTTTGCATTCATCGAGGACCTGGCGCCTTTCTTTTCCGACTGCCGCTACCTCCGCGTGAGCGGCGCGCCGGTTCTCCTGGTTTACAAGCCCGGCGCGATCCCCGAACCGCATGCGACAGTCGCGCGCTGGCGGCGCGCAGCGAGAGAACTGGGGTTTCCCGATCTCCATCTGGTCGCTGCCCAGACGTTCGGCGCCATCGACCCGCGGGCGCTCGGATTCGACGCGGCAGTGGAGTTTCCGCCGCACGGTGAGGATCCCTCCGCGAATTCGTGCCCGGTCGATGGGATGGAGCCCGGGTTCGGCGGCAATATCCTGGACTACCGAGCGGTGGTGAATCGCCGGCTGTCGCTCGCGCCGCCGCCCTTTCGCCTCTACCGCACGGCCTTCGCTGGTTGGGACAACACACCGCGGCTTGGCCGGCGCGCCACGATCTTTCATCACGCATCGCCCGCGGCATACGAGGACTGGCTGCGCGCGTTGGTGACCTCCGCGCGGCTCGGTCATCCCGAGCACCGCCTCGTCTTCGTCAACGCCTGGAACGAATGGGCGGAGGGGGCGCACCTGGAACCCGACGAACGCTTTGGCACCGGCTATCTCGAAGCGACCCGACGCGCCCTTGCGCCCTGAGATGAGGCCGGGCGGCGCGGCACGCTTGAACAACCCGCTTTGCTTCTGATAGGTTACGGACCCCAGGCGGGCATAGTTCAGCGGTAGAACGTCAGCTTCCCAAGCTGAATGTCGTCGGTTCGATCCCGATTGCCCGCTCCAACTAATTCGAGCGCGCTGTCCCCATCTGAGCAGTCTTGCGATAGGAAGCCCAGCGGAGCGACCCCCGTGAATAGCGCTCTGGAAAAAAAGGAGGCGTAACATTATGACCACCGACCAGTTAGAAAAGATTTTTTCGAACGAGGACACGTGCGTTCGTGAGGACGGCTTTTGCCCCTCGTGCCGCGTGGAAAGGGGGGAACTCAACCGTATGAAGGTCGTATCGTGGCTCGACGCTGACAGCAAAGGATGGGTAAGGATTGGCGCCGGCCGAGACTGGGTTCAAGCGGAAGATACCCAGCTCGTGTTCTGCCCTGTCTGCAAATGGTGGGGCTACCCATCACGAGCGCAACTCGAGGGCTGATCGATACCGGGTGACTGATAACATTCCCACAAACCATGACTAACTCCAGGGGCTCTGAATGGCATCGCTGGGACCCTCACATCCATGCTCCGGGTACCCTTCGAGCAGATGGGTTCGAAGGGGACTGGAGCGGTTACCTTGAGC
>JBOGJO010000082.1:0-4698 GCA_050747885.1 Thermoanaerobaculia bacterium
GGTCACCGGCGGCTCCGGCTTCCTCGGCGGGCCCGTCGTAGCGCAGCTCTCGAGCCATGACGTCGCCGATGTCGCGGCCCCCCGCTCCTCGCAGTACGACCTGCGCGACCATGACGCCGTGCGCGCGGTGCTCGCCGACACGCGCCCCGACGTCGTGATCCACCTCGCCGCCGTCGTCGGGGGCATCGGCGCGAACATGGACTCGCCCGGCGCGTTCTTCCACGACAACGCGATCATGGGGATCCAGCTGATCGAGGAGAGCCGGCTCGCCGGGGTCGAGCGCTTCGTCTGCCTCGGCACCGTCTGCGCCTACCCGAAACACGCGCCGGCGCCGTTTCGCGAAGACGACCTGTGGAACGGCTACCCGGAGGAGACCAACGCGCCCTACGGCCTTGCCAAAAAGATGCTGCTCGTTCAGCTTCAGGCGTATGCGGAGGAGTACGGATTCCCGGGCGTTTACCTCCTTCCGGTCAATCTCTACGGGCCGGGCGACAACTTCGACCTCGAAACCGGCCACGTGATCCCCGCGATGATTCGCAAATTCGTCGAGGCCAGGGAGCGCGGCTCCGCCGAGGTCGTGCTGTGGGGAGACGGCTCGCCGACGCGCGAGTTCCTTTACGTCGAGGACGCGGCCGAGGGAATTCTTGCCGCGGCGAAAGGCCTTTCCGAGACTGGTCCGGTCAATCTCGGCAGCTCCGAGGAGATCGGGATGCGCGACCTGGCGGAGCAGATTCGCCGGATCGTCGGCTACGAGGGAAGGGTCCTGTGGGACACCACGAAGCCCAACGGCCAACCGCGCCGAAAACTGGACGTCACGCGAGCGGAGCGTCTCTTCGGATGGAGATCTCGAACCCGATTCGAGGACGGCTTGCGTCGAACAATCGAGGCCTTCCGGGCTGCCAGGGCGCGTTGACACCTTCCACGCCATCCGACCCTTCGACGGAAGTTGACCGACCCGCGCGCTCGGCCCTATAATTTCCAGTTCCATGCAAACGAAAAAACTTCCCTGCGTCGCGCTTACATTCTCCTTCTTCCTCGCGACGATCTTCCTTGCGACTGCGGGCTTCGGCAGCGCTTCGAAGGAGAGCGATCGTTGGATGCGCAAGGGTCTCGAGGCGCTCTACGCGAAGCATCAACTGGCCGAGGCGGCCGAAGACTTCCGGCAGGTCCTGGCCGACAACCCGAGCCACTACGGGGCGACTTTTCAGCTCGCTTATGCCCTCGAGCTTTCGGGCAAGAGAGAAGAAGCGAATCCCCTGTGGCAGAAGGTCTTCGAGATGGCCTCGGCGATTCACGATTCCGAAACGGCGCGGCTGGCGATGGCCCATATCCCGAGCGCCGCCGCGACGAGCGAAGCGGCGCTCATGCGCGCCGGTCTCGAAGCGCTCTACACCCGCGGCCGGTCCGCGGAGGCCGCGGGGATCTTTCGCCGGGTCCTGTCGTCGAATCCCAACCACTATGGCGCGAACTTCCAGACCGCGGTCGCGCTCGAGCTCGCGGGACAAAAAGGCGAAGCCCGTCCGTACTGGGAGAAAACCCTGACGCTGGCGGAACGCTACCGCGACGCGGGAACGGCGAAGACCGCGCGCGAGCACCTGGGCCGGTAGCGCCCCCGCCGCTTTTTTCCCCGAGAGTCCGTTCGCCTATGGGTTCCCGCAAATCGCGTAGGCGGTGACCGTAAACGTTCCCGTCAAAGCCACGTTGTTTGTGGCCGTTGCAACCCAGTGGGTCCCAACCGGGTACGAAACAAGAAGTTGTACCTTTCCGGTCTCGTTACCATTGCTCGTCGAGATGTATCCGCCTCCACCGAAGATGACCTGTGGGAACGTGCAGGCAACCGTATCGGTGATC
This sequence comes from Thermoanaerobaculia bacterium, assembly GCA_050747885.1. Lineage (GTDB taxonomy): Bacteria > Acidobacteriota > Thermoanaerobaculia > UBA5066 > DATFVB01 > CAWEYG01. The sequence goes on from JBOGJO010000082.1 coordinate 1,852, forward strand.
AGGGTGCTCAAGGGCGGGGTGGTTGCGGACGTTGATCCAGCCCCCGTAACGATCGTGGCTCCGCTGCTCGTCCCGGTTGGACCCTGCGGTCCCGTGGCTCCCGTGGCGCCCGCGGGTCCAGCGACGCCTGTGGCTCCGGTTGGTCCGGCAGGCCCAGCGAGGCCGGTTGCCCCCGTGGCTCCCGTTGCGCCTGCGGGTCCAGCGACGCCTGTGGCTCCGGTTGGTCCGGCGGGCCCAGCGAGGCCGGTTGCCCCCGTGGGGCCCGTGGCTCCGGCGGGGCCGGTCACACCGGTGGCGCCGGTGGCGCCGGTCGAGCCGGTGGCGCCAGTTGGACCAGTCGCGCCCGTCAAGCCTGTGGCGCCCGTGGGCCCTGAAGCGCCTCTGGGACCCGTCGATCCTTCAGACCCCTTGGGTCCGGTGGGCCCCGTGGCTCCGTTCCCGAGGTCGCCCGAAAACAGCATCTCGAAGCCGGAGGAATCCTGGCTGCCGTTCGCGATCTGCGCTCCCGCGAAGATCACCTTGCCGGGAGGATCGGCGCTCGAGACTGTCGATGTCGATGTGCTTGCGAGCGCGAGGCTGGAGGCCGAGGCTCCGAGGACGGTTCCCACGAGGCGGGCGTTGGTCGTCGAGATAGCGGGAACGATGTCGGTGACGTTGGCCTGCAGGTGCTCGAATCCTCCGAGCGAGTAAGTCTTGGTCCCGAGAAGGGTGCCACGCGTCCAGGACGTCCACACGGAAGGTCGCGGGATTGCCCGTCGTCTCCACCATCGAGAAGTTGTAGCGGAAATTCTCGCTTCCTCCCTGATTGATGCCCTGAATCGTAGAGGACTCGCCCGGCTGCAGAGCAAAGACGGAAGGCACGGCCGCAAAGAAGAGGCCCTTGCTTTGCCCGAGATCATCGCCCGGAGCCAGGTCGAAGATACGCAAGGAAGCGAACACATCGCCGGAGGCGACGATGTGACCCGCGCCAATCGCGGAAGTCAGGCCGAATTTGTTCAGCATCACGTCTTCATACATCTTCGTTTCGCCGGGAGCGATCGTGTCGGTAAACGACGCCGGGTTCGGGTTGGCCTGTCCCGAGACAAGGAAGAAGAAGCCAAACGAGACGGGCTGACTGGAAGAGAGGTTCGTGACCCACACCGTGGTGTAGAAATGGGAGCCGCCGTTTTCCTTCCACGCGGCCGATCGTTGTCAGGTAAACGTCGCTCGAGGCAAAGCCTGCGAAGGCCGGCGACACCGCGAGCGTTGCCGCAAGGACCGTGAGGAGAACCCACTTCGTGCGACCCTTCATCGTTTGACCTCCAAGCAAATCGCGTTTTCAGGATTGGACCCGGCGAAAAGCGTACGCCCCCGGCGGCGCGAGAGTCAAGCCGCCAGAAAAAAAAGTGGCGGGCCGAAGCCCGCCGCTCAGGAACAGATCTGAATTCCGATTTACTGGAGCTGCACCCATCCCGACCGGCCGGCCGATCCCGGCGAGCTGCCGGTGCCGGCCGCGGGGCCTCCGGTGACGACGAGCGTGATTCCGGCGGGCTGAGCGTCCTGCGTGATGACCCACGCCACGCCGCCGCCGCCTCCGCCGGCATTCGAAGTGCCGGTCGAGATCGTGCCCGTGGCGCCTTTGGCGGAGATCGTGTTGCTCGCGCCCACACTCGCGAAGTGGCGAGCCGCGACGACGACGACACCACCGCCGGCGCCGCCCCTTCCTGTCGTTCCACCGTCCTTCGTTCCTCCACCTCCCGTGCCTCCACCGAGGACGGTCCCTGACAGATCTTGGCCGGTCACGGCTCCCAGGGCGCTGTGGAAGGGGTTCGGTCCGCCAACGGCATTCGTCGGAGCGATGAGAAGACCTGCGGCATGGTTGGAAGAACTGCCCCCCGTCCCGCCGATCCCGGGACTTTCCGAGTCTCCGATATTGTCGTTGTTGCCACCTGTGCTCCCGCCAAGGGTGCCTGCGGCCAGACCGATGGAATTTACGCCGTTGTACTCGATCGTCGCGGCGCCCGCGCCGCTTCCCATCGTCAGGGTTCCGTTGACGAACACCCGGAAACCGCCCGTCTTGAGGTCGATGCCGTCATTGATCGTCAGGTTGTTGTAGTACTCGTCCCGCGTGAGCGTCGTGTTCGTCGAGATCGTCACGTTCCCATCGCTGCCGTCGCCAAAAATGTCCGCCGCTCCGCTCACGCCGGCCGACCCGGTCGGCCCCGTCGGGCCCGTCGGTCCCGTGGGCCCGGTCGGTCCCGCATCTCCCGTCAATCCGACGCCTGTCGGTCCCGTGGGGCCCGTCGATCCAGTGGCGCCCGTCGGACCAGTGGGACCCGTCGGACCCGTCGGCCCGGTCGGGCCGGTGGGACCTGTGGGACCAGTCGGACCAGTCGGACCGGTTGGTCCCGTCGGTCCCGTAGGGCCAGTCGGACCCGTCGGTCCGGTCATGCCCTCGAGCGCAAGGGGATCCCAATCCGCCGTGTCCGTCGCCGGGTCGCCGTTGGCAAACGGACATCCGCCGACGTTCTTGCAGAAGTAGCTCGATCCGTTGAATTGAACCGCGTCGCGGTAGTTGTAATCGATGGCTGTGTACGTACCCTGCCAGTTGATTCCGACGGGTCCGGTCGGGCCTGTGACGCCCTGAATCCCCGGGTTCCCCTGGATACCCTGCGAGCCCTTGGGGCCTTCAGGTCCGGGGTTGCCCTTGGGACCCGTGGGTCCCGTGGGACCGATTCCTCCGCCGAGGCCCCCCTGAAACAGCATCTCGAAACCGGAGGAGTCCTGGCTTTCGTTGGCAATCTGCGCTCCCGCAAAGATCACGTTGCCCGAGGCGCTGGCAAGCGTCGAAGCCGAGCTCGCCACGAC
>JBOGJO010000083.1:0-11355 GCA_050747885.1 Thermoanaerobaculia bacterium
GTACCTACGTACCTGGCGGCGGTATCCAGCCCGGTTCGTTCGCGAGTGTCGAGCCCAGCGAGAAGGAGTTGGCTCGACGGAAGAGGATGGCGAATGAAAAGTGGTGAGGTGAACCAACCATTCCAGAAGATGGGCTGTCTAACCACCGGCCGAAGCCGACGAACCCGGAGGTGACGCCAACTGCAGCCCGGACGGAGTGAGACGATGAAGACTAGCCGTCGATCCTTTCTCAAGACTGCAGTAGCCATCGGTGCTTGGCTCGTATGGGTCGGACCGGCTCGAGGTTCGCGTGTCCACTGGCATGAGCGGCGTGATCTCTATCCCCAAGGGGTCGCCTCGGGCGATCCCGATCCGCACAGCGTCATCCTGTGGACGAGGTATCCGTCCGCCCAGGGCACACGCCAGCTTCTGACCGTCGAGGTCGCCGAGGACGAGGCGTTCGACCGGGTCGTCGCGCACGCGCAGACACCGGTCTCGAGTGCCCAGGACTGGACCGCGCGCGTCCTGATCGGCGGACTCGAACCGGCGCGCACCTACTGGTATCGGTTCACCGACAGCGACGGGAACGGCAGCCGGGTCGGCCGCACGATCACGGCGCCTTTGCCGAACGATCCGCGCACGGTGAACTTCGCCTTCGTGAGCTGTCAGGACGTCAACGAGGGCAAGCTCAACGCCTATCGCCGGATGATCTACGAAGATGAACGCGCTCCAGCCGCCCAGCAGATCGGCTTCGTCCTGCACCTGGGCGATTTCATCTACGAGGTGGTCGAGTATCCGGACGAGGTCAAGACACGCTACGACCGCACGATCTATGAGGTTGCGCGAATCCCGGACGGCGGAAAGGCGGGCAACTTCCACTTTCCGCTGACGGTCGACGGCTACCGGGCCGTCTACAAAGGCTATCTTGGCGATCCGGATCTTCAGGATGCTCGCGCGCGCTGGCCGTTCGTGGCCATGTGGGACAACCACGAATTCTCGTGGCAGGGTTGGCAGAGCATCCAGAAGGCCGGTAAGGAGCGGCCCGGCCAGAGCATCAAGGTCGCCGCCAACCAGGCATGGTGGGAATATCTGCCATCGCGCTGCAAGAAGGTCAGCGGACCCTCTTTCGAAACCTTCGATCCGCCCGTGGTGACGAACGTCGCAATCGAAAAGTGGGACGAGAACGGCCTTGGCGACGAGCCCAACAACCTGGCCGCGATCCACAGCCTGATCGGCTACCGCTCGTATCGCTACGGCAAACACCTCGACCTCATCATCACCGACCAGCACAGCTTTCGCAGCGCCGACCCGTTCAGCGACCCTGCCGCCGGAGCTTTCGGGCCGGAGTTCGCGGGCATGTTTCCGGAGGACGTGGCGCAGGTTCTCGACGGCGGCCGTGCATTCAACGGCGGGAACCCGCCGGCGGAAGTCAGCTTCAATGGAGCGCATGTTCCCAATTCGCAGCGAAACGCGCCGCCGCAGACGATCCTCGGCGCGGAGCAGAAGGCCTGGTTCAAAGACCGGCTCCGCAAGTCAACCTCGACGTGGAAAATCTGGGGCAATTCCGAAGGTGCACCCGACACCCGAACCGATGCTCAAAATCTGCCGCCGGGCCTGACCAAGGAAACGTGGCCGAAGACCACCTATGCCTTGCTCGGCGCCCCCGATTACGGCATGGCCTACAAAGAGCGCGCCGAGATCTACGACCTCGTGCGCGACGCAAAGATTACCGGCTTCGCGATCGTTTCCGGCGATCGCCACAGCTTCTGGGCGGGCTACGCGACTTCGGAACTGCCGCCGGGCAAGTTCGATCCCGTTGGCTTGAGCTTCGTCGGCGCCTCGCTGTCGAGCGCGGGAACCATGGAAGCCCTCGAGCACACTTTTTCCAGGACCGATCCGCTGCGCCCGCTGTTCCTCGCCGATCGGCCGGGCGGCGCGAAGCCGGACTGGACGCACAACATGCTGGTGAAGCACGGGGTCCGCGCGTGCCTCGAATATGCAAAGAGCTTCGACCTCAAGCGCGCGCGGTCGTTGTCCAACCCGGATGTGGCTCCGCACCTGGAGTTCGTCGATCTTGGAGGACACGGTTACGCGAAGGTCCAATTATCGGCCAATGAGATGCGCACCGAGTTTGTCTGCATCCCGCGTCCCATTGCGCGCAGCGAGAGACCGGACGGGGGGCCTCTCCGGTATCGGGTCTTACACACGGCTGCACTGTGGAAGAGCGGAGAGCGTCCGCAGCTGAAGACATCGGTGCTCGAAGGCGACGTTGGGCTGGCGATTTAACGGTCTTCCGGCGCTCGCCGCATGACGACGTCTCAACGCAAACTGATCGCCGCCATCGTCGCAGCGACGCTCGTCACGCTGGCCTTCGTGATCGCTGACCTGGCAACCGGAGGCCGACCGGATCCGCCGGAGCTGCGCGCCCAGGCGACGCTGCTGAATGGCTCCTGGCGATTCCACACCGGCGACAACCCGCATTGGGCGGACGCCAACACGGACGATCACGATTGGGAGACGATCAGTTTGACCGCCACGCCGGGTAGCCACGATAGCGACGTCGGTCTGCCCGATTACGTCGGCGGGTGGATGGCGCACGGCCATCGCGGCTATACGGGGTACGCCTGGTACCGGCTCGCGCTCGACGTGCCGTCCGGGCGCGAGTCGTGGGACATCCTTGGGCCGACGCTGGTCGAAGACGCCTACGAGCTCTACTGGAACGGGCAATTGTTGGGCGGATCGGGCAGGCTCCGTGCGCCTCCGCGTGTCGTCGGCACTCGACCCGAGCGATTCGCCCTCCCCGCCGCCGCGGCAGGTACCCGCGGGGTGCTCGCTGTCCGGGTTTTCATGCTGAAGAGGTCCGCTCCCAGCGCGGACGGCGGCGGCCTGCACAGCGCGCCCATGCTGGCTCCGAGGCCGATCGGCGATGCGCTTCACCGTGCTCAGTGGCAGCGAACCATTGCCGGTTACGTCGTCGATGCCGCCGAGCCGTTGGCAATGTTCGCTCTCATCATCCTGGCGCTTTGGTGTTGGCCTCGCAGCAGCCAGAAAGGTTTCCTGATCTTCGCCTGCGTCGCACTTGCGCTGACGGCAGCCCGGCGCCTCAACAATGCGATCGTTTCCTGGACCGACGTGATGGATCTGCGCACCTATTCGTGGCTGGCGAAAGTCATGTGGATCCCAACGGTCGCCGCCTGGACGATGGCCTGGAATCGTTGGAGCAGGCGCCCGTGGCGCAGCATCGATGTGTTGGCGTCAGGGCTGGCGGTGGCCGACCTTTTCGGCGTCTTCAGCCCGGCACCCGATGTGACGAACGCGAGTCGGCTCGCATCCATCGCTTTGTTTGTCGTGATCGGCGTGCGGATCGGCCGCGGCGGAAAGATGCGAATCGTTGCGCTCGTCACGATGGCCCTGATCATGGCGGTCACATTCGGCGAGCTGCTCGATCCGATCGGCGTGCCGGGGATCTGGTTTCCGTTCGGCATCGGCGTGTCGCGGTCGCAGTACATCTACGCCGTCGCCATTCCACTCCTGGCGGTTCTGACCGTGCGTACTTTGCCTTCCGAGGCGCCGGTGCGTACGGCGTGAAGGTCACCGAGATCGGAGAGCGGCCCTGGCGGATGAGTGACTTTGTCCTGATCGACCCCTCGGGCGTCGTGTGGCGCATCGGGCAGAACATTGCCTGACAGCGGAGCCGCAAGGGCCGGCACCCGGGGATAATACGGACACGGAGGTTCCATGACGGGTCGATCGAGAATTGGCGTCATCGGGTGGCTCATCGTGCCGGCCCTGATCGGCTTCTCCTCCGGGAGCGCCGCTCAATCGGGCGCCGCGTCGCTTCATGGATGGGTTGCCTTCGAGAACGTTGAATATTCCGCGCCGCAGCCCCGCGCCGACGTGGAACTCCGCCACGACCCTCCGGGGTCCAGCGTCGTTTATCGGGTCACCACCGACGAGCATGGCTTCTTCAACTTCAGCCATACCAGCCTCGGCCGGTTCACTCTTCACATTACGGCGCCGAATTTCGAGCCGTACAGTGCCGAGGTTTACATGCCTTCGGATTTCGCCGGAAACTGGGCTGTCGAGCTGCGTGCGAAACGCGTGAAAGTCGAATCTCGTGAAAAGAAAGACCGGTAGCGGCATCGGTTCGATGCCACCCTTCGAGATCCCTTGCTGGCGATGCGACATGAGTCGAGAAAATCACCGTGCGGCGTGACAGGCGTGAGCATGCTGGGTGCCGTCAGTCACGTCGCTCTGGTCGTCAACGATCCTGCGCGCACGGTCGAGCTCTTCGAGCGTCTGTTCGCGGTCCGGGCCGTGCACCGCGTCGATGCCGACGGACACGACGAGACGTTTGTCCGTCTGGGAGCCACATGGTTCGTCCTGGTCAAGGCGGCGGTCGAGCGCCAGCGCACGGGGGACCATGTCGCGTTTCACGTCACGAGCGCGGTCCTGCGATCAACCGCGGACAGGCTGAAGGAGATGAACCTCGAGTTCATTCTCGCGCGGGGGGACACGTCGTTGTACTTTTTCGATTACGACAACCATGTCTTCGAGCTCGACACGATCGGCGTCGAGAGCGAGCTCAACGCGGAAAGCGACATCAAGGAAGGAGACGCACGATGAACATCCTGTTGTGGGTCCTGCAGATCCTCGCCGCGCTGATGTACGGAGCGTCCGGCATCATGAAGGTCTTCATGTTCGACAAGGTCAGCGCGGACGTTCCGTCCTTTGGCGCCTTGCCGCGGGGGGCCTGGAAAGCCCTCGGCATCCTGGAGCTCGCGTGCTCGGTCGGTCTGATCGCCCCCGCCGCGTTGCACTGGCACCCGGCGCTCACGGTCGTGGCCGCCGCGGTCCTGGCAATCGAGAGCCTCGTTTTCATCGGGGTGCATGTGAAGTACCGCGAGATTGCGACCGTCATCATGAGCGGCGCGCTGGGCCTTCTCATGGCGTTCCTCGCGTACGGCAGGATGGTGCTGAAGCCGATCTTCTGAGGGGCGCCCGCATCGCCGGCATCGTAGGATTGCCCGCATGAACGACGCGCTGCCGTGCCTCGACCTGCTCGAAGCGACTCCCGCGTCCGGAGCTCGAACCGCGCGCCCGGAAATATCTTGCGGGCGCCGGCCCGTTGGGCGAAGATTCGTAGTTGAAGCCACGGGGAGGTCGAAATGAGGCGAGTCACCGGCATCGGGGGCATCTTCTTCAAAGCGAAAGACGCGCCGGCCTTGCAGGCCTGGTACAAGCGTCACCTCGGCATCGACGTTCAGGAATGGGGAGGCGCATCCTTCGACTGGAGCGATGCGGACGGCAAGCCCACGGGAGGGACGACCGCCTGGCTCATCAATTCCGCGGAAAGCAAGCAGTTCGCGCCGAGCGAGGCCTCGTTCATGGTGAACTATCGCGTCGAAGACCTTCACGGCCTTCTCAAGGCCCTCAAGGAAGAGGGATGCAAAGTCCTCGACAAGATCGACGAGTCCGAGTTCGGAAAGTTCGGTTGGGTCATCGATCCGGAGGGAAACAAGGTCGAATTGTGGGAGCCTCCTTCCGGTCAGTGAAGCCGCGCCACGCTCCGGTGAAGCGAAGACCCGGCGCGCCGCGTCGGATCGAGTCCCTCGGGACCCTGCTCTCACGATAGAATCTCGATTCCGGAAGCGGGAGGCCTTGGATGTCGCTCTTCGTCAAGTTCAACTTGATCCTGATTCTGTGCGTCGCGATCGCGCTCGTGCCGGCGCACCTGATCACGCGGAGTCTCCTCGAACGGAACGCGCGGACCCAGGTCGTCCAGATGGCGCGGCTGATGATGCAGACCGCCCTGGCGACGCGCGGCTACACGAATAAGCAGATCAAGCCGCTGCTCGCGCCGCGTCTGGCCGAAGAGTTCTTGCCGCAGTCGGTGCCCGCCTATTCGGCGACGGAAATCTTCAACACGCTGCGCGAGACGCACCCCGAGTACACGTACAAGGAAGCGACCCTGAACCCGACGAACCCGCGCGACCGGACGGTAGACTGGGAGGCCGACGTCGTGAACGCGTTCCGTTCCGACACGAAACTGCGCGAGATCATCGGCGAGCGGGACGCGCCGCTGGGCCGAGCCCTGTACCTGGCGCGGCCGATCACGATCACGGACCCGAGCTGCCTGTCCTGCCATACGACGCCGGAAACGACGCCCGCTTCGCTCGTGAAGAAATACGGCCCGTCCGGCGGCTTCGGATGGCAATTGAACGAGACGATTGGAGCTCAGATCGTCTCGGTTCCGATGGCGCTCCCCGTGAACCGCGCGCGGAAGGCCTCGCAGGCCATGCTCGCCACCCTCGTGGGAATCTTCGGGTTCATGCTCCTCCTGCTCAACGTGATGCTGTGGTTCACCATCATCCGGCCGATCCGGCGCCTGTCCCGTATGGCGGACGAAGTCTCGACCGGCAACCTCGACGTTCCGGAGGTGCGGGTCCGGAGCCGGGACGAAGTGGGCGTTCTGGCCGGGTCTTTCAACCGAATGCGCATCAGCCTGGCCAAGGCCCTCAAGATGCTCGACGGGGAATAGCTTCCTGAGAGAGACGGAGGCGTCTTGACGGAACAGAGCCTCTCCGGGCGCCGGTTCGGCGAGTACGAGGTACTCGAGGAGCTGGGCTCCGGAGGAATGGGAAAAGTCTACCGGGCTAAGAACGTCACGCTCGAACGCGTGGTCGCGCTGAAGACGATGGCTCCCGACTTCTCCTCCGACGAGGAGTTCGTCCGGCGATTCCTGAAGGAAGCCCGGGTGGCGGCGCGCCTGAACCACCCGAACATCGTTCAGATCTACGACTTCGGCTGTGTCGAGGGGATCCACTACCTCGCGATGGAGTACGTCGACGGCGAGTCGCTCGGCGCGAGGCTGAGGCGGGGCCGTCTCGGCGAGCGCGACGCCCTGCAAGTCGTCCGTCAGGCGGCGCGCGCCCTTTCGGTCGCGCACTCCGAGGGGATCGTTCACCGCGACATCAAGCCGGACAACCTGATGCTGACCTCCCGGGGCGATTTGAAGCTCGTGGACCTCGGGATTGCCAAACGCGTGGACGAGGAGCAGGGCCTCACTCAGACGGGGCAGGCGGTCGGGACACCCCACTACATTTCGCCCGAGCAGATTCGCGGCCTGAAGGACATCGACGCACGCGCGGACGTGTATTCGCTGGGCGCGACGTTCTATCACCTGGTGACGGGGCACGCGCCCTACAAGGGGACCTCCGGGGCCCTCGTCATGTCGATGCACCTGACGCAGCCTCTCCCGGACCCTCGCCAGTACGAGCCGTCGATCTCCGAAGGGCTCTGCCGCGTTCTTCGAAAGACGATGGCCAAGGAGCGGGAAGAACGCTACCCGAGCATGGAGGCTCTCGATCGCGACCTCCTGCGCCTGCAGACCGGTGAAATGCCGGAAGGCGAGGAGCCGAGCGTCACGCAGATCGCCACCCAGGTCGATTCGAACACTCCGGTGGGCGCGCGGCCTCGGTCGCCCTACCCGGGCGCAAGCGTCGGGCCGGCCTCGACGCCCCCGCCCGCGCTCGCTCCGGCGTTTCGGGAGGAAGACCTCCACTTCGTTGAAATCGAGCTTGCCCGACACATCGGTCCGCTCGCCCGTGTCCTGGTGAAGAAGGCGGCAAAGACCGCGGTGAGCCTCGTCGCCCTCGGGGCCGTTCTGGCCGAGCAGATTCCCGACGAAAAAGGGAGGCGAGATTTTCGCGCCGCCGTGCGGGCGCGCGCGAAGTAGAGACCTTCGGGGACCGATGATCGGGACAATCCGGAACATCGGGCTCGGAGGTTCCGTTCTGGTGCTGGCGGCCTTTCTTTCGAGCTCCGCTTGCCGATCCTCGCCGGCCGCCGGCGCCGAGGGCGGAACGGCGGACCTTCTCGCGCGCATCGCGGCCGAAATCGGGCCCGACGTGCCGTTTCTGGGCGAGGCGAAAGTCGTCGAGAAGCTGTCCCGTTTCCGCGGCGATGTCTCGTCGGGAAGCTTCCCCCGGCGGCTGCGCCTGGCGCAGGCGCTGATCCGCGTCGGAAGGACGCAGGAATCGGTCGAGCTCTACGACGAGCTTCTCGCGCAGGCTCGCCGTCTGGGAATCCGAGGGGGCGATCTGATCGACCGCGTGGAATTTCCGCGAGCCGTGGCCTACCTGCGGCTGGGGGAGCAGGAAAACTGCGTGATGGCCCACACGGGCGATTCGTGTCTCTTTCCGATTCGGGCCGGCGGAATCCACGGGAATCCCCGCGGCTCGCTTGCCGCCGTGGCGGCGTTCGAGTCGATCCTCGAGAGGCGGCCGCGCGACCTCGTCGTGAAGTGGCTTCTCAACGTCGCCTGCATGACGCTCGGCCGCGGGCCGGAGACGATTCGCCCGGAATGGCGCCTCGATCCCGGTTCGTACCTTCCAAAAACGGAATTTCCGGCTTTCTCGGATGTCGCCGGCCCTCTGGGCCTCGCGGTCAACGGCCTCGCGGGAGGCGTCGTGATCGATGATTTCGACGGCGACGGGTACCTCGACATCCTGGTGTCGGAGGCCGGTCCGGTCGACTCGGAGGAATCGCAGCTGCGCCTGTTTCGAAATCAGGCGGACGGAACTTTCCGGGACGTCACGAAACAGGCGGGGCTCGAGGGGATCCGCGGCGGCCTGAACCTCGTTCAGGCGGATTACGACAACAACGGCTATCCGGACGTGCTCGTCCTGCGCGGAGGCTGGCAGATGGAGCACGGTCAACCCAGCACGCTCCTTCGCAACGACGGGGGAAAATTCACGGACGTCACCGCGAGCGCGGGGATCCTCCGGATCGAAGCGACGCAAACGGCCGCGTGGGGCGATTTCGACAACGACGGGTTCGTGGATCTCTTCGTCGGGACCGAGTCCGGATTTCCAACGCGGGTCCTCGGCTCGATGAGCGGGCTGGCATCGAGCCTGCTGCTCGATTTCTACCGCCTCGCTCACCCTCAGGCCCAGGGACACCTGTACCGAAACCGGGGGGACGGCACCTTCGAGGACGTCCTGCCCGCGCTCGGTCTCGACATCGGAGGGTGGATCAAGGGGGCGTCCTGGGGCGACTACGACAACGACGGACGCATCGATCTCTTCCTTTCACGCTACGGCGACACGAACGTCCTTCTCCACAACGACGGTCCGGACGCGAAAGGCCGCTGGAGGTTCCACGACGTGACCGCGAGCGCGGGCGTGGCCGAGCCGATCTTCAGCTTCCCGGCCTGGTTCTTCGACGTGGACAACGACGGCTTCGACGACCTGTTCGTGGGAGGCTATCCGCTTGTCGGAGTCACGTTTCCCGGCCACGGGCTGCCGGCCGAGCTGGAAACCTCCGCCCGCGACGAGATCGCCGACTTCCTGGGGCTGCCCTCCGAGTCCGACGATGGGAAGCCCCGGCTCTTCCACAATCGCGGGGACGGAACTTTCGCCGACGTCACGAAGGACGCGGGGCTCTGGCGCTCGATGTCGGTGATGGGAGCGAATTTCGGCGATTTCGACGGCGACGGATTCCTCGACCTGTACCTCGGAACGGGCACTCCGCCGTTTGCGTTCCTGGTTCCCAACCGCGCTTTTTGGAATCGCGGGGGGAAGGGTTTCGAGGACGTGACGGTGGCGGCCAATCTCGGAACGCTCGCGAAGGGTCACGGCGTGGCTTTTGCCGACCTCGGCAACGACGGCAAGCAGGACATTTACGCGGTCCTGGGCGGAGCCTTCCCGGGCGACGTTTTTCCAAACGCCCTCTTCGAGAACCCCGGCAACGGAAACGACTGGATCACTCTCCGGCTCGAAGGCACGCGGGCGAACCGTTCGGCGATCGGGGCGCGGATTCGTGTCACGGTCGCCGGCCGCTCGGGAATTCGGAGCATCTTCCGCACAGTCGGGAGCGGGGGAAGCTTCGGCGCCTCGCCGCTCGAGCAGGAGATCGGCCTCGGCTGCCTCGGAAGCGACGACGCCGCCATTCGGGAGATCCAGATCACCTGGCCCGACACGGAGCGGTCGGTTCAAAAGCTCGGGGCGCTGGCGCCGGACGCGGCCTATGTCGTGCGGCAGGGGATGCCCGCGGCGCCCCTCCGGAGAAAATCGTTGGTCCTGAAGACGTCGTGATCGTCGCGCTGTTGATCGCCCGAAAGCCGGCCGAGAGTAAGATCTCGCATGCCCGTTCAAAGGCGGACCACCTCGATCGAGGCCCGACTGAGGCTGATTTCCCGGGCGGTCCTGGCGGCCGGCTTCGTGGGCGCCGTGGTCATTTTCCTCGCCGCCGGGCCCGAGCCCGAGAACGCTCTCGGCTATGACCCGATGGACACGAAGATGTATCGCCACGACCTGGAGGTTTACGGCGGAACAGCCAATGTGCTGGCCGCGGAATTTCTGGACTGGTTCGCGGGCCTGTGGCACGGCAGGAATCTTGCGTTCACCGTCGCTGCCCTGACGGTCCTCACGGTCCTGGCAATCCGGTTCGTCGGCCGCCGACTTCCGGAAGACGAAGCCGAAGAAGAAGATGGCCGGGTGACGCCCTTCCGGCCCCGCTCATGACGGGTTCGCGCTGATCGCGGGAGCCAGGTGCTACGATCGCCCCATCAAGAGGAGGTGTCATGACCGGATTGACCGCGCTGTGGCTTCCCATCCTGCTTTCCTCGGTGGCCGTCTTCATCGTGAGCTCGCTGATTCACATGGCATCGCCCTGGCACAAGAGCGACTACCCGAACCTGGCCAACCAGGACCAAGTAATGGACGCGCTGCGCCCGCTGGCGATCCCGCCGGGCGACTACTTCGTCCCGAGGCCGGCCGACCGGGCGCAGATGCGGTCGCCCGAATTTATGGAGAAAATGAAAAAGGGCCCGGTCGTGTTGTTCACGGTAATGCCGAGCGGTCCGATCTCGATGGGGCGGAATCTACTCTCGTGGTTCGTGTATTGCGCCGCGGTGGGTCTGTTTGCGGCGTACATCGCGGGGCGCGCTCTCGCCCCCGCCGCGGCCTACGCGCAGGTCTTTCGGTTCACCGGCGCCACGGCCTTCCTCGGGTACTCGGCCGCGCTGTGGCAGCTGTCGATCTGGTACAAGAGGGCCTGGAGCACGACTTTCAAGGCCACGGTGGACGGGCTGGTCTACGCGCTGGTGACGGCCGGCGTCTTTGGCTGGCTCTGGCCGCGCTGAAATCTTCGTAACCTTTCGCCCAGCCACGTCGTTTGCCCTCCGGGTTGTGCGTGCATATTGCAAGCAGATCCCTTCGGAGATCGAGACATGAGCTTGAAAGCCCCCGAGAGACCGCGCGACACCGCCGAGCCTGCCGCCGAAGCCGAGCCGGTATCGGAGCCCGGGCGCCGGAGGTGGCTCTGGATCCTCGGTTTCGTGGTCCTGGCCCTGCTCGCCTATCTGGTCTTTCG
>JBOGJO010000084.1:0-8106 GCA_050747885.1 Thermoanaerobaculia bacterium
GTCGATCACGATGGAATCGGTCCCCCGCGCCTCGAGCGTTCGCCGCGACACGACCTTCTCAACTGAATAGATGATTCTTCATGCGGCTCACTCATGGCCTGCGAACGAGCGCCTGCGCCCCGCGGCCTGACCCCTCTGGCCGCTCCCGGGCCTCGCTCATAGGTGGGGGCCCCAACCCCTGAGCCAAGACGATGCCCCCCGGGATTCTCGCGGGGAGGTCTCGCCGCCTCCATCGCCAGAGTGTGAGGGCGGCCGTCGTGAGCGAAGGAATCGACGTGTCTGAGGCGCCGTCTCGTGCGCCAAGCCGAGCGTTCCAGGTTACAAGCTGAACCACGGTGCGGTGCTGACGCCATAACGAAGAGCGCCGCAAAGGCGATGGCGCAAGGCGCCGAGTTTCGATGACGAGCGAACGATCCGCCGCACGAGCACTGCCGCGGATCGAGGGAGGCGCCGAAGACCCGCGACACGGCCCGACAAGCGCCCTCGGCAAGCGAGCTCCACACCCCAGCCGTCAGCACAGGGTGACGAGCCTTCGCTGAAGCGTAGCCTCCCGGCCGAGTGAAGCTTGACCCCGTGTCCCGCGGCATCTAAGATCATTTGCCCGCGAAAGTGGCGGAACTGGCAGACGCGCAGGTCTCAGAAGCCTGTGGTGAACAACCGTGGGGGTTCAAGTCCCCCCTTTCGCACCAAACTCCCCGACCCTGAATGGGATTAGTGTCGCCGAGCCTCGTGGCTCAACCGCTTGAGGGCGGAGAGATCCGCTTTCGAGTCGACGTCAAGCCACACGATGCCGCGGTTCTCGAGCGCGCGAACCACATCGTGCCCGAAACCGTCCGGGAAGCCGAGCGCGCCGAGAGCGGTCTCCAGATCGTCCTCGGAATCGAAGCTCTCGGAAATCCCGATCTCCGGAGCGGAGATCGCGAATCGATTGTTTCCGTCGATTCGCACACGATGCGCGTATACCCGTCGATCCATTCCCACCCGGCGCAAACCTATGCAACATTTGTTCCAAAAAAGCTCAAATTCAGGATCTGCCGATCCCGACCGCCTATTCCAGATCCGACTTCGGAATCACGAACGCTTTCTCCTTGCGCCCCTGGTCCACGCAGAGAAAACAGGCTTTGTAGACGTTTTCGTACCCCATCTTGAGCTCTGCCCGCGTCACGAAGATCTCCCTCGGAGGAATTTCCGGATTGTCGGCGTCCGAGAGGCGAAGGACGATTCCCCGGGACGTCGTGTTCTTCGACTCGAGCTTGAGCCGGTGCGGAGGCTCGAAGGAACACGTGTAGATGGTCGCTTCCGGGGACCCGCTTGCCGCGGCGGTCGAGCTCATTCGGTCTCCTCGCAGAATCGCGCGATGCGCAGTTGATCTTTCGGCTCGATTCGGGTGAAGGCGACTCCGTAGCTTCGCCGAAGCCTTTCAGGGTCGAAGACTCCGCGCCGGACGGCGCCCGAGGCGACAACCGGCTCCGGATCGTCGCCGAGAAAGAACTCGAGCTCCACGGCTTCGCCGACGGCGAGTTCCCTCTGCACCTCGAGCAGAACGCCCGTCCGAGACACGTTGACCGCGCAGCCCAGCCAGACGGCACCCCCGCTCTCCGCGGGGCGCACACGGGCGAGGCTCGACGAATCCCGTCGAGGGGGCGCCGAGGTCTGCCTCTCGACGCTCCCGACAATCGCGGCGATAGGGCTGCCGGCAAAAAGAACGTCGTTGATCCCGGCCAGGAACGACTCCGGGAGATCCCCGTGCTGTTGTTCGATCAGGAGAATTACGGCCACGCGGCGAGACCCCAGCAACTCGCGGAACCGGTCGTAGAGCGGCAGCCCATCCTCTCGAAACGGCGCCACGACGAACAGGTCGAAGGACCGCAGATCTTCCGGACCGACGTCGACGGCCGCCAGCTCTTCCACGTCGTACCCTCGCTGTCGCAGGGGGGGCGTGAGGATATGCGTCCCGGGACCGACCAGTCCGATTCTCTTCATGGCGACCCGGCTCCCCGCCGGACGAGGACTTCGCCGCGCGCGATTTCCTCGTCGCCGCAAGAGATCACGCCGCCGAATTTCGCGAAGAGGCCAAAGGTCGCGAGCAGGTCGATCCGAATCGCGAGCTGATCCCCCGGCGCGGGCGTCCGGCTCAGGACGAAATTGTCGAGGCCGGCGAGGAATCCGGTCCTTCCAATGTCCGCGTCTCCCCCCTCGAGGAGAAGCGCGGATTGCGCGATGATTTCCGCGAGGAGAAAAGGCGAGCTCCATGCCGGGCCCGCGCACGCGCGCTGCCCCGCCGAAATCGCCGCCGTGACCTCGCCTCCCGCGAACCGGTCGTCGCGCTCCCGGGAAACCGACTCCACGAACCGGAACGGGTAGACGTGCGGAAGCGGTCGAAGCTCCATGCGATCCCTCAGGCGGCGGACTTTTCCTTGATGAAATCGGCCAGCGAATCGACCGATGAAAAGGCCTTGATCCCGACTTCCTCGTCGGCGACCTTGATTCCGAATTCCTGCTCGAGGCCGAGGACGAGCTCGAGCGCGTCGATCGAGTCGAGACCCAGGCCGTCTCCGAAAAGCGGCGCGGAATCCTCGATCGAGCCCGGCGCAATCTCGAGCTTGAGCCGGCGCACGATCAGATCCTTGACCTTCGATTTGAGCTCCGCGTCATTCATGGGTGTTCCTTCCCCCAGTGGGCCGATTCTATACGATTCACATCAGCAGCCCGCCATCGACCTGCCAGATCTGGCCCGAGACGTAGGAGGCGCCTTCCGAGGCCAGAAACGCGACGACCGCGGCCACCTCTTCCGGGCTCCCGAAGCGCTTGGCGGGGATCAGTTTCAGAAAATCGGAGAGAGTTTCGGTCGTCAGGTCCCGGATCATGTCCGTCTCGATGATTCCCGGGGCCACGGCGTTGACGGTGATGTTCCTGCCCCCGACCTCGCGGGCCAGCGACTTCGTGAAAGACATGACCCCGCCCTTCGCCGCCGAATAGTTCGTCTGACCCATCTGGCCCGAGACCCCGCTGTCGGAAACGATGTTGACGATGCGGCCCCAGTTCTTGTGCATCATCCGCCGGACGAACGCTTTGCACATCCGGTACGTTCCCTTGAGCGAGGTTTCGACGACGCGGTCCCAGTCCTCCTCCCGCATGAATGCGAAGAGGACGTCTTTGATGATCCCCGCGTTGTTGACGAGGATGTCGCAGCCGCCGTAATCCTTTTCCACGCGCTCGGCAAGCTCCGACACCTCCTCGTTGACGGTGACGTCCCCGGGAAGAGAAACCGCGGACCCGCCGTCGGCCTCGATTTCCCCCACGACGCGGGCGGCGTTTTCAAAATCGTCCTTGCACGTGATCACGAGTCGGGCGCCGTCGCGGGCGAGACGGCGCGCGATGGCCGCCCCGATCCCGCGCGACCCGCCGGTGACGATCGCGGTTTTTTGGGCGTTCATCCGCCCAGTATTTCACCTTTCCCGACGATCGCCTCGATGCCGGCGAGCGTTCCGGCCGGACGACACGACGCGTCCCGGGCGATCCAGCGCAGCATCCGCGAGAGGGTCTCGCCCGGCCCGACTTCGATGAATTCTCGCCGGCCGTCGTGGACCATCGCTTCCACGGTTTCCTTCCAGCGCGACGGCAGGGAGGCCTGCCGGACGAGCAGATCCGCCATTTCCTCGCGCGTCTGGACGCGGGAGGAAGTGTGCCCCGCGTAAAACGCAACCTCGGGGCTTCTCACCGACTCGCAGCGGGCCACGACCGGAGCGATCCGCCGGCAGACTTCCTCCATGAGAGGGCTGTGGATGGGCCACGACATCGGGAGTCGCACCGCTTTCATCGAGCGAGCGGACACCGCCGCCAGCACGGAGTCCACGCCGTCTTCCGATCCCGTCAGAACGAGTTGCGTCGCGGCATTCACGTTGCCGATCCACACGGAAAGGCCTTCCGAGCGGGCCCGGGCGCACTCCCCCTCGACGTCGGCAATCGAAAGGCCGATGACCGCCCCCATCGCGCCGCGGATCCCCAGCCGGTCCGATTCGTCCAGCACGGCCAGGAGAACTTTCAGGGCGTCGTCGAAAGAGACGGCCCGCGCGGCGACGAGGGCGGCATAGTTTCCGAGGGAATATCCCGCGATGGCCGACGGAGTGATTCCGCGCCGGGAAAGCTCCCGGTTCGCGAGCACCGAGACGAGGAAAACGGCGGGCTGCGCGACCCGGTTCTGGCGCCACACCGCTTCGGTTCCCTCGAAGAGAGCGGAGGCCAGATCGACGCCGCACGCTTCCGAAGTCCGATCGAACAGCTCCCGAGCTTCCGGCAGAGCGTCGTAGAAATCCCGGCCCATGCCGGAGGATTCCGCGAGCTGGCCGGCGAACAGGAAGGCCGGCGGCGTCATCCGGCCTGCTCCCTTCCCTCGCGTCCGCTTCCCCCCGCGAGCTCGTTGAAAGCGTGCATGCGCCCGCCGGCGAGCAGTTTGTCGAGCCGCTTGCCGAGGTTGACGAACGACCCGAAGTGGGCCAGCCGGGACAGCGCCGGAAGCCCCGTCATCGGCGGGTGATCCGAATCGAGCTCCCAGGGATGGAACGTGAAGGTGGGGGGCGCGCCGGCCTCCCGAAAGCGGTCGGCGTTTTTCCGGACGACCCGAAGCGGCACGCTGCGAAACGCCCACGAGCCTCCCAGCAGCACCGTGGTGAAATATGCCCGGCCCGAAAGGGGCGGGAACTCGAGGAGCCTTCCCCCGTCCGGGAACGCGATGGCCGAAGGGTACGGCTCGTTTCCGGAGGTCCCGATCAGCGGGACCGGAGTGACGGAAGAATCGTAGAGAAATCCCTCCTCGGCGAGGACCCGGAGGGCCGGGTCCTCGAGGCTTCGAATCGACCACTCGGGGGCCCGGAATCCGATGAGCCGGACCCCGGCGAGCGGCTCCAGCAGCTCCCGGCCCGAGCGCAGGTCGGATCGAAACTGCTGCTCCGTCATCTCGAAACAGCGGCGGTGCTCCATCCCGTGGAATGCGATTTCGTGCCCTGCGCGGGCGATCGCTCGCACGAGCGCCGGCTGCTCGCGGGCGACCCATCCCAGGACGAAGAACGTGGCCCGGTGGCCGCCGCGCGCGAGAGTTTCGAGAAGCCGCTCGGTCAACGCGACCACTCGGGATTCGAAGCGGCCCCACCTTCGCGCGTCGCCGAAGTAGTCGTCACCACACACGCAGAACCATTCCTCGAGGTCGATCGTGAGGATCGAGGGCGCGTTCTCGAAACGGACCCGGGAGATCTCCCGGCTCACGGGAGCTCGAAGACCTGGATGAAGACGGCTCCCCAGGAGATCTTCCAGGTGTCTCGAAACGGCCGATAGTGCGACGTGCCGCCGTAAATGGCGCGAATCGGCACGGTGGCGAAGCGGGGCACGCGCGGCGCCGCCTTCAGCAGCATCTCCGTCTCGATCAGGTAGCCGGAGGCCGAGAGACCGATCCGGCGCAGCAGCGCGGCCTCGACGAGCCGAAAACCCGACTGCCCGTCCTCGACCGAATGTCCCGTCATTCGCGAAAGGATCATGTCGCCGATCCGGTTCGTTTCGTACCGGTAAGCGGGAATCGAGGCCCGGTCGCTCATCCGCGAGCCGATCACGAAGGGCTCGCCGCGACGGGCCGCCTCGAAAAACTTCGTCGCCTCTGCC
Source organism: Thermoanaerobaculia bacterium (assembly GCA_050747885.1). GTDB lineage: Bacteria > Acidobacteriota > Thermoanaerobaculia > UBA5066 > DATFVB01 > CAWEYG01. The sequence continues at coordinate 5,653 of JBOGJO010000084.1, forward strand.
GGGTCGTGTTGACCGTCGCCGTCCAGAAACAGGACGTGGGTGATTTCGGGGCTCTTCAGCAGCGACGCCAGGCCGCTGCGGATCGCAGCGCCCTTGCCGCCGTTGGTCCGCCGCGCGAGAACGCAGGCGCCGGCCCGCGCGGCCTCGCCGGCGGTTTCGTCCCGGGAGCCGTCGTCCACGACGAACACCGTCTCGAGGTGACGCCGGGCCTCCGACACCACGTCGAAGATCGTCGCCTCGCAGTCGTACGCGGGGATGAGCGCCGCGGGCCGGAACGGGGCGACAGGCATGCGAACGAGATTCTACTTCGCCGAGCCGGCTCGCCGTACAATCCACGGGCGTGAGACTCTCCCTCGCCTGCGCCCTGCTCCTGCTGGCCCTCTCGGCGGCGGCAGCGAGCCCGAGGAACGCGAGCGCCGGCGGGGATCTCGCGCGGCGCTACTCCCGCGGCGGGTACGCGCTTTACTTTGCGGGAGAGGCGTGGAGTTTCGCTCTTCTCGGAACGATCGTGGCGACTGGCCTGTCGGCGAAATTCCGCGACTGGGCGCGAAAAATCGCGCCGGGCCCGAACCTCGCGGCGTTCGTGACGGCCGCGATCTTCACCGTCTTCGTCTCTCTCGCGTCGTTTCCCCTTCATTGGTACCGGAGCTTCCTCCGGGAACGGCATTACGGTTTCGCCCACCAGTCCTTCTCCCAGTGGATGGGCGACTGGGCCAAGGGCCTGGGAATCGGCGTCGTGCTCGGCGGGGCCGTGATCACCGTCCTGTACGCGGTGGCGCGGAGATTCCCTCGAAGGTACTGGATTCTCGCGGCCGTCGTCGCGACCGTGTTCCTGTTCGTCGCCGTCGCCGTCGAGCCGGTTTTTCTCGCGCCTCTCTTCAACAAATACACGCCGCTTCCGGCAGGAGCCCTTCGAACCGAGATCCTCGACCTGGCCCATTCCCAGGGAATTCCGGCCCGGGACGTGTTCGAAGTGGACGCAAGCCGCCAGTCCGCGCACACGAACGCGTACGTCACCGGTCTCCTGGGCACCGAGAGGATCGTGATTTACGACACCCTGCTGAAGTCCGAAACGCCGCGCGAGGTCGTCGCGACGATGGGTCACGAGATGGGCCATTACGTCCTGCACCACCTCTGGAAGGGGCTGGGGCTCGCCGCGCTGGGAATCTTCGCGGCCTGCGGGCTCGTCCGGCTCCTCTATCCGAGGCTCACGAGCCTGGAAATCTCCGATCCCGCCGGTTTGCCGCTCGCGATCCTGATCATCTCGGTCTTCTCCTTCCTCTCCGCGCCGATCGGCGACGGCTACTCCCGCAAGCTCGAGCACGACGCGGACGCGTTCGGCCTGAACGTCGTTCGAGATCCCGACGCGGCGGAATCGGGCCTCAGGAAATTCAACACCGTCGACCTCTCCGAATACGACCCTCCCCCCTTCATCGAGTTCTGGCTCTACACCCACCCCTCGCTTCGCCATCGGATCGAGTTCTGCGAGAAGTGGAAGCGCGAGCACGCGCCCGGCCCGGCTTCGCGATAGCATTCCCGACATGAATGGCCGTCGCCTCCTTCCGCTCACGCTCGCTCTTCTTCTCCCACCGGGCCTTCGCGCGGAGACTCCGGCGCCGAATACCCCCCCGACAATGGCGGAAATCCTGACCGCTTCGAAGCCTTCGGACTGGCGCCCGCTCGACCCGGAAAACACCCTCGTCGTCGAGCTCCCGGCCGGACGCGCCGTGATCGAGCTCGCCCCGGCGTTCGCGCCGGAACACGTCGAGAACGTCAAGAAGCTCGTTCGCGCGAAGTACTTCGACGGGCTGGCGTTCCTCCGTTCCCAGGACAACTACGTCGTCCAGTGGGGTGACCCGAACGCCGATGACCGCGCCGCCGGGGGACCCGGCGCGAAGGCCCGGCCGATCGCCCCGGCCCGGGAGAAACTGCCCGCGGAGTTCACGCGGCCGCTTTCGGGCCTCCCCTTCACACGGCTCCCCGATGTCGACGGCTATTCGCCGGAAGCGGGTTTCTCCGGCGGGTTCCCCGCGGCCCGCGATCCGAAGAGCGGCCGAGCCTGGCTCGCGCACTGCTATGGAATGGTCGGTGTCGGCCGGGGCGACGCCCTGGACTCGGGAAACGGAAGCGAGATCTACGTCGTGATCGGCAACGCGCCGAGGCACCTGGACAAAAACGTCGCGCTCATCGGGCGGGTGCTGCAGGGGATGGAGCTGCTGTCGACCCTTCCGCGCGGCTCCGCCGCGATGGGCTTCTACGAGAAAGGCGAAGAGCGGTCCCCGATTCGCTCGATCCGCGTCGCCGCCGATCTCCCCGGCCCGGCGCGCCCGAATCTGGAGGTCTTCCGGACGGACACTTCCGCCTTCTCCGCCCTCGTCGAGTCGCGCCGAAACCGCCGCGAGAGCTGGTTCGCTTCCCCCGCCGGATACGTCGAGCTCTGCAACGTTCCGATTC
>JBOGJO010000085.1:0-11190 GCA_050747885.1 Thermoanaerobaculia bacterium
CAACGCCGAGATCGCCCGCAATGTGCTGGCGCCCAGAGGGTTCGGGCGGCGCGGGACAATCTGCTGCGTTGCCGCTCCTCGACGATGCTTCGGCATCGCCTGCGTCGCGTCGCCTTGCATCTTGCCCCGCGGCGCTCCGAACGACGCTACAGCTATTTCCGGGACGGGACACTAGCGTCCCCACCAGCCGACGGAATCCGGCCAGAACTTGAACAGCCCGAGCGGCGTGGTCACGAGACCGCCGATCCTCCGGGATATGGCGTATTTCTGCGCCGACTGGAGCGCAAAGGTCGCGGGCTCGTCGTCGTGAAGGATCCGGTGCAGCCGGTGGTCGATCGCGATCCGTTTCGCGTCGTCGAGCTCCAGCCGCGCAGCGAGAATCAGGCGATCCGCTTCGGGGTCGCTGTAGGAAAGATTGTTCAGCCCGTTCGGCGGCGCCTGGGAGGAGTGCCAGTTGGCGAACAGGTCGGGATTCGGGTCGCTCGCGGAATAGGACGAGGCGACGGCATCGAAATCGCCCGCGTCCATCTTCTTCGCGAAAGCCGCCCATTCCACGGCGCGGGGACGGCAAACGATTCCGGCTCTCCCGAGCGCGTCGCGAAAGACCTCGGCGACCTGCTGGGCAGACTGGCTGCCGCTGCCGTAGAGAAGGTCGAACTCGAAGCGCTTGCCTCCCCTCTCCAGGACGTGGTCGGGCCCGGACGATTTCCATCCGGCGGAGGCGAGGATCTCTTTCGCCCGGGCGGGGTCGAACGGGTACGGCGCGACCGACGGGTCGTAAGCTGGCGAGTCCGCGGCCCACGGGCCGGAGATGATTCGCGCGGTCCCGAAGAACAGGTCGCGGACGAGAGATCCCCGGTCCAGAAGCATCGTCAGCGCCCGACGCGTGGCAGCGTCGGAAAACAGCGGCGATCGATTGTTGTAGCCGACGTAGAAATAGGAGAGGTCGAAGAACAGAACCAGCCGGCACCGGGCGAGAAACCGGGGATCGGCGCGGGCTTGCTTCCACTGATCCGTCGAGACTCGCATCTCGTCGAGATCGCCGCGCTCGAGGGCGCGAAGCGCCTGCGCCTGGTCGGGCACGATGCGGAAAAGGACCCGGTCGAAATGGGGGCGGGGCCCCCAGTAACGCTCGTTGCGCGAGAGCTCGATCGACTCGGACGTCCGCCATCGCACGAACCGATAGGGACCGTTGGACACCGGGGCGCGATTTTCCGGCGCCTTGAGAAGATCCTGCTTCGCATAAATTGCGGCGGGGAGAAGAGGCAGATTGAACGCGTAGAGGCGATACGCATACGGCTGCGTGAACGTCACGCGGAATGACCGGTCGTCGAGCGCCTCCGCCTTCTGGAAGCTGTCGAAATTCGGGGAAAAGAAAAGGGCCTCGCTCTTCGGGTCCGCGACTTTTTCGATCGTGAAAATGGCGTCTTTCGACGTGACCGGAGATCCATCCTGCCAGACCGCCTCCTGCCGCAGGTGCAAGGTGACCACTCGCTGGTCCGGGGAGATCTCCCATCGGTCGCACAGCCCCCCCAACGGTTTCATCGCTTTGTCGAAATCGATCAAGTTGCGCGAAACCCCCGCCAGCACGAATTCCTCGTAGTCCGACGTCTGGAGGATCGGGTTGAGGGTCACGGGCTCCCCCTCGAGGCGGCGATACAGAGTTCCTCCGTCGCGGGGAGAGCCGGCCGTCTCGTCGAGAAAGCCGATCCGGACCGGTTCCGGCGGCCGGGCGGCGCGCTTTTCGCCGCCGCAGCCGGCGAGGATTCCCGCGAAGAGTCCGACCCAAACGATTCGCCGCAAGAGCCCTCCGTTCGGAGCCCGTCGGCCGGGTTTACGGAACGGCGACCGAGGTCGAGGCCGCGTTGCCTGCCGCGTCGAGCGCGCGAATCAGCAGGTACGCTCCATGGGTCTCCGGATCGAGCCGGATTGTATACGACTCCGCCGGCGAATCGGTCATGCCGTCGGCGGCGGCGCCCTGGCTCCAGGCCCCCGCGTTGACGCTCCAGAAGACCGCCGAAAGCGGAGAGGACGCGTCGGACACGCGCAGACGGATCACCGGGCGCCCCGCTTCGCGCCCCGAAGAAACCACTTCGATTCTCGGCGGGGTGTTGTCGATGAGGACCGGGTCGGAAACCCGAGAATCCCGCTTCGGATCGTCGGGGTTGGCCGCTTCGTCGCTCGCCGTGACTCGAAACACGTAGTGTCCGTCCGGAAGGAGACTGGAATCGAATCCAAACGACGATCCCTTGACGTCCTTGCGCATCGACACCCAGCTCCGGGATCCTTCCGGCCGGAAGTCGATGTCGGCCGTCAGCTCGTCGCCGTCGGGGTCGCTCGCCTTCCAGCTCACGATCAGGAATCCGCGGTTTTCCCATCGTGAGATCGAGCCGCCGGCCGGGCGGTCGTCGGCGCTCGTGAAGATCGTCTCGAGCCCGGCCTCGCGATCCGTCGAAGCGGCAGAAACCGATGCCGGGTCGTGGGGAGTGATGGCTCCGGCCGACACGGCCTCGACCGACGGCTTCGCGTTCTGGTTGCGGTAGGAACATTCGACGCGGTTCACCGAAGGCGAGCGCCCGCCGGCAGCCCCCTCGAGCGTCGCGCGCCACTGCAGAAAGCGGCCAGGAGGCGCGGGGATCCGGTCGAGGCTCGCCGCCGGAGCGGAAGCGCTCCAATCGCTCCAGGTCGCGTCCGGAAGGCTCGAATTCCCGCTCCGAAACGAAAACGAGACCGAGGAGCCCGGAGGGGTCCTCGAGTCCGATCGAAACGCCCCGAATTGGGACGTGCGCCCGGTGTCCTTGATCGGCGAGAAATACTCGCCCCGGGAGGCGGGAACGAGGAAATACGCCGACGGCGGAGAATCCGTGAGGATCGCATCCTTCAGGACGAGCAGAACGCGCTTCTCGTCGAAGCTCTCCTCGAGCGAGAGTTGTCCGTCCCGAAGCGAATAGAGGCGTCCTTTCGGGCCCGTGCCGAGGACCAGGCCTCCGGCCGAGTCGTCGTAGAAAGCCGAATAGACGAGCTCCTCGTCGGATCGCCAGACCACCGAAACGGAATCATCCGGCGAGACCTCCACGATTTCCGAGCTCTCGGCCCCGTGCGAAGGCGGCGGGGGGGAGGCGGGGGCTGCCGGCGAGCTCGAGACGGTGACGGTCACGGTCGCCTTTCCCTCGTCGGGCGCCGTCGATTCGGCCTTCTTCTCCTTCGGAGGAGCGGCCGCAGGCGTTGGAAAATGCCCGCCGGAAGAAGCCGCGGCTCCGTGGCCCGAGACCGCGGCCGCGAAAACGTCACCCGCACGATCCTCGACGATCGAAGTGATCTCGGCGCGCTGGGAGTCGTAAATCGTCTTCGCCTTCCCATCCGGATCGAACCGAAGCAGCAGGCCGCGGGATGCCGTTCCGGCCCACAAGCGGCCCTTCCGGTCGATCCGGAGGGTCCGAACGTGCTCGTCCAGCTCGTCGAGGTAGGTCGCGCCTTGTCCGGCGCCGGTCACTCGCAGGATCTTTCCAGGAATTCCCGTGCCGACGAAGAGATGGTGGCCGGAGTCGAAGGCGAGGGCCCAGATGTATTCCGCTTTCGGGTCGAAGTACTCGGAAGCCTTTCCGTTCACGATGCGATAGACCTTCCCCTTCGGCGAGGTGCCCGCGAAAATCGATCCGTCGGAAGCCACGGCGAGAGCCGTCACTTCCTTCTCCGGAAGAGTCGCGAGAACCGCCGCCGTCTTTCCCGGCTCGGCCCTCAGAATCTGGCCGCCGTCGCCGGTCCCGATCACGATCGCACCCGACGGCTCTTCGACCGCGGAAAGGATCGTGGGAAGGCTGATCCCCGCGATTCGCAAGGTCTTCCGGGCGAGAGCGAGCTCACCCGAGGGCTCGGCTGAAACGCCATGCGCCGTTCCGGCCGAGAACTCGCGAGTCGTGTCGGTCGCCCAGATCTTCACGCTCGAAGCCCGCGCGGGACCAACGCCGAGCAGCAGGAGGGCCAGACCCAGGGAAAGTTTCATTCGAGCCTCGCTTCGAAAACGGTCAATCGATCTTCGCGACGACGTCCAGCGTGAGCCTCACGGATCCGGTGACGGGAATCGCTTGCTCGACGCTGGAGGAGTACACGCGCTGCTGCGAAAGGCTCGGCCCTCCGTCGCGCGCGCTCTGGGCCGAATAGAGGGAATAGATCGACGGCGGCAGGGCGGGGAGCTCCTCTCCGGACACCATCGCGCCGGGACCGGCCCGGTAAGCCAGTAGATTCACGGAGTTCGCGGGCTTCAAACGGTCGAGAAAATCCAGCACCTGTTCGAGCGAGCGGGGATCCGCCGGAAAGAGCGAAAGGTCGAACGCCGTGGCTGATATTCCGTCGCCGACGAAGACCGTGAGCGGACCGGGGGGCGTCCCTGCGGGAACAGGCAGCGAAAGCGCGACGCGCCGGGTGCTGCCCCGAAAGTCCTGGAGCGACACGAACAGGGGCACGGTCTCGCCGGGACGAACCCGGTCTTTCGTCGCGACCACGCCGGTGATCCGGGCATTTTTCAAAACGTCCGAATGCTCAATCGCGACGTCGATCCCGTCGATGGCCAGGTCGTGGAACTCGTTGGCCATCAGGTAGTTCGTGAGCAGCGCCATCGCGGACACGGCCTGGTCCTTGGCCGCCATCCCCGAGAACACGGAGTCGAATCGAATCGTGCGACCCGGCGTGCGAATCGCGGACTTCCAAACGATGGTGCGCTCGCCAACCGATTTTTCAAGGGTCGACAACGTCGTGTCGATCGCGGTGGCCGCGAGGATCGGTGTCAGCATCGAATTTCGCACGACGCGAAAGTTGAATCGTTGGACCGGCAAATTCTCCGACGCGATCGAGACGTGCACCGGCACCATCTTCGCTTCGGTGCCGAACGAGCCGAGGATCCCGGTCGAGCGATCCTGGGTGATCGAACCGAGCACGCGACCCGTCGAAGCAAATTTGAAGGAGCGATACAGGGACGGCAGGATTCCGATCACTTCGGAATCCGCCATCGGCATCTCGACCGGACCCATCGACAGGAAAGGATGACCGAACGCGAGAACGTTGCTTCCCTCCACCCACGTTACCGTCCCCGTCGCGGCCATCGTCATGTCGCCCGAGATCAGGATCGTCGAAACGGACGAGCCCGGCTTCAATCCGCCTTCGGACGACACGGCCGGCCGGGCGCGGCTCCCCGAGGGAGCGTCGAGGAACGCTCCTCGGGAAAGAAACGTGTCGCGAAAAAGCGAGTCCGACGCGCCGGAATGGGACAGGGGGAGCGGAAGCGGCGCCCAACCGTCCCGGCGCTCCGGAAAGACCCGGTCGACCAGCGCGCGAAACGCGGGGAGAAAGTCCCCTCGTTCGAAAGACTCCAGGAAGGCGGCGGTCGGCCGCGCTCCCGCCGGCGACGGAGCGCCGATGGGCACGGGCGCCGAAGCCGGGACATGGCGGATATCGAGCATGGATTCAATCGGAGTGATGCCCGCAATCGCCTCTTCCGAGAAGGGCCAACCATAGGCAACCGCCCCGACGAGGCGATCGTCGACATAAACGGGGCTCCCGCTCATGCCCGCAATGACTCCGCTCTTCTCGAGGTTGTTGCCCGAGAGGCGCGCGAGGATGAGGTCCTGCTTGGGCGCGTAGTCGCGCATGACCCCGAGGATCTCGACTCCGAACCGCGTCACGCCCTTGCCGTTTCCGAAATCGCACAGCCCGTAGCCCTTCTGGCCGGCGTGGATTCCCGAAACTTCCAGAATGGGCGGAGAGGCCGGAGCCGCCCGAGGGACCGCGCCAACGAGCAATAAAATCCCCAGGACGAAACCGATTCTTCTCATCACCCCAGAACAACCCGGACGGGCGCCCGTTTCATCCATATATTGTTGACGATGCAAAGTTTCGTGTGCTACGGTGGCCGAGCCATTTTTGGCAAGCGAGAGGAGTTTGCGTGGCGTTCCAGGCACAAACGGTGAGCACGGCCCCGCTGGACAGCGGCTCGTCCTCGCTCGTGACGTTCTTTCGCGAAACCGGGCCGGCGGCCAAGGTGGTTCTGGGAATCCTGCTCTTCTTTTCTCTCGTTTCCTGGCTGATCATCATCGCGAAATTCATCCGATTGAAACGCGTTCGAGGACAGTCTAACCGGTTTCTCGACTTTTTCCGAAAATCGAAGCGGTTTTCCGAAGTCAACACCATGGCGAGCCAGCTCTCCGATACCCCGCTGACGACTCTCTTCAAGTCCGGGTACGCCGAGCTCGACGCGCAGATCAAGGCGGCGCGCTCCGAGGATCCCTCGACCTCGGTAACGACCAGCGCGCGGCTCCTCATCAAGAACATCAGCGGAATCGAGCGCGCGCTGGAGCGCGCGGCGGGCGCGGAGATTTCCCGCCTCACGAAATCCCTCACCTTTCTGGCCACGACGGCCGCGGCCTGCCCTTTCATCGGTCTGTTCGGGACGGTCTGGGGCATCATGTCCGCGTTCAACGCGATCGGCGCTTCGGGATCGACGTCCATCGTCGCGGTCGCTCCCGGAATCTCCGAAGCGCTGATCAACACGGCCGCGGGCCTCGGCGCCGCGATCCCCGCGCTCATCGCCTACAACTACTTCATGGGTCAGATCCGGCAAATGCGGGCCACGATGGACGACTTCGCTCTCGAGTTCCTGAACCTCACGGAAAGGAATTTCACCTAATGGAGGGCCGCGGATGGCGATGACCTCGGGCCCGAAGGGCGACCCGTTCGATCATCTCGCCGACATCAACGTCACTCCCCTCGTCGACGTCATGCTCGTGCTGCTCATCATCTTCATGGTGACGGCGCCGATGCTCCACCAGGGAGTCTCGGTCGCTCTGCCCAAGGCCAATTCGTCGAGCCTTCCCAAGAGCACGGAAGACCCCATCATCCTCTCCATCACGACGAGCGGCATGTACTACATCAACGAGACCCCGGTGGCGCACGGCGCGCTCAAGGAGCGGCTTCAGGCGTTTTTGCGCACCCGGCAGGACCGCACCGTGTACCTCAAAGCCGACAAGTCTCTGTCCTACGGCACGGTCGTCGAAACGATGGACCTTCTCAACCGGATGGGGATCGAGAATCTGGGGATGCTGACGGAGTCGCGCGAGCGAAAATGACCGACGTGGAAGTCCTCGGTGACCCGCTTCCGGGACACGCAAACGACAGCCTCGAATGGAAGCTCGGCACCTTCGGGACGATCCTGCTCCACGTCGGTCTCGCCGCCGCTTACGTCATCGGATCGCGAATCACACCAACTCACCGATTCCTCACGCCCCAGGCCGTGTCGGTCCGGCTTGTCCCCCTGTCTTCGATTCCCGGCGCTCGACCTCAGCCCGCGGAGGCCGAACCGACTCGTCCTGTGATCGAAAAGGCGGAGGAAGCGCCCGCGCCGTCGCCAAAGGCTCTGCCCTTGCCCGAGAAAAAGCCCGAGAAGAAGCCCCCGCCTTCCGTCCACAATTCCGAGGTCTCGCCGAAGGCGTCGCGCAAGGTCAGCGGCGCTCCCGTCGAGCTCCCCTCGAGCGGAGAAACGGCAGGAGGAGCGGGACCTGCCGGTCCGGCCTCGAACCTCGGAACGAGCCTCTCGGCCTTCGACTCCGCCGATTTCAACTATTCCTACTACGTCGCGCAGATGTTGGCGTCTATCGGGGCGAACTGGTTCAAGCCGACCGACCAGGCCGTGAATCCCGTCCTCTTTTTCCGGATCGCCCGGGACGGGTCGATTTCCGACGTCCGCATTGAAAAGTCGAGCGGTCTGCCGTTCGTGGATCGGGCGGCGCAACGCGCCATCCTGGCTTCTTCCCCCCTTCCGCCCCTGCCGGCGGATTTTCACGAAAGCTCTCTCGGCGTTCACTTGAAGTTCGAATGAACAGGAGGTCTCGCTTGCCGAAATATTTTCTTCTTCACGTCCTCGCCGCCGTCGGCGTCCTTGCCGCGCCGGTGATGGCTCAACCGGCGTCGTCCCCTTCGCGGGAAAACCAGGAGCTGTGGCTCGAGCTCAACAAGCCCACCGGAAAGAAGCTCCCGATCGCCCTTCCCCCGGCCATTGCGCCCGCGGGCCCCGTCATCGAGACTCAGGTTCGAACGCCCTTCTCCGACACCTTGCGAAGCGACCTCGATTACAGCGGCGTCTTTTCGATCGTCGATCCCGCCCTCTACCCGAAGGGCTACCGCGACGCCACGCAGCCGGAATCGGCCGACCGGTGGTCCGCGGCGGGGGCGGAGGTGCTCGTCGACACCCTTCTCGAGATTTCCGGCGACCGAATCTCCGCCGAAGCCCGGGTGTACGACTTGAAGTCGCACAAGCTCGTCTTCGGTAAGCGTTACAGCGGCGGAAGCACGTTCGTGCCCCGAATCGCCCATGCGGTCGCCGACGACATCGTGAAATATTTCACGGGCAAGCCCGGCCTCTTCATGACCTCGATCGCGTTCGCCTCGGACCGGGACGGCGGGCGCGGCCTCCGGGAGATCTACATTGCCGATTTCGACGGCCGGAACCCGAGGCGCCTGACGCAGGGGAGGACCCTCAGCATGAACCCGACCTGGTCCGCCGACGGGCAGCGAATCGCCTTCACGAGCTACGCGAAGATGTTTCCGCGCCTCTTCTCGATGGATCGCAATGGCGGCGGCCGGAAAGAGATTCCGACCGGAGTCGAGTTGAACGCCTCCCCCTCGTTCTCGCCCGACGGGAAGAGGATCGTCTTTGCCGGCTCGGTCCGGGGCAATCCCGAGATTTTCATCGTCAACTCGGAAGGGTCCGGCCTCAAGCGCCTGACGAACTCCCATTCGGTCGATTCGACGCCGCGCTGGTCTCCAGTTGGCAATCAGATCCTTTACACCTCCAGCCTCTCGGGCACCCCCCAGCTCTACATGATGGATCCGGAAGGCGCCAACTCCCGTCGAATCACCCTGGCGGGAGACTGGAACGACGAAGGCGCCTGGTCTCCGGATGGGTCAAAAATCGCCTATGCATGCCGAAATGGCGGAGATTTCCAGATCTGCGTGACAAATCTGGCAACCTCCCAGACCCTCCAGCTGACGTCGGAGGGGTCCAACGGCCACCCGAGCTGGTCCCCGGACGGCAACAAGATCGCCTATGACTGCCGCCGCGGCGGCTCAACCCAGATCTACACGATGGACATCAATGGCCAGAACCGCGTCGCCATCACCGACAGGGGGAACAACAGCCAGCCCGCATGGTCGCCCAATTGATTGAAAGCGTGCATGAATTTTGCTACGGTTCAACAAGGAAGAGCGTGAACCGAGAAGACTCGAAATCCGTCGAAACACTCAGCGGGCGAACGCAACAACAAGGAGGTAAGAAATGACGACCCGGAGAACTTTCAGAAGTCTCGCGCTGCTGGCGGCGTCCCTTATTCTGGTCGCCGGCTGCAAGAAGAAACCCCCGACGACGACTCCGGAAGCGGCGCCGCCTCCTCCGGCCGCGCCCGAACAGCCTTCGACGAGCCCGACTCCGCCCCCGCCCGCGCCCATGACGAGCGACGACGTGACGAGCGCCGACCTCCAGACCCTGAATTCGCGCGGTTATCTGAAAGACGCCTTTTTCGATTTCGACAAATACGACCTGCGCGAGGACGCCCGCACAGCGCTCGCCGCGGATGCCCAGTGGCTCAAGAAGTATTCGACGTTGCAGGTGGTCGTCGAAGGCCATTGCGACTCGCGCGGCACGGAAGAGTACAACCTCTCGCTCGGACAGAAGCGCGCCGGCGCCGTGAAGGATTATCTCGTGTCGCTCGGTCTTGACGGCGCGAGGGTCAACACGGTTTCCTACGGGAAGACCCGCCCCTTCTGCACCGACGAGAACGAATCTTGCTGGCAGCAGAATCGCCGGGGCCACTTCGTCATTACCGCGAAGTGAAGTGAAGAACCCCCGATTTCCCTTCGCGCTGGGAGCGGGAGCGATGGCGCTCCTGCTTCTCGGCGCGGGAGGCTGCGTTTCCTCCGACGACATCGACGGCCTGCACCGGCAGATGAACGACATCGAACGCCAGATCCAGGCGGTCGAGAACAAGTCCTCCTCCAAGGAGGAGGTTCAGAAGCTCAATGCCAGCGTGTCCCAGCAGACAAACCAGCTGCTGAAATCCAACGCGGACACGGGCGTGAAGCTCGACGAGCTCTCGCGCCAGATCGAAACGCTTCAATCCAAGCTGGAGGACACCAACCGGCGGCTCGCCGAGCTATCGCAACAGATCGCGGCCACTCAGGGAGACCTCGGGCGAATGTCGCCGGGAATGGCGCCGAGCTCTCCGACCGTGGGCGCGCCGCGGCCGAATCCCCAGGCCGGAGCGCCGCCCGTGCCGCGCGCCGGCGCGAGCCCCCAGCAGCTCTACGACACGGCTTACGGGGACTACACGAAGGGTCGCTACGAGCTCGCAATCGCCGGCTTCCAGGAGTACATCGAGCGCTACCCTTCCACGGATCTGACGGACAACGCCCAGTACTGGATCGGGGAATCCGACTATTCCGAAAAGAAATTCGACCAGGCAATCCGCGATTTCGACACGCTTCTCAAGAGATGGCCGCAGAGCGACAAGGCCGCGGCGGCGCTTCTGAAGAAGGGACTCGCCCTTCTGGAGCTTGGCCGCAAGGCGGAATCGGTCGTGGCCCTCCAGTACGTCGTGCATGAATACCCGGTCTCCGACGAAGCCCGGCTCTCGCGGCAGAAACTCTCCTCCCTCGGCGTGGAAAGCCGCTAGAATCGAACCCGAAAAAAACCAAGACGACAGGAAGGAACCCCAAGAACCATGGCAAACATCAAGAGCGCGGAGAAGCGGATCCGGACGACCGCCAAGAAGACGGGTCGAAACAAGGGAGTGAAATCCAAGCTCCGGCACGTCGTGAAGGCGCAGCGCGCGGAACACTCCTCGGCGAGCCTGCCAAAGACGATCGCGGAAATCGACCGCGCAGCCGCCAAGGGCGTCATCCACCGGAACACGGCGGCGCGCTACAAGTCCCGGCTCTCGAAAGCCAGCAGGAAAGCCGCCGCGAAGTAACCTCTCCGAATCTCGCGTCACCCGACAAACGCCCGCGGACGCGGGCGTTTTATTTTTTCTACTCCCCGGCCTCCGTGCCCGCTCCCCGCCACGTCTCGGAGTTCTCATCGTAAGCGGGCAACTCGAAGGCCCATCCGTTCGCCTGGAACCGCTGCCACTCCCAGACCTTCGCCCATTT
>JBOGJO010000086.1:0-8815 GCA_050747885.1 Thermoanaerobaculia bacterium
GGTCCGGCAAGATCATGCGCCGGGTCCTGGCGGCGATCTCGAACACACTCGACACTGGCGACATCACGACGCTGGCGAACCCCGACGTCGTGGAGCAGATCCGGATCGCGGTCCAGGGAAAAGAGAAGCTGAAGACCCGGGAGGGGCCGGAAGACCTCAAACAGTTCGGCAAGGAAGAGTAGCTTTCCCGGATCAGGGAGAAAGGAGGGGAAAATGGGCAAGAAGAGGGCTCAAGGGATCAGTCGGAGGGAATTCGCGAAAATTGCGGGCGCGGGAGCGCTCGCGGCGGGCGTGGGGCCCGGGTTCCTGTTCCCGGGTCGCGCCGCGGCGCAGCAGAAGACCCTCAAGATCCTGCAGTGGAGCCATTTCGTTCCGGGCTACGACAAGTGGTTCGACGGGACGTACACGAAAGAATGGGGAGGCAGGAACGGCACCAACGTCGTCGTGGACCACATCTCGATCGGCGAGATCAACGCGCGGGCGGCGGCGGAGGTGGCGGCCGGCAAGGGCCACGATCTCTTCATGTTTCTCGCCCCTCCCGCGGCCTATGAGAAGCAGGTGATCGACCACCGCGAGATCTACGAAGAGGTCCAGAAAAAGCACGGCAAGATGATCCCGCTGGCGGAGCGGTCGACCTTCAATCCCAAGACCCGGAAGTTCTTTGCGTTTTCGGATTCCTACGTTCCGGACCCGGGCAACTACCGCGTGGACCTCTGGGAGAAGGTGGGATTTCCGAACGGTCCGGACTCGTGGGACGACCTCCGGGCGGGCGGGAAAAAGATCCGGGAACAGTTCGGCAATCCGGTCGGGATCGGGCTCTCGCAGGAGCTCGACACGAACATGGCCACGCGCGCCCTTCTCTGGTCCTTCGGAGGATCCGTTCAGGATGAGCACGGGAACGTCGCGATCAATTCCAAGGCGACGGTCGAAGCGGTGAAGTACATGAAGGCGCTTTACAAGGAGGCCGAGACCGCGGAGGTTTACACCTGGGATCCCTCCTCGAACAACCGCGGGATCCTCGCCGGCAAGCTGTCGTTCGTCCAGAATGCGATTTCCGTCACGCGTCAGGCGGAAAAGGACAACCCGGAGATGTCGAAATCGATCCAGCTTCGGCCGGCGCTCAAGGGGCCGGTCCGACGTCTCGCTTCCGAGCACGTGATGGATTGTTACGTGATCTGGAATTTCGCGGAAAACAAGGAGGGGGCCAAGAAGTTCCTCGTCGACTACCTCGACAATTTCGAGGCCGGCTTCCAGGCGAGCGAGTTCTACAACTTCCCCTGCTTCCCGACGACCGTTCCCGACATCAAAACGAAGATTGCCAACGACCCGAAGGGGCAGCCGCACGACAAGTACAAGGTTCTCGAAGGAGCCCTCGACTGGTCGACCAACGTCGGTTACCCCGGCTACGCGACCGCCGCGATCGACGAAGTCTTCAACACGTTCGTGCTGCCGACGATGTTTGCCAAGGCGGCGCAAGACGTCATGAGCCCCGAAGATTCCGTCCGCGCGGCCGAGAAGGAGATCCGCCGCATTTTCGACAAGTGGAAATAGCCGGGCGGACGCAGTGGCGATCGTCGAAACGAGAGGGCTGACCAAGCTCTTCCGCAAGGGCCAGCTCGGGGCGGTCGTCCATGTCGACCTGGAGAGCCGGGAGGGCGAGTTCCTCGTCCTCCTCGGCCCTTCGGGGTCGGGCAAGACCACGCTGCTTCGCATGATCGCGGGGTTGGAGGAGCCGACCTCGGGCGAGATCCTGATCGGCGGGACCGTCGTCAACGACCTCACGCCCCGCGAGCGCCGAATCGCGATGGTGTTTCAGAGCTATGCGCTCTATCCGCACCTCACGGCTTTCGGAAACATCGAATTCCCGCTGAAGGCGAGCAAGGTTCCGAAGGATGAGCGCCGCCGCAAAGCCGAATGGGCGGCAGGTCTCCTCGGAATTTCTTCCCTTCTCGCGCGCAAACCGAGGGAGCTTTCGGGAGGCGAGCGGCAGCGAGTCGCCCTGGCCCGCGCGATCGTCCGGGAGCCGTCGCTTTTCCTGTTCGACGAGCCGCTCTCCAATCTCGACGCCAAGCTGCGCGTCCACATGCGGACCGAGCTGAAGCGGCTCCACCGGGACATCCGGTCGACGATGATTTACGTGACCCACGATCAGGTCGAGGCAATGACGATGGCCGACCGCATCGTGATCATGAACCACGGGAAAATCTGTCAGATCGGCACGCCGCTCGAGGTGTACGACACTCCGGCCAGCCGCTTCGTCGCCGGGTTCATCGGAAGTCCCCCGATGAACTTCTTCGAGGGCGAGCTTTCCGAGCAGGAGTCGGAGGTCTTCGTCGCGCTGGCGGGAGGCGTCCGGGTGCCCCTTTCGCGTCCCGATCTGGCGTCCGCCTCGGGCCGCGGAGTGTCCCTCGGAATGCGGCCCGAGCACATCTCCCTGGCCGCGAGCGGACGCCCGATCTCCGATGTTGCGTGGGCTTCTCTCGGCGTGCCCGCGAAGGTCCAGGCTCAGATCGAGTTCGTCGAGCCCCTCGGTCACCGGGTCATCGTCACGGCGAAAAGCGTGATCGGAGCCTTCTTGATGGAGACCGAAATCCACGCCGGAATCCGTCCGGGAGAGCAGGTCGATTTGTGGTTCGACATGAATCGCGCTTACCTCTTCGACCGTGAGACCGGCGCCGTGATGTGATGGCCCCGGGGGCGGCGCGATGAGCCGCAAGGGCCAGCGTTGGCTCGGCCCCGCGATGTTTCTGCCCGCGATTCTCTACGTCCTCGCCCTCGTCGGCGTGCCGTTCGTTCTGGCGTTTCTCTACAGCGTCGGCGACGTCAAGGTCGGGAGTCGCGGTTACCATTTCGTGGGCCTTCGAAACATCCGATCCGTTCTTCAGAATCCCGCCTTTCTGGTGGCGCTGCGGAACTCTTTCGTGTTCACGGTGGCTTCGCAGGTCCTCGTGCTCGTCGGCGCGACGATCCTCGCCCTCGCGCTGAAAGACGCGTTTCGAGGCCGCCACTTCGTTCGCTTCCTGATTCTGATGCCCTGGGTGGCTCCGGTCTCGATCGGATCGATCGGCTGGAAGTGGATCCTGGACTCTCTTTACAGCGTCATCAACTGGGTCCTGATCCGCGTGCATCTGGCAAATCAATTCTCGCCCCCGATGTGGCTCGGGGAGCCCAAGCTCGCGATGCTCTCGGTGATCCTCGTGCACACGTGGCGAATGCTTCCTTTTGCGACCGTGATCATCCTGGCGGGATGGACCGCGATTCCCAGGGACATTCCCGAAGCCGCCGAGGTGGACGGCGCGAAATTCTTCCGGCGCCTGTTTCAGATCGAGATCCCGATGATGCTTCCCATCATCAACGTCGCGGTTCTCTTCGGCGTCGTCTTCACGTTCACCGACATGACGGTCATCTACATCCTGACGCGGGGCGGCCCCTTCGACACGACGCAGGTCGTTCCCTCCCTCGCGTTCTTCACGGGTATTCTCGGCAGCGACCTTGCCGAGGGAGCGGCGATCTCGATCTTCCTCGTCCCGATCCTCGTGATCGTGGCGTGGCTGATGCTCCGGACGGCGCGCCGGGCCGAGGTCACGTGAAAACCTCCGGGCTGCGCTGGCGGCGAGTTTCGGCGGGTGCCGTGCGCTGGGGAACGCTCACGACGTTTGCGATTCTCCTCGCGTTTCCCTTCTACTGGATGCTGATCACGTCGTTCAAGAGAACAGGAGATCTCTACAATCTCAAAAATAATCCGTTCATTTTCAATCAATTGCCAACGCTGGAGCACGTGAAGTTCCTCTTCCGCGAAACGCTATTTCTGCGCTGGCTCGGAAACACGACCTTTGCCGGAGCCTTCGTCGTGGCGATCACGCTTCTCCTCTCGACGCCGGCGGCGTATTCGCTGGCTCGTTTGACGGGCCGGTGGGGCGAGAGACTCGGGATCGGGATCTTCCTGACCTACCTCGTCCCGCCCACGCTGCTCTTCATCCCGCTCTCGCGCATCGTCGCCGTCCTGGGTCTCCAGGACACCCTGTGGTCCATCATTCTCGTGTACCCGACCTTCACGATCCCGTTCTCGACGTGGCTCCTCATGGGTTTCTTCAAGTCGATTCCGCGCGAGCTCGAGGATGCTGCGATGGTGGACGGTCTCACGCGATTTCAGGTCTTTCTGAAGCTTGTGATCCCGATTTCGGTCTCGGGAATCCTCACGGTCGTGATCTTCAGCTTCACCCTCGTGATGCAGGAGTTCGTGTACGCCCTCACGTTCATTTCGTCCGCCTCGCACCAGACCGTCGGCGTCGGCGTTCCGATCTACCTCGTCCGCGGCGACGTTTACTACTGGGGCTCCCTCATGGCGGCGTGCCTGATCGCGACTCTTCCGATCGCGATCCTGTACAACGTCTTTCTCGACCGTTTCATCGCCGGCTTCACCGTCGGCTCGGTGAAATGAGCGGGAACCGAGGCCCGCGTTGCCCTCGGTGATCTACCGGCCCGAATATCGGGAGTATGCGTTCGGCGAAACTCATCCGTTCCGTCCCCGCCGGGTCGACATGACGCTCGACCTTCTGGAATCGCTCGGGCATCCGCTTCGGTTCGTCGAGGCTCCCGCCGCGACGAGAGAGGAGATCCTGGACGTGCACGAGGACTATTACGTGCGCCGCGTCGAGGATCTGAGCGAAGGGCGGGAAGTTCCGGACCGTCGGGACTATGGCCTCGACACGGCGGACACGCCCGCGTTCCTGGGAATGGATCGAGCGGCCCGCTACCACGTGGGAGGCACGCTTCACGGCGCAAGGCTCATCACCGGAGGCTCTTCCCGGCGCGTTCTTCAACTCGGCGGAGGGCTCCACCATGCCCGCCGCAACTTTGCCTCCGGATTCTGCATTTACAACGATCTGGCGGTCGCGATTCGGCATTTCGCCCGGGAGGGCCTGTGGGTCCTCTATGTGGATGTCGACGTTCATCACGGCGACGGAGTCCAGCAGATCCTCGACGACGACAAGCGCGTGTTGACCGTGAGCATCCACGAATCCGGGAAATTTCTCTTTCCGGGCAGCGGCGGGATTCACGAGCTCGGGTCGGGGCTGGGGCGCGGCTTGAAGCTCAACCTGCCCCTGGCTCCGTTCACCGAAGGGCCGAGCTACCTGGAAGTCTTCGAGCAGGTGACTCTGCCCGCGCTGAATTATTTTCGGCCCGGGGTGCTGGTCGTTCAGGCGGGCGCCGATGCCCATTTCGACGACGAGCTGGCCGACCTGAGGTTGACGACGTGCGATTACGAGGCCATCTTTCGCCGCCTGCTCGCCTGGGCAGATGAATTCACGGCCGGCCGGGTGCTCTTCACGCTCGGAGGGGGATACTCGCTTCGGGCCGTCCCGCGGGTCTGGGCGCTGCTCTACCTGTTGATTCACGAAATTCCGATACCGGAGACGCTTCCCGCCGATTGGTGCGCGCGTTGGAGCGATTCGCTGGGGGACGAGCCCTCGAGGAGCTTTCACGACGACTCGCAGCTTCTCGTTGAAATTCCCGATCGCGATGCCATCTCGGCCGGAAACCGCGAGGCGGCCCGCCGGCTCCTCGAGGCCGCAAGCCCATACTGGATCTGAGACTCAAGGAGGAATCGCTTGTTCCGAATCATCCCCGGGGGCCGAGATTTCAGCGAGTACGTCCTGCTTCGCGACGGGGAGAGCATCCTCCTTCGAACCGCGACGATGGCGGACATTCCTGCCGTGGACGCCCTCATGAAGCTCGTTTCTCGGGAAAGCCTTCGCATGCGTTTCATGGGGTCGATCGCCTGGGTGTCGCGAAGCTTCGCCGAGTTCACGTGCACGGGGGAAGCCCGCGAGCGGCTGTGCCTGATCGCCCTCGCCGGGCGGGAGCCCGGATCCCCGGTCGTCGGGATCGGCAACTACATCGCGACGGGAGCCGGCGGGAAGGCGGAAGTCGCGTTTCTCGTTCTCGACGAGTTCCAGGGGCGAGGCATCAGCACGCTGATTCTCGAGAGGCTCGCGGGAATCGCGGCGGGGAACGGCTTTACCGGATTCGAGGCCGAAGTCCTTTCCGAGAACCAGGCGATGATCAACGTGTTTCGAGACTCCGGATTCGACATTCAGCAATCCGCTGTCGGAGGGGGCTCAATCCACCTGGAATTCCCGGTCGGGGGCGCTGCGGCCATGCGCGAGCGAGCCGAGCTTCGCGACCGGCTCGCGGCGGCGAATTCGCTTGTCCCGCTGCTTCAGCCGCGATCCGTTGCGATCATCGGTGCGTCGCGAGACCCCGATTCGGTCGGTAGTTTGATTTTCCGGTCGATTCTCCGCGGCAACTTCCACGGCGAGGTCTCTCCGGTCAACAACCAGGCGACCTCGATTCAGGGCGTTCGCGCTTATGCGTCGGTCCGCGATCTGCCGGTCGCGCCGGATCTTGTCGTGATCGCGATCCCGGCCGCCGACGTCCTCGACGCGGCGGGAGAAGCGCTGCGCGCCGGCGCTCGGGCGCTTCTCGTCCTGACGTCCGGGTTTGCCGACTCCGGGTCCGACGGGGCCGCGCGGCAAAGGCTCCTGGTCGAGCTCGCGCGGTCTCATGGGGCGAGGCTTGTCGGGCCGAACTGCCTCGGCCTCATGAACACGGACCCTGAGGTCCGTCTCAATGCGAGCCTCGCTCCTTCGATGGCGCCACGGGGGCGGATCGGCTTCTTCTCGCATTCGGGGGCCCTCGGCCTCGTGATTCTGAGCTATGCCGAGGAACGAGGCCTCGGTTTTTCGAGCTTCGTTTCCGCGGGAAATCGGGCGGACGTTTCCGGGAATGACCTTCTGCAATTCTGGGAGGAGGACACGTCGACCGACATGGCGTTGCTGTATCTCGAGACGTTCGGCAATCCGCGGCGTTTCGCCCGTATCGCCCGCCGGATCTCGCACCGAAAACCGATCCTGTGCGTGAAAAGCGCGCGCAGCCGAGCCGGGCTGGATGTCGCTCGGTCCCACGTCGGCGACGACGCAGCGGGCGGCTCGAATCTCGCGGAGAGCGAAACAAACGTCGAGTCCCTTTTCCGTCAGGCCGGGGTGATTCGTGCCGACACTCTCGAGGAAATGTTCGACGTGGCCGTCCTTCTCGCCAATCAGCCGCTCCCGCGCGGCAACCGTGTGGCCATCCTCAGCAATTCGGGAGGCGCCCTGACGATCTGCGCGGACGCTTGCGAGGCGCGGGGTCTGGATCTGGCGGGCCCCGGCCTCGTCGATCTTGGCGCCCTTGCCGACGCCCCTTCCTACGAAGCGGCGGTGAGGCAGGCTGCCGAGCACCCGAGCGTGGACGCCTTGATCGTCATCTTCGCGTGCATCGGAGGCTGCGATCCCCGAGCCGTCGGTCGCGCGATTCGGCGCGGAGTTCTACGGGCGGAAGCCGCGAGCGGCGAGGCAAAACCGGCCCTCCTCTGTCTGATGGGAGCCGCCGGGGCCATCCATTTCGGAAACGCGGAAAACAAGCGCAGCATGGCGACGCGCCACGTGTTTCCTTCCTATCGATTTCCCGAGTCGGCGGCCCTCGCCCTTTCCCGGGCCGTGCAGTACTCGGCCTTCCGAAGCCGGCCGGTCGGGCGCCTGCCCTGGTACGAGGACGTAAATGCCGCCTCCGCGAGGCTGGCGGTGTCGGGAGCGCTCCCGAGCGCGGCGGGGAAAACCGTCTGGTTCGAAGGAGAGCGGGCGGGGAGCCTCCTCCGGTTCTTTGGAATCGCCCCGGATCCCGGGGAACCCCCGGGGCCTCCCGAGTCGTCGGGCGTCGTTCTCGAGATCCTGTCCGATCGGAGCTTCGGTCCGTTGATCCGCCTTCGGGGAGGTGCCGTCCCGGCCGTTGTTCGAATCACGCCGCTCACCGACCGTGACATCGAGGAAATCGTGGCCGGAGCCGGATTGCCCCGCGAGTCCGAGGAGCTTCTGGGCCGAGTCTCTCAACTCATCGAAGAGCTTCCCTGGCTTCACGAGTTGACCGGAACGATCGAGCGCGCTGCGTCCGCGACCCCCGCGGATCGCATGGTTCTGGGCCGCGATGCTCGAATCGGCTTCCTTGCGCCGCCGGCCCTCTCGCCACAGACCTGACCCACCACAGCCCCCTGCGCTCCCTCGCGTCCTTCGGAGTAAAATGGCGATTGGACGGGAGGAATTCATGGGTTATCCCACGTCGATTCTTTCACTGGCCCGCGACGTCGTGGCGATGCAGATCCCGAGCGGCGAGCGGATCGCGCTTCCGGCGAAGACCCTGGCGCGAATCACGCAAACGCTCGGAGGGAACTTCACTGTCGAGGTGCCTTCGCTGGGGGGGCTCTATCGAATCGAAGGGAAGGATGCGGACGCTCTCGGCGTCGAGATGCCCGACGAAGCCCGCAAGTCCCTGGAAGCGGCCGCGTCCGCCGACACCTCGACGCCGGAAGGAGTTGAGAAAGCGGTCTGGGACCAGCTCAAGACCGTTTTCGATCCCGAGATTCCGA
This sequence comes from Thermoanaerobaculia bacterium, assembly GCA_050747885.1. GTDB lineage: Bacteria > Acidobacteriota > Thermoanaerobaculia > UBA5066 > DATFVB01 > CAWEYG01. The sequence continues at coordinate 8,465 of JBOGJO010000086.1, forward strand.
TCAATGTCGTGGAGCTCGGCCTGGTCTATGACCTGAAGGTGAGACCTCTGGAAAAGGGGAACCGGATCGAGGTCAAGATGACGCTGACGGCCCCCGGCTGTGGAATGGGCGCGGCCATCGCCGACGACGCAAAAACCAAGATTTCCTCCGTGCCCGGCGTCGCCGAAACGGATGTCGAGCTCGTCTGGGAGCCCCAGTGGGGCCCGAATATGATGTCCGACGCCGCGAAGCTGACCCTCGGATTCATGTAACCCGTTTCCGTCCCGCTCCTTTTGCTTCATTTGAGTCAAACGCATTATCCCGTTTCATTTCCGACGGGGCTAACTTCCAGGGATGCCCGGAGGCCGCTAC
>JBOGJO010000087.1:0-1082 GCA_050747885.1 Thermoanaerobaculia bacterium
GACGTGCGCGATCGGGGGCCGCGGGTGATCGCCGAAAAGCTCAAGCGACTCGCCGGCACCCCGGTGTACGTGAGCTTCGACGTCGACGGGATGGATCCGGCGTTCGCGCCCGGGACCGGAACGCCCGTCCCCGGCGGGCTCACCACCTGGGACTGCCAGATTCTCCTGCGTGCGCTCGCCGGCCTCGACCTCGTCGGCTTCGACATCGTCGAGGTGTCGCCCGGATTCGATCCCACCGGCATCACCAATCTCGTCGCCGTCACGATGATGCAGGAGTGGCTCGGCGCCCTCGCCGCGACCCGCCGCCGCAAGTAGGGTCCGGCGTTGGCACATGCACAGTTCGAGACGATTCATCCGTTCGCGGACGGAAATGGCCGCGTTGGCCGTTGTCTGATTCACGTCATTCTCCGGCGGCGCGGTCTCGCGGCTCGCTACGTACCTCCGATCAGTCTCGTTCTTGCGGGAAACTCGAAGGCGTACATCAAGGGTTTGAACGACTTCAGGACGGCGCATCTTCCCGAGTGGTGCGGACTGTTCGGAGCAGCGGCCCGCACGGCCGCTCGTGGGGCGGGCCGGTTTACGGAACGGATTGCCGCGAAGCAACGTTCGTGGGTGGAGGCGGCGGGAAATCCGCGTCGCGATTCCGCCAGGCTGGCGTTGATCCACGCACTGCCCTCCCACCCCATTCTCGACGTCAAGACGGCAGAGGAGATCTCGGGAGCGTCGAATGAAGCGGCGCGAATTGCGATGAACGAGCTGGAGGCCTGCGGCGTGCTCCACCGCGTGAATGTCGGCAAGCGGAACCGGGCATGGGAAGCGGTCGGGCTCTTCGAGTTGTTGAACGAGTTTGAGCGCGAGCTCGCGACTCCTCCGGGGCGGTCGCGCCCGGGACGACCCGCTCCCCGCTGAGTCGGGAATCCGGGAACCGGGGGACGGGTTGGAGGGGCTTTATGTCAAAGCGCCGCTGGAAGCCCTGGCTGAAGGAAGTCGCGTTCATGCTCGCGTTTGGCGCCTGTAGCTTCGCCGCGCGCAGCTCGCTCGCCGATCATTACTACGTGCCGAGCGGATCGATGCTTCCGACG
>JBOGJO010000088.1:0-23310 GCA_050747885.1 Thermoanaerobaculia bacterium
TCGCTGCGGCTGAGGACTTTGCTACGACTCCGCGCCGCGAGCGGCAAAAGGGGGCTTGCCCCGCGCCACCCGCTTTCTCATCCACCGGCGCACGTGCCCAATCCCGACTGGGTGCGAGCCGAGGGACGGCGGCGACGGACGGTGGGGCCCTGTTTGCGCGCGGTCCGCGTGTCGTAGCCCTATCCGCTTATGCGGCGCGCGCGAACGGGGTACATCCGGAGCTCAAGCAGGGCGCCGAGGCTCGCAGTCGTCGGTGGTTTGACACGCGGCACATATAATCGAACACGGATGACCAGTCCTTCCGGCCACGCGATCTCGACCGTTCTCGTCGTCGGTTCCGGGACGATGGGAAGGGGGATCGCCTCGGTCACGGCGATTCGCGGATTCGAGACGCTCCTCTTCGACGCCGACCCCCGCTCCCTCGCCTCCGCCCCCGACCGAATTGGAGCTTCCTGGGAAAAAGCGGTCTCCCGCGGAAGGCTCTCCGCGGAGGAGGTCGCGCCCGCCCGGCGCCGACTCCATCGTCTGTCGCGCCTCGCGGACGCGAGGGAGGCGGACGTGGCCATCGAGGCCGTTCCGGAGAGCCTCGACCTGAAGCGATCGATCTTCGCCGAGCTCGACTCGATTTGCGGCCCGGGCGCGCTCCTGGCTTCGAACACTTCGTCGCTCTCGATCGCGAAGATCGCGGCGGCGACGCGTCTGCCGAAGCGGGTGATCGGGCTTCATTTCTTCAATCCGGTCCCGGCCAAGGCGCTCGTCGAGATCGTCGTCGGCAGGGACACGTCGGCGGAAATCGTCGAACGCGCGCGCGCGTTCGTCGAGGTTCTGGGAAAGGAGCCCATCATCGTCAAGGACTCGCCGGGATTCGCAACGTCGCGCCTCGGCGTGGCCCTGGGACTCGAGGCCGTCCGGATGCTCGAGGAGGGGGTCGCTTCCGCGGCGGACATCGACCGGGCGATGGAGGCCGGCTACGGTCACGCCATGGGACCGCTCAAGACTTCGGATCTGGTCGGTCTGGACGTGCGCCTTTCGATCGCCAACAGCCTGGCCGAGGAGCTCTCGGAGGAGCGGTTCCGACCGCCGGAGCTCCTTCGGCGACTCGTGGCGCAGGGCAAGACCGGCCGGAAAGCCGGGGAGGGTTTCTACCGATGGGAGGGAGAAGAGGCGCGGTCCGTGGAGCCGGAGACCCCCGGAAAACGCCGGTAATGCCATCCGGGGCGGGACACTAGCGCGATCCGTCCCCCGCAAACTCGATTTGGACCTTCGGGACGAGGCCGGCCTTCGCGGCACGGCCGAGGAAGGTTTCGATGGCCAGTCGTCCCCGCTCTCCGTAGCCGCGGGTCCAGTCGTTGACGTACATCGCCACGAAGCGGTCGGCCCTGGCCCGGTCGAGGTCGCGGGCGAACCGCATGGCGTAGTCGAGGGCGTCCTCGCGGTGCGCCAGCGCGTATTCGATCGAATCGCCGAGCGCCGCGGAAATCCGCCGGATGGTCTCTTCGCCCAGATCCTTCCGGACGACATTTCCGCCGAGCGGGAGCGGAAGCCCCGTTTCTTCCTTCCACCAGACTCCCAGATCGACGACGGGGAAGAGCCCTTCGTCGCGGTACGTGAGCTGGCCCTCGTGGATCAGAACGCCTGCGTCCGCTTCTTTCGCCCGTACGGCGGGGAGGATCGCGTCGAACGGAAGGATCGTCGTCGCCGTTCCGGGCCTCCAGAGCTGGAGGGCGAGGGCGGCGGAGGTCTTCTCACCCGGGATCGCCACCACGATCCCTTCGAGATCCTCCTTCGCGAGGGGGCGGGAGGCCACCACGACGGGCCCGTAGCCGTCGCCGAACGAAGCACCGTGGGGCAGCAGGCAATAGCGTTTTGCAACGCCCGGGTATGCGTGGAACGAGATCGCCGAGACGTCCAGCTCGCCGTTTTCCGTCCGGCGGTTCAGCGTCTCGATGTCGGAGAGCTCGTGCACGAACTGGATTCCGCGGTCGTCGACTTTTTTTTCGGCGAGGGCGTAAAACATGAAAGCGTCGTCCGAATCCGGGGAATGGGCGACCGAGATCGTCTTTCTCACAGGGACACCCCGCCAAAAAAAAGTTTGAAAATCAAGAAATATTTCTTGCGTCTCGTCGAAAAACACTTAAAATGAAATCGCCGAAGGGGATCAAGCCCTCCGGCGATTTAGGAGCGAATGTTCCTACAAACTAACGGTAGTGACAGTCCGCAGGTGTTACGCCCCCTCCCAATCAGGGGGGTCAACATAGCACCGGCCTATCGGTCTGTCAATCGACTACCGGGAGGGAGGTGACGAAATGGCCACCAAAAAGAAAGCTGCCAAGAAGAAGACCGCGAAGAAATCCACCAAGAAGAAGTAACTCAACCCTGTCTAGGATTTGACGGGGCCTTCGGGCCCCGCTTTTTTTTGTCCTTTTTCGCGGACGGGAGCCTTTCGCGAGCGCCTGACTATATAGGCAGTGATATAGTTGGGCGTGTCGCTCGAGCACGTCCTCCTCGCCCTCCTTTCCGACGAGCCCGCCTCCGGATACGACCTGAAAAAGCGAGTCGACCGAGAGCTCGATCCGCTCTGGCGAGCGGAGCTCTCCCAGATCTACCCGTCGCTTGCGCGGTTGCGCCGCGCCGGCTTTGCGGAGATGAAGGTGCTCGGCCCCGGGCTTGGGCCCGCGAGCCGGCGGTATCGGGTCACGTCCCGGGGCCGGCGCGAGCTGGAACGCTGGTGGAAGGAGCCGCTTCGGCCGCCCGACCTGAGGGATGAATCGCTCCTGCGCGTGCTCGCCGCGGAGGCCGCCGGCGGGCGCGCGTTCGCGGAGGCCCTCCGAGCCTACGACCGGGCCCTTTCGGACGAGATGGCGAGGCTGCGAAAGAAGAGCGCGGACACGGTGATTGCCGAAGCCGTCCGCCAGGCGGCCCTGTCCCGGCTCGAGGCGGCGCGGCGATGGACGCGCGCGAAGGCGCCCGGCCCTACTTTTTCTTGAGCTCGAGCAGAACCAGCTTTGCGATGGCCTTGAGCGTCTCGAAAACGCCGATTCCCTGGGGCGCGACCGCTTCGAACGTGGGCTCTCCCTTGACGTTCAAGTGCTGGTACATCTCGTCGGGAGGCATCGCCGTGGGCAGGTCGCGTTTGTTGAACTGGAGCACGTACGGAATGGTCGCAAGCTCGTAGCCCTGCTCCTTGAGGTTCTTGTCGAGGTTCCGGAGGGACTCGACGTTGGCCTCCGCCCGCGCCCTCTGAGAGTCCGCAACGAAAACCACTCCGTCGACACCCTTGAGGATGAGCTTGCGCGACGCATCGTAAAAGACCTGGCCCGGCACGGTATAGAGGTGAAACCGAGTCCGGAATCCGCGGACCGTTCCCAGGTCCAGAGGAAGGAAATCGAAGAAAAGGGTCCGGTCCGTCTCGGTCGCCAGCGAAATCAGTTTTCCCTTGGAATTGGAATTCGTGCGGTCGTAAATGTACTGGAGGTTCGTCGTCTTTCCGCCGAGGCCCGGGCCATAGAACACGATTTTGCAGTTGATTTCGCGGGCCGCATAGTTGATGAACGTCATGGGCGTCTCGCGGGATTCGGTGGCTACTCGGAAAACAGATTGTCGATGTCTTCGTCCGTGATTTCCGCAAACGGGGACTCAAATCCCCCGACGCTGCTTTTTTCCACCTCGACCTTTTTGAGAAGGTCCTGGAAGACTTTTTCGAGCTCCATGGAGGCCTTCCGGACCCTGAGCCGGACGAGCCCCAGCGAGGATCTGTCGTCGAAGATGACCACGAGAATCACCCTCTGGCCGACGATCGAGATGTGGATGTTGTCCTTTTCCCCCTCGTGAAAGAGGATCGAGAACTCCTTTTCCCCGATGAGGCGCGCCAGGCCGTCGGTTGCGGCGACGTTTCCGGCGGTCAGGGAGGCGAGCGAAGTGGTATCGACGGACTCGAGATCCCCGTTGGCGGCGATCTGCTGGCCGTTCTTATCCACGAGAAAGACAATTTTGGCGTTCGCCTCGACGCGGAGGCGCGAGATGATCTCCTTGATCTGTTGGAACTCCTCATCGTACATGATGAGGTCGGGAGACGCCATGGAAGCTCCTCTACACCTTTCTCAGAATAGGGGTTTTATACCATATTCTAGATTTCCCTCCGGTTCAACAGAGACCGCGCCATGGTGACTTCGTCGGCATATTCGAGGTCCCCTCCCACGGGAAGTCCGAAGGCGATCCTCGTGACGGCGACGTCGCGGGGCTTCAGAAGACGCGCCAGGTAGAGCGCCGTGGCTTCTCCCTCCACGTTGGGATCGGTCGCCACGACGACCTCGCGCACGCTTTCGTCGATTCGGGAGAGGAGACTCGCGATCTCGATCTCGTCGGGACCGATTCCCTTCAGGGGGGAAAGGGCTCCCCAGAGCACGTGGTATCTCCCGCGAAACTCGCGCGTTCTCTCGACGACCGAGACGTCGGCGGGGTCCTCGACGACGCAGAGGAGCGACGGGTCGCGGGCCGGATCGGAGCAGAGATCGCAAAGATCCGTTTCGGTGAGCATGTTGCAGGTTCCACAGCGCTTGACGGCGGCGCGGGCGGAGAGGATCGCCTCGGCGAGCCCTTCGGCTTCGGAGGCGGAGCCCCGCAGCAGGTGGTAGGAGATTCTCGCCGCGCCCTTGGCGCCGATGCCGGGAAGCCGCTCGAAAGCCGCGGCGAGCTTTTCGAAGGATTTCGGAAGGACCGACATCGCGTTAGAAGCCCGGGACCATGCCCCCGAGCATCCGGGAGGTCCTGGCCTGGACTTCTTCATCGACTTTTCGTCCTGCTTCCCTCGCCGCGGCGACGATCAGATCCTGAAGCATTTCGAGGTCGGCGGGGTCGACCGTGTCCCTGGCGATCCGGCAGGACTGGATTTCCTTGTTGCCCGACATCGTGATCGCAACGGCCCCGCCCCCGGCCGTTCCCTCGACCGAAAGCGCCGCGAGCTCGGCCTGAACCCTTTCCTGCATTGCCTGCGCCTGCTTCATCATCTGCCGGACGTTCATTTCTTCTCCTTGATGTCGACCACCTCTCCGCGGAAAAGCGCCATCGCCTTCTGAACCATCGGATCTTCCTGGGCGCGGCTCGACGCGCGTTCCCTCGAGAGCACCTGCGGCGGGACCTGACGCGCCGCCTCGGTCAGGTTCCCGTCCGCGGGCGGTCCCGTGACGAAGCGGATCGCCAGATCGCGGCCGTAGACCTCCCGCGCGGTTTCCGAGAGCAGTTTGGCGGCTTCCGGTCGAGAGAGCGAGTCCTTCGCCGAGGCTTTGTCGATGGGAAACTCCAGGACGAGCTCGCCCTCCTTCTGTTCGATTCGCGTTGCGAGGGACGCATACGCTCCCACCGTGACCCGGCGGGATTCCAGCAGCTTGAGGAACTTCCGGGCCGGGTCCTCTGGAAGCGGGGCTGCCGGGGCGTCGGCCTCGGGAGCCGGAACGAGAGAGACGAACCGGGGCTCCTTCGTCGCCGCCGGATGAGTTTTCTCCGGCGCCGGCGAGGAAGAGAGCATCTCTTCGATCGACCGCAGCCGGGGCAGCTCCGCCATCTTCAGGAGCGCCATTTCCCAGACGATCCACGGATCCGCGGCGCGGGGGAGGTCCCGCTCGGTTTCGAGCTCGACCGCCACCGCGCGAAGAAGTGTTTCGTAGGGGGCGAGCCCGGCGAGCTTTCCGAGCCGCTCGTCCTTTGCCGGAGGATTGGCCGACGCCAGGAGCACTTCGCGGAGAAACGACAGGAATTCGCGGGACCCGTGCCGGGGATCGAGCCCTTCCTCGCGCGCCCGGGAGAGGATCCCCACCAGTGCGGCCCGATCGCCCGAAACGACGGCGCCAAATAACGCCTCGAGGGTCGTCCGGTCGACGAACGCGAAGATCTCGGCGCAGCGCTGCTCGTCGATCCGCCCGCCCGAGAGAGTGGCCGCCTGATCCAGCAGCGAAAGGGCGTCGCGAAGGGAACCCTCTGCCGCCCGCGCGATCGCCGCGAGAGCCCCGGCGGTCGCCGTCAGCGATTCCTTTTGCGCGACCTCGCGAAGACGCTCTTCGATTTCCGGCTCGGTGAGGCGCCGGAAGGAAAACCGCTGGCACCTCGAGATGATCGTGGCCGGGATCTTGTGGAGCTCCGTGGACGCGAGAATGAAGATCGCGTGCGGCGGAGGCTCTTCGATCGTCTTCAGGAGCGCGTTGAAGGCCGCCTTCGAGAGCATGTGGACTTCGTCCAGGATCAGGATCCGGTACCGGTCGCGCTGCGGCGCGTAGCGGAGAATCTCGATCAACTCGCGCGCGTCTTCGACGCTGTTGTTGGAAGCCGCGTCGAGCTCGATGGTGTCGAGCGATTCCCCGCGCGAGGCAATTTCCCGGCACGAGGCGCAGGCCCCGCACGGCGTGACGGTGGGGCCCTTCTCGCAATTGAGGCTCGCGGCGAGCAGCCGCGCGGTCGTCGTCTTGCCGACGCCCCTTGGCCCGGTGAAGAGGTAGGCGTGGTTGACCCTCCCGGATTCGAGCGCGTGCGTCAGCGTGCGGGAAACCGCGTCCTGGCCGACGAGAGCGTCGAAAGTCTGGGGGCGCCATTTGCGGGGAAGGGCGAGTTGCATCGTCAAAACCTAAGAGCCGAGGCCGACGATGAGTTCAGGCACCCCTGCGGCGCACGGTGGCATCTCCTGATCGCTGCTTCCTTCCGGACCTGACGAGGTTCGGAGACTTCCGTCGCACAGGACCCGAACTCATCCTCGGCCCCGGCAAGGGAGATTCTCTCACATTTTCTCCCTGCCCTGCCGGCCGCCGCGGAGGGCAAGGACGACGACGAACGCGCAGAAGGCGAATCCCGCGAAAAGGTCGAGATTCCGGCCGAAAAACGGGGGAAGGTTCGGCCAGCCGGCGGGCCGGGCATCGACGACGGTAAAGACGGCCGCAAACGCGATGACGATGACGAAAGAAACGAACACGACACGGGCGACGAAGCGGTCCATCGGCGTAACGCTATCAAAAACGAATCTGGGTCGTCGCGCCAGCGGAACGGAGTGGAGCGAAATTCGGCGGGGAGTCGGGGATGGCTCGCGCGCTGGCGTGCACGGCGATCGGGGCACTCACAAGAAGGGGCCTGGGGAAAGCATTCCCCAGGTCAGATGTCCAAATTTGTCGGAGCGAAGCGGAGACGCGCGAAGCGCCAGCGGAACGAAGTGGAGCGAAATTTGGCGGAGAGTCAGGGATTCGAACCCTGGGTACGGTTTCCCGCACACACGCTTTCCAAGCGTGCTCCTTAAGCCACTCGGACAACTCTCCGCGGCCGGGAGGGGAGTATAGCCGAAGCCTCGCTCGGCACGGGTCGCGGGTAGCTCCTCGATCCGTTCGCAACGCCTTCTCGTCGACCGGCCGCAAACTCGCAGCGTTTTGATGGCCTCGCCATCCGCGGTTCCCGACTCCGGCTCGGCCATATCCGGTCGCTCAGACAGTGCGCCCAGCTCCTCGAAGGGTTGCTCGCGGATCGAAAGCCCCGGCCGCGCCCGGGCATTCGCTCGTGGGCACGGGACCGATCCCTGAGCGAAGGTTCGCAAGGAGTGGGGCTGACGCGCCCGCGCAGGCAAATCCTCTGGCGAAGACGGGTGGGTGGCGCGGGGCGAGACTCCCTTTTGCCGATCGCGACGCGGGTATAGCAAAGTCCTCAGGCTCGCGGCGAGCGGAAAAGTGGAGCGAGTCCCGCGACAGGACCCGCCCGGCTGAGCATCCTTCGAGCGGGAAGTGAGGCCAGGTCGCGAGGCCGGCGAGCGAATCCTTCACTGCACGCCCCCCATGAGCTTCTTGATCGGCCGAATGAGGGTGAAGAGCAACACCGAGGCCGCCAGACAAACGATGGCGACGATTCCGAACAGGCGCGCGAGCGGCATGGAGCTGAAGAACCCCGCCGTGAATCCCGCGATCTTGTTGCCGGCCGCGTTCGAGAGGAACCACACACCCATCATCAGGCCGACGATCCGAGTCGGCGCGAGTTTCGTCACGACCGAGAGCCCGACCGGAGAGATGCACAACTCGCCGATCTCCTCGATGAAGTAGGCCCCGACGAGCCACATCGGGGACACTCGGAAATGCCCGCCCGCGGCCTGAGCGAACCGGGCCGCGGGGACGAGAAACAAGAATGCCAGTCCGGCGAAAAGAAGCCCCATCGCGAACTTCGTGGGACTCGACGGCTCTTTCGAGCCGAGCTTGACCCACAGCCAGCCGAGGATCGGCGCGAGCAAGATGACGAAGAACGCCTGGACCGACACGTACCACGAGGAGGGGAACGAGAACCCCAGAATCGTCGTCGTGGTGTATCGGTCGCCGAACAGGTTCAGCGTCGAGCCCGCCTGCTCGTAGGCGCCCCAGAAGAGCGAGGCAAAAACGAAGAACACGAAGACGGCGGCGATTCTCTTCCACTCCGTCGCCGTGAAGGAGCTCGAGGCCGTGGCTGTCGCCTTTCCGGGGGTTGTCTGGCGCCGCGCCGAGAGACGCTCCATCGCGGGCTCGAGACGCTTCTTGCCGAGGACGTACTGAACGAGCCCGAGCATCATACCCACGCCCGCGCACGCGAATCCGGCGTGCCAGTTCACTTTCTGCGCGAGGTACCCGGCGATGATGGGGCCGAGGAAGGCGCCGAGGTTGATTCCCATGTAGAAGATCGAGAATCCGGCATCCCGCCGCCGGTCGCCCGGCTCGTAGAGCGAGCCGACGAGGATGGAAACGTTGGGTTTCAAAAGCCCGGTCCCGATCACGATGAGAGCCAGGCCGGAATAGAACGCGGGCATCGACTTGAACGCGAGCGTGAAGTGGCCCATGGCAATGATGATGCCGCCGAGCAGCACGCTCCGGTACTGGCCCAGCAATCGGTCCGCGAGGAGACCCCCGAAGATCGCGGCGAGCCACGCGCTCCCGGTGTAGGTCCCGTAGAGAGATCCCGCGTGCTGGTCGGTGAACCCGAGACCGCCCGCGGCGACCGGCGCGGTCATGTAGAGGATCAAGAACGCCCGCATTCCGTAATAGCTGAACCGCTCCCACATCTCTGTGAAGAACAGTGTGGGGAGCCCTTTCGGGTGCCGGACCCTGGCGGTTTCGGGCGGAGCGGTCGTTGCCAAGCTGCCTCCTCTCGAAGGGAAACATCGTCTCGTGTCGCTTCAGGCCGTCTGCGTCTGCTCGCCGAGCTTGCGGAGGTATTCGAAGGAATAGAGCCCGTCGTTGTGGCCGTCCTGCCAGAAGATCTGGATCGCGTAGCTTCCGACCTTCTGCCAGCCGTGCATCAGAAACGCGCCGAGGCCGAACGGGCGGTCGGGGCCTTTCGAGATGTTCCCGAACAGATCCGGCTCGCCCTTGCACATTGCGCACGGGCAGTTTCGGCGGAGCGTTTCCAGGGACAGATAGTCCTCTCGGCCGTCCGACCAGGCGATGGCGAGCTCTTTGCCGATCTGTTGAATCGACGACGGTGTCGGGGATCCCATCCCCGAATTCTACCCCGGGAGGGCGCTAGGACTTCTCCTTCAGGGAGGCGGCGTCGGCGGCTTCCAGGTCCTTGTCGAAAATTTTCACGAAGGCGGATTTGCGCAGATCGGCGAGGTATTCCGCGAATTTCTTGTCGTAGATTTCTTCGGACATTTTCTTCCGAATGTTGTCTTTGACCTCGTCGAACGGCCGGAATCCGGCGGGCTGCCGGCCGGTGACGGAGAGAAGCGCGTAGCCGTCGCGGACGGCGATGGGAGAAGAGAGATCTCCCCCGAAGATGGCGGAGTCGAGCTCACGGGTGAGGTCGCCCTTCGCCACGAGCCCGAGTTCGCCGCCGCGCGCCCGGGCCGGCCCTTCGGTGATTTCCCGGGCGACGTCGGCGAAGGGCGCGCCCGCGCGAATTCGCTTCTGGGCGTCTTCGATCTTGATTCGGGCGGCCTCCTGAGACGCCGGGTCGTCGGGCGCGAAGCGGACGAGGATCTCGGAGACGTTCGCTTTTTCAGGCACGACGTAGAGTTTGTCCTTGGTCCTCTCGTATTCGGTCCGAACGGCGTCGTCGTTGAGGTTGATCGGAACCTCGCGCGCCAGAAGCTTGTTCGTGAGGAGCGTTTCGCGAAGCTGAGTTCGCAGAATGTCTTTCGTCAGGCCGTTCGCGGCGAGAGCCCGGTCGAACTCCTCGTCGCTCTTCATCCCATACTGGCTCTTGACGCGCTCGACAGCCTCGGCGACCTCGTCTTCGGACATGGTCAGGCCCAGGGCCGCCGCCTTGTCGTCGACGATCTTCTGGCGGATCATCTGTTCGAGCACGATCAGGCGAAGGCGGTTCACGTCGGGAGGCGCGCCCGGGTCTTTGCGGGCCCGCTCGACTCGCTGGTCGAGCTCGCTCTGCGAAATCATGGAATCGCCGACTCGCGCCACGACACGGTCCACGAGCTCGGCCGCGGCCAGGTTCCAGGGCATCGCGAGAAGAAGGAATCCTGCAAGCTTTTTCATCAGTCCTTTCCTGGCGGGAGAAATTCTCCCGTGTACACGAACGGAAGGCGGTCCGGAAAGACCCGAACGGTGTTCTGGCGGCGGGAAGTCTCGATGAGCGACTGAAGGTAGGCGTCGGCCTTTTCGCGCAGCAGCCGGCGGTGGATTTCCGGGCCGGCTTGATCGAGGGTCAGCTCCCGCGCCGGCGCCCTGTCTTCGGCCTTGAAGATCAAGAAACCCTCTTCCGCCTCGATCACGGGAGACACTTCACCGGCTTTCAAACGAAAGATCGCGCTCTCGAATTCCGAGGGAAGGTCTCCGCGCTCCACCCAGCCCATCTGGCCTCCGGAGGCGGCATCGGGAGCGCGGGAAACCGCCTTCGCGACAGTCGAGAATTCCTCGCCCCTCGAGATCCTCTGGCGCGCGTTGTCGGCCTCCCCCCTCTGTTTCGTGAAAATCCTCGCGGCCCTCACCTGTTCGGGCTTTCGGTAGCGGTCGCGGTGAAGATCATATTCCTTCTGGACGTCCTGGTCCGTGGGCACGACGGCCGCTCCGGCGCGGGAGAGGAGCAATGAAGGGGCGTTTTCGCGGTCGCTCTCCTCGTCGGTCCCCGACAGCCGGGCGTCGGCCCTCCAGATTTCCTCGCGCAGAAACTGATCGAAGAGGCCCGAGGCGACCTTCGGTGAGGATTCGGCGATCGGGCGCCCGGTGTTGGCCTCGAAATAGACGCGAAACGATCGCAGCGACACGGGACGCCCGAGGACGAGCGCGACGGTATCGACGGACTGAGGCCGCTGCCTCCTTGCGCACGACGAAAACGCCAGGGCGGCGGCGAGGACCGCTCCGGCCGAGACGGCGCGCTTCAAGACGTCTCTGCGCGGCGTCACGCGGCCTCGGAAAGCAGAAGACGGTCGAGCAGATCGATCACGGCGGGGATCGGAGTTTCGACCGGCAGCGTGACGACTCCGGGCGGCAAAAGGGCCGCTCCCGGGACCCGGCCCAGGGCCTTCAGGAGTCCCGCCGGATCGACGCGCGCGGTCTCCTCGAAAACGATGCGGTAAGAGGGCCCCCGTTTCTCGAGCGTCCTGATGCCGAGCTTTTCCGCGCGCCGTCGAAGGCGGCCATATTCGAGAAGGCGCCCGACCGGTTCCGGAGGGGCCCCGAAACGGTCTTCAGTCTCCCTCGCGATTTCGAAGATCTCGGAGTCGTCCCTTGCGCGCGCGATCCTCTTGTAGAGAGCCAGACGAAGACTCTCCTCCGGGAGGTAAGAAGCCGGAATCGAGAGCTCATGACCGAGGGAGATCGTAACGGGGCGTTCTTCGCGGACTTCTTCGCCGCGCTGTTCGCGCATGGCTTCGTCCAGCAGGTCGAGGTACATCTCGAGCCCGACCGCGTTGATGTGGCCGGATTGTTCGGCCCCGAGGAAATTTCCCGCCCCGCGGATTTCGAGGTCTTTCGCGGCGATCCGGAATCCGGCGCCCAGGTCGCAGAATTCTCGGATCGTGGCGAGGCGGGCGCGCGCCGTTTCGGTCAGGGCCGCGTCCGGCTCGACGACGAGGTAGCAGTAGGCGGCCTTGTCGCTTCGGCCGACCCGGCCGCGCAACTGGTAGAGCTGAGAGAGCCCGAACATGTCGGCGCGGTCGATCAAGATCGTGTTGACCGACGGGATGTCGATTCCGTTCTCGAGGATCGTCGTGGCGAGAAGGATGTCCGATTTCCGGGAGACGAACTCGATCATCGTCTTTTCGAGTCGTCCTTCCGGCATCTGTCCGTGCCCGACGGAGATGCGCGCCCCGGGAAGGATCTCTTCGAGGAATCTCTTTTCGGTGGCAATCGAATCGACGCGATTGTGGATGTAAAAGACCTGGCCCCCGCGCGCGAGCTCGAAGGCGATCGACTCCCGAATCACGTCGGAGTTCTTGGGGATGATCTGCGTCGCGATGGCGAGCCGGTCTCGCGGCGGCGTCTCGATGATCGAAAGATCGCGAATTCCGGAAAGGGAGAGGTTCAGGGAGCGCGGGATGGGCGTCGCCGACATCGACAAGACGTCGATGGACGCCTTCCACTCCTTGATTCTTTCCTTCTGCGCGACGCCGAATCGCTGTTCTTCGTCGATCACGAGCAGGCCGAGGTCGCGGAACCGGATGTCCCGCGAGAGGAGGCGGTGGGTCGCGATGAGAATGTCCACCGTGCCCTCCGAGAGCTTCTCGGTCACGCCCTTCTGCTCCGACCGGTCCCGAAACCGGGAAAGGAGCTCGATGGTCACCGGGAAGGACGAGAAGCGTCTCGAAAACGTCCGGAAATGCTGGTCCGCGAGGATCGTGGTGGGAGCGAGGACGGCGACCTGCTTTCCGTCGAGGACGGCTTTGAACGCCGCGCGCATGGCGACTTCCGTCTTGCCGTACCCGACGTCGCCGCACAGCAGCCGGTCCATCGGAACCGGCCTCTCCATGTCTCGTTTCACGTCCGCGATCGCCTGCGCCTGGTCCGGCGTCTCGACATGCTCGAACGCGTCCTCGAACTCCTTTTGCCACGGAGAGTCCTTGGAAAACGCGAACCCCTGCGCCTGAGCTCGGCGCGCATAGACGCGCAGAAGATCCTGAGAAAGGTCGCGCACGGCCTTTCGCACGGCGGATTTCTTCCGGGACCAGGTCGCGCCCCCGAGGCGGTCGAGTTTCGGTTCCGCCCCTTCGGCGCCCGAGTACTTCTGGATCCGGTCGAGTCGCTCCACGGGGAGCAGCAGGGTCTTGTCCTCTCCGTAGGCGATCTCGGCGAATTCGCGCTCCTCGGTCCCGACGGGGATTCGCCTCAGGCTCAGAAACTTTCCCACGCCGTAGTCGAGGTGCACCACGTAGTCGCCCGCCTTCAGGTCGCGAAGATCGGAGAGAAACGCTTCCGCGGCCCTCTTTCGCGCCGGCGACGAAGTCCTCTCCGCCCCGAAGATCTGCTCTTCGGAGTAGAGCGAAAACGCGCTGCGCCGCAGGCGGAATCCGGCCGAGATCTCGCCGGAAAGGATTTCGAGAGGGCCGAGCCCGTATTCACGCGCGACGCGCTGGAGCTTTTCCGGGCCACCGCGGGGATGGACCGCGACGCCGACCCGGGCGCCCGAGGAAAGGCTCGCGCGGATTTCGTCGACGGCGTCGGGAATCCGGCCTTCGAAGGATGGCAACTCCTCTCCGGAAAGATTCGCCGGGGAGCCGGGACAGAGACCGAGGCGGTCGAAGAGAATCGCGGCGCGCGACGTGAGCGTCTCTTCGAGAAACGCCGAGGAATGGACGACTTCTTCCGGCGCGAACGCCGCGATGTCCGGGTCGTAGTCCTGGAAGATGCGCGTGTGCCACTCCTCGAGCGCGGCCGAGACGGAGGCGGGTTCGAGCACGGCGACCACGGCGTCGGGCGCGTGGTCGAAGATCGTGGACGCGCTTCCCGCGACCGCGGGCGAAAAGAGCGTCCGCTCCGCCGCGCTGGGTGGGTGGCCCAGACGCTGCGCCAACCGGGCGTCCGATTCCTCGGACTCGGAAACGGCCGAAAGCGGGCCGATCACGATCCGCTCGATCTTCGCCTCGGAGCGCTGGGTGTCGGGATCGAACGTCCGGAGCGAGGCGACGTCGTCTCCGTCGAGCTCGATTCGGTACGGCCGCGGAGAATCGGGCGGGAAGACGTCCACGAGTCCGCCGCGCGCCGCGAAATCTCCCATCTCGAGGACCAGGTCGGACCGGGTGTAGCCCTCGCGCGTGAGAAACGCGAGGAGGTCTTCCCGGAGCACCTCGCCGCCCGTGGAAATCGCGAGCTGGCGCGACGCAAACGATTCCCGCGACGGAAGGCGCGAGATCAGGAATCGGGCCGGGATCGCCGCGAGACGGCACGCTCCCGACGCGAGACCGGACAGGAGAGAAAATTCGGATTTCCGGTATTTCAGCGACGGCAGCACCTTCTGGTACGGCGTCAGGGACGGCTCCGGGGCGACGAAGACGCCCGAGAGCCCGAACGCCGCGGCGTCGGCAGCAACGGCCGCCGCGGAATCCTCGTCGGCCGCGATGAGGAGGATCGTCCCGGGACGCTTCCCGGCCAGCGCCGAAAGGATCAGCCCCGGCAGCGCCCCGACGGCACCGGAAACCACGTGGGGAGGGCTTTTTGGGCGAGCCTTCGGGCTTTCTGGGCGCGCCTCTGCGCTTTTTGGGCGCGCCTCTACGCTTTTTGGGCGCGCCTCTGCGCGCAGGAGCTGTTCGACGAGCTCTGCGATCTCGGGGATTTCCCCGGCGAGGTTGGCGAGACTAACGGGCGACCTTCCCCCTCAGGGGAGAATCATTTCACAGAAGTGGCCTAACCGGCTCTCTTGAGCGCGCTGACCTCTTTCTCCAGGCGCTTGCCGAGGCGGTCTTTCTCCCGTTCGAGGTCAAAGCGGACCTGGAGATTCATCCAGAAGCGGTCCGATGTTCCAAAGTAGCGTGAGAGGCGCAGAGCCGTGTCCGCGGACAGAGCACGGTCGCCGTGCACGATCTCGTTGATGCGCCGTGCGGGCACCGAAATACCCTTTGCGAGGCGATACTGCGAAATCTTGAGCGGTCCGAGAAATTCTTCCGCCAGGATCTCACCGGGGTGAACCGGGGACTCTTTCTTTGACGCCATACATCCTCCCTAGTGGTAATCGACGATTTCGACCTGTTCGGCTCCTCCATCCCTCCATTCGAAACAGACGCGCCACTGGTCATTGATTCGAATGCTGTGTTGACCGCGGCGATCTCCCGACAACTTCTCGAGCCGGGTTCCTGGCGGAACCCGGAGATCATCCAGGGTATCCGCCGCATCCAGCAGAATGAGCTTTCGAAGCGCGCCCCGCCTGAGAGATGCGGGAAATCGACGCGATCCCAATCGTTCAAAGATCCTACGGGCCTCGGGATCACGAAAGCTCCGGATCATCGATCGCCAGCATAACGCGTTACGATATTAACGTCAACCGTTATGGATAGAACCGACGCGGGGGTGTCAGGGGAACGACGTGATGCGCGCCTGAACTTCGTTGATTTCTTCGTGGAACTGCGACCTCACGGCGGCAAACTCGCGATGTGTCTCCTCGCGGAGAGCCGCGACCGCTTTAGCGACGAGCCGAATCTCACTTCGAAGCTCCTCCGCCACCACACCAAAGTGCCGCTTGATCTCGTCGATCGCCTCGCGATCCACGAGGTGGATCATAGCGCGAGCGCGAACCACCCAAGTCTGGTCAAGTGAAAAATTTCACAAGCTGGGTGAGCCGCTTGTAAAAATTTCGACCTGACCCATTCGGATCACGCGGCAGCCTTCCCCGGGTGTAGCCTCGACATAATCATTTCCCATCCCTCCTGTCCCCATCTGGCGGTTTCCGCGATGAGGAGAAGGGGGAATTAAATTTGCCCTTTTGGGCTCGACGTCAAAACGGACGAAACCCAGGCGAGCGCCATGCGGCCGTGCCTCGCCTCACTCGGAACCTACTCACTCAAAACGTGAAAGGAGACTCGTCGATGGGATTAGCAGGAAGGTGGAGGCGGGGACTGGCCATGGCGTCAATTTTTCTGATAATCGCTTGCTCGGCTGCTGTTGCTGACAAGTCCGGCAAGCCTCTTACAAATGCGGACGTTACCGCGCTCGCGTCGGCAGGCCTGGGCGACGACGTGATCATCGCAAAGATCCAGCAAGCTCCGAAGGAGGCGCTCGACGTCTCCACGGACGGCCTGATCGCCTTGAAGAAGGCAGGTGTGAGCAAGACGGTGATCGAGGCCATGATTCGCCGCGCTGATAAACGGGACACGCGCGCGACATCAGCTTCCACTTCGAACTCGGCTCTCGAACGGGAAGCGCCAGCCCCACCGAGTATTGGGGTGATCTACTTCCTGAACAGCGAAACGAACTCGTTATTGCCCCTAGAACGGCAAATGGGCTACACGCAAAAACGCGGGATGATTAAGCAGGAGATCGTCTACTCCGTGCCGCAGGAGCGATCCAGTGTCCGACTGAAATCGAGCCTGCGGATGCAGTTTGTCGTGGCTGGAACCGACGCAAGCAGCTACTATCTCTACCGCTTTAGCATTAACGATCGAAAGCGAGAACTCATCCTGGCTGAAAGCACGATGACCGGTTCACGTGCAAACTATGTGGCGGTTCCTGTCGACGTTACCAAGTACGGTGAGGGATACAAGATAACCCCATCCCAGCCCCTGATTGCAGGCGAATATGTGTTTTCACAGCTAGGCAAGAACGATGCCTCTTGTTTCGGTGTCGATAACGACACCTCCGGAACCGCTGAATCACATAGCAATCTCATTCCACGTCTTCGCGGCGGATCGTATCAATCACCCGTCGTCTTCGAAACGGATTTTGCGGCTGCGGACCGGTCTCTTTGGAACGGTGGCAAGGAGTTCACCATACCCGATTGGTATGAAATGGGAAAGGTTTCGTGCGACGGCGTCTGGCTGAGAGGCGATTCCGATCGAAAGAGGGGCTGGGATCCTTTCATCGAAATGCGCGCCAAAGACCTGCTCGATGGCAACGTCGAGGTCAAGATGGCTGTGGGCGTTCAAAATCCAAAACACAACGAGGATAAGTTGGCGACTCTCCTTCTGGAGGTGCTCAATGGACGTGAGCGAGTCGCGTCCGAGACCGTCGCGATAAAGGCCAAGGACGACGGAGAAGGCCACTTCAAGACCGTGGTATTCACCGTTCCGGCAAGATCGCTTCACACAACACCGATGACGAAGCTCAGAGTGACTATGAGCACCAGCGGGTACTAGGAATACGGTATGCGAACGGTTCACTTCGGGCCCGGGTATTCATATGCGAAACCGAACGATGAACAACCCGCTCCGAAGGACATCAGCAGCGACGCGGATGGGCAGTGGACGATGAAAGCCATGCGCGAGCTTGATCATGGTGAGTACGGTGTTTTCACGGCGACCCGGGATCCATGCGTGATGAACGTCGGCTCCTCGCTGCTCTATGGGTTCATGGTCGAATGAGCAAACGTCGCTCGCAACAAGAATGAGAGTCGGGAGGCAGGGATGAGGGGAACAGATGGTCGGTCGCGGTGGGCATCACTTT
The DNA here is from genome assembly GCA_050747885.1 of Thermoanaerobaculia bacterium. Taxonomy (GTDB): domain Bacteria; phylum Acidobacteriota; class Thermoanaerobaculia; order UBA5066; family DATFVB01; genus CAWEYG01. Next base: position 17,523 of record JBOGJO010000088.1, read on the forward strand.
TGATTTCAGGGGCCGTCGCTATATGTGTGACGTCGATTCGTAACGTCGCATACGCCGGGCCTGGCATATGGACAAGCCACGGGCCCTACGGCGAAACCGTTCTGACTCTGGCAATCGATCCCCTGACCCCTTCCACGATTTACGCGGGGGCGAGATCAGAGGATGGTGTTTCCGGCGGGGTCTTCAAGTCCACCGACGCTGGCCAGACCTGGGCCGCTGTAAACACAGGTTTACCGAACCTGAACATCAACGCTCTGGCGATAAATCCAGCGACCCCCTCCACGCTTTACGCCGGTACGAACGCTGGAGTCTTCAGATCCTTGGATTCTGGCGCCAACTGGACAAACGCCACCTCCGGGCATTTTTCGATGATCGTTGACGCTCTCGCGATCGATCCGGTAACCCCCACGACGCTGTACGCTGGGATGAGGGGGTATGGCAACGACGGCGTCTTCCGTTCGACAAACTCCGGTGGCTCCTGGGTCGATGCTAACACGGGACTCCTGTCCCAAGTGGTGAGCACCTTTGCAATCAACCCAAGGACACCCTCCACCCTCTACGTCGCGATGGATTATTGGGGAGTCTTTAGGTCCACAAACTCCGGAAGCAGCTGGACCCGCGTCAATTCGGGCCTACCGCCCGGCGCTGACTGTGGGGCCTGCTACGAGTCTTCGCGCCTCTGGGCCTTGACGATTGATCCGATCACCACCTCTACGCTCTACCTCGGGGGGTACGGTGGCTATACGTATGGCACGACCTCCCTGATATACGGCGGTGGATTTTTCAAGTCGACAAATTCTGGCGATAGCTGGTCGGAAATTGATGGGCTAAAATCGCAAACGGTTTATGCCCTGGCGATCGATTCTGTACATCCTTCAACTCTCTACGCAGGTTCATACAGCGCCGGGGTCCTTACATCCACCGATTCCGCCGCAACTTGGGCCGCATTCAACGACGGGCTGCCGAACTTGCCCGTCCGCGCCTTGGCTTTAGATCCCACCGGGGTGAAGACTCTTTATGCCGGGCTTCTTAACGACGGGGTGTGGCAATTCGTAACTTCGACTTCCTGCAATCCCCCTGGTTCTTTCAGTTTGATCTCGCCTTCGAATGGCTTTCAGTACGGGTTCGGAACTACGACCGCGACACTGCAATGGAGCGCGTCCAGCGGCGCAAGCTCGTACGACGTTTACTTCTCGCAGGGAGGGGCGCCGAATTTCTACACGAATACGACGGGAACGTCGATCAGCGTGCCAGTGGCTTCAGGTCAGGGCTATTCGTGGAAGGTTGTGGCAAAGGTCGGCTGTAACTCGAGTTTGACGCAGACAGCCGGCCCGTGGTCGTTCAGTGTTGCCGCGGGATGCAGTGGACTCGGCTCTTTCAGCCTGACCTCTCCCTCCAACGGTTTTCAATACGCGAACGGGACGACCACCGCCACGCTTCAGTGGGGAGCATCCAGCGGAGCGAATTCGTACGACGTGTACTTTTCGCCGGGTGGCACGGCGAACTTCTACACGAACACAACGGTGACCTCGCTCAGTGTGCCGGTCGCTTCGGGTCAAAGCTACACGTGGAAGGTCGTGGCTAAAGCCGCCTGCAACGCTAGCCTCACGCAAACGGCCGGGCCGTCGTCATTTTCGGTGAATTCTTCATCGCCTCCACCGCCTCCGCCCCCCCCTCCTCCTCCGGGGAGCGTGGCTCCGGCCCTCGAAACGGCGACATCGCGCGTTGATCCGGGTACTGCTAATCAAGTCGATGTCGACATCACGGCTCATGATGACAACGGGGATATCGCTGCATTTACCGTTCAATTTCTCGACTCTGAAGGCAACGGGGTAGCGTTCGCCGCGGATACTTTCGCCGGCGAGCTCGACGGGTTAACTGACGTCACGGAGGAGCTCCAGATCACTGGCGTCACCCCGGGAATCTGCCCCGGTTGCGTTTCCGTAAGCGTCCAACTTTCGGATGCCGGGGGTTTAGAAAGCAATGTTCTACACGCGCCGATAGTAGGGAAGGCGACGGGCAGCGGGTGTATCGGGGGCGATACGACGCTTTGTATTGACGACGAACCCGGTGACCGGCGATTCCAGGTCGAGGTCTCGTTCCACACGTCGCAGGGAGGGGCCTCATCTGGTGGCGGCCGCGCGATCCCCTTGTCGTCTCTCGGCGTGACTCACGGCGGGATGCTGTGGTTCTTCTCGCCGGACAACCCGGAGCTTCTCGTGAAGGTCCTCGATGCGTGCAGCGTCAATGGTCACGACTGGATCTTCGCCTCCGCCGGTACCAACGTCGGAGTAACGCTCGCGGTCACCGACACGAAGACAGGCGCGACGAGGACGTACACGAACCCGGATCGGCATCCGCTGGATCCGGTCCAAGATACGTCGGCCTTTGCTTGCACAGCCGCCGATGCGCTCACTTCGGCGCAGGCGACAGCGGCCGGAGCGCCAGCGATTACGCAAGAGGCGGTGTATCAAGGTCTCGTCGTCTTGGCAAACGGGGACAGAGTGAAATCGGAGCCCGAGACCGAAGCGTTCCTGGCGTCCGGCGCCTGCATTGCCAGCGCTACAACGCTTTGCATCGATGACTCGGCGGGCGACAAGCGCTATCAGGTGCAAGTCGCATTCGCGACGACGCAAGGCGGCGGGTCATCGGGGAGCGGCCACTCGATTCCCTTGAGCAGCCTCGGCGTTGCGCATGGAGGCCTGTTCTGGTTCTTCTCGGCCGACAACCCGGAGCTGCTGATCAAGGTCCTCAATACCTGCTCGTTTGACACTCACCACTGGGTCTTCGCGTCAGCGGGGACAAACGTCGGCGTTACGATCACGGTGAAGGACACGAAGACCGGCTTCCAGCACGTTTACACGAACCCGGACATCCACACAATGGAGCCAATTCAGGACACGGTCACATTGCCCTGCCCCTGAGGGTAGTCTTCGATCCCTCATGGGACGTTGAAAAGAAAGGAGGAGGTGCACCATGGAGAACGGAGCAACTGGGAAGTCTAAGGTCATGGGGGGTCTTTTCGCGGTATTTCCACCGACGGGCGCGCTTGGCGTTCACCGATTCTATCTTGGCAACATTGGCCTCGGTCTGGTGCATGTCACCCTGCTCGGGATCGGCTTGATTCTTTCGATTACCGTAATTGGAGCTTTGGTGGGCATCCCGCTTCTAGTTGTGAACGGCATTTGGGCAATCATCGAGGGGATCATGATCTTTGGAGGCGCAATCAAGGACTCCAGCGGGCGACCGCTCGTTTGATTTTGGACGACAACGAGTGACAAGGAACCCACTTTCGCCGTCATGATGTCTTCTCGTGCTCCTCCTTCGCTCGACGCCGGTGTTACTCTCAAACAAGCTGGACTAACGATAGGGAGCAAGATCGCTCCAAACGGCACATGGACGGATCATTCCGTCATTGGAGGCTAGGAAGATGCGAACTCGTTTCATCACCCCGCTGCTCCCGCTCGTCGCGGCAATCTCACTGTTGGCTGGCTGCGCCTCAACGGACGAGAACCTGCAACGCGCCACCGCCACGGAAATCGGGAACACACGGACCGGGGATGTGACCGTCTCAAGCGTCAATCGGAAAGCCACGAGTGTCTCGTGGCAGGCCAAGGCACCGACCGGCTGCTACGAGTGTGACGCGGATGACAATGTTAGGAGAGTCCACTGCGTCAAGGTGGAATGCCCCAAGTAAGTTAGATTATTCGGGGGGCGAGCGGGGCGGAGCGCAGCGGCCACCGCTCGTCCCCTGCTCGCGGCTCGCCGGCGCCCTAGGAATGGAGTTGCCGCTGACCCCTGACCCCCCAGGCGGTCACAACAGAGGAGACTTACTATGAACATCTCAATGGGTGCAATGATTACTGTCCTCCTATTCGTCACACTCGACCTTGCCGCCGCCCCGCTTACCAACGTAGACATAATCAAGATGGGTCGGCGCTGGTCTCCGCGAACCAGTAATACTCCGCGCCATCGAGTCGGCTGACCCTCCACAGTTCGGTACCAGTGTAGACGGACTCATTAGATTGCAGAAAGCCGGTGCCAGTGACACCATTATTCAACCAATCATTTCGCGGCAATCGGGCAAGGCTCAAGCCGCCACCGCAGCGTCGCAAGCCTCGCCAGCCACGGCCGAGTGCCGATGGGAGGCGCCCAATCCTGGTATCCTTATGATCCGCGCGGATGGCGAGTTAGTCGCGGTTTCCTATCATGTTGCCAGCGTTGATCAGAAGATGGGCGGCCGGGTCGGGAACGCGTTTAGCTTCGGCACCTCAAAAGTGGAATCAAAGACCCTCCTTCGGATTGACAAAGAGAAGGCCTCGGTTCGATTTCGTGACAGACAACCCCAGCTGTTGGACGTGACTGCGTCGGTGGGGTCATCTCCGGACAACATTAATCTCATACGGCTCATAGCGAAAGACAAATACCGCTATGTTGAGGTCGGGAGCTCCGGAGCCAACGCGGCCGGATCTTCATCGAGTAGCATGCTGTTCCCCGACGGCATTCGCATCGAAATGACAGCCGAGACGGTATCGGGCGCGTGTATGCAACGCGGCAGGCTGGTCTCGCAGTTCCGCCTCAAGCCCGCGCAGGCCTAACTGACGGCGAGTATGCGCTATTTGGAAGCGTGGGTCGCCTTTACGATTTTGCCGTGGACAATTCGCAGGCGACTTCACCTTAGTTCGCGAGGTTCTTTTCGCCGTTGATCGCCTCTCAAATCGGAACGGCCTCGCGAATGACGCGTTCCCGAACCCGGCCGCGGAGGCCTTTCTCGGTGACAACATCGACAGGCCGATTCAGGGTCTTGTCGTCGACATCGCTTTGGTCGTCCGCATCTCCCCGGGCCACGGAGCCGAAGACACGCACGTTCGTCGCCCCGTATCGTCTCGCCAGGGCAATGATTTCCGAGCGTTTTGCGGAAAGGACCTCCTGGATACCCATGAGTCGATTATCCCACGGTGCGCAATTCAGAAGCGACAAAGGGGCGAGCTTGATCGCCTGGGATGTGCGTTCTAAGATGAAGTTCGAGGGCTAACATGACCTTGAAAGGTGTCCAGTTCGTCGAAACTCCCGAGGGCCAGAAAACGGGCGTGCTGATCGATCTGCGCCGGCACCGGCAGGTGTGGGAAGACCTTTACGACACGCTGGTCGCCGAAAGCCGGCGTCACGAGCCTCGAAGCTCCCTTGACCTCGTAAAGAAACGCCTGGGTGCCGCGCGAAAACGGCGTGCCTGATTACCAGGTCGTTCTTGCGCGCTCGGCTGAGCGCGATCTTCGAAACCTCCCTTCTCAGATTCAGGACCGAGTCATGGCGGTAATCGGACGGCTCGCCAATAATCCAAGACCTCGCGGAGTCAAGAAGCTTCGTGGCGGTCATCACCTCTGGCGGCTTCGCGTCGGAGATTACAGGGTGATCTACGAGATTCAAGACCAGCGGCACGTCGTCGACGTCTCCCATGTCCGGCACCGCCGAGAAGCCTACGAGTAGGCCGGGAACCATCCGGGCCGGCGAGGCTGTCCGCGACTTACGCGGAACCTCTCAGGCGCGGCGAGACGGGTTGGAAGGTGGACGGGGCGGGCGCGGGCGGCGGGTGAGGCGTACCGTTGGCGTACGTTGAGCCCGCCGGCGTGCCCACTCGGTTCGCATAACGACCCGTATAGCCGCGCCTGCTACCCCGCGGCTTCCTTCGTGATCGCGCGCCCGATGACGAGGCGCTGGATCTGGTTGGTGCCTTCGTAGATTTGCGTGATCTTCGCGTCGCGCATGTACTTCTCGATCGGGTAGTCCT
>JBOGJO010000089.1:0-1114 GCA_050747885.1 Thermoanaerobaculia bacterium
GCTCTGACGGCTCCACGATCCGATTCGCCGCTGAATCGAACGAGTTCTACGGGAGGTACGAATTGATTCACGCACGAATCGTTTCGCTTCTCCTGCTGACCGGTCAGCGCCTGAAGGTCTGGCTCCAGGCCGGGGCGACGCGGCGGATCAGCGCGAGCATCTCGGGGGGCAGGTCTTCCTCGTTCGTCATCGGCAGGATCGTGAGGAGGTCGTCGAAGCCGAGTCCGGTCGGCGCGCGCATCGCCCACGAGATCGCTTCCTCGAGCGATTTCACGTCGACGAGGTAGAAGCCGCCCACCAGTTCCTTGGACTCGGGGAACGGGCCGTCGATCACCTTCCGCTTGCCCTTCGCGACGCCGACCCGCGCGCCCTTGCCGGCGGGGTTGACTCCCTCGGACGCCACGAGGATGCCCGCCTTGTGCATCTCCTCGTTGAACTTCATGTACGCCTCGAGAAGCTTCTCGTCCGGCATTGCCGGCTGTTCGTTCTTCGGGGCCGTCGGATCGGGCGAAGCCGCAATCAGAAATCGCATGGTCTGCCTCCCTTGGGGGTTCTTCCATACGACGAACGGCGGCATTCGCAATCGACAAGAAATCGAAGCGGCGCCCGGCCGCCTTGCCGGGCGTGTTTCCAGGGGCTTCGCTGCTGATCTTGCATCGGAATTCGCGGGCGCGCTCGCCCGGCTCCGCCTCGCCGTCGTCCAGGCCACCTCGAGCGACAACGTCATTCTGGTTTTCTGAAAACCAGAACCAGTCTGCGACTCCGGCGGCGCCCGTGGGACGAGGCGGGATTTGTCTCGCCGCGAACTCCGAGCGTCCGGATCTCGATTCGGAATCGGCGGGATCCGCGGGCCGCTGCCTGACCGAAATATTCTACTTTTTCTTTGCCGGGTTGGCGCTGACGGGCGTCGGAAGAAACTTGCGCAAAAATCTCCTCCCTACAAAGCTGATGCCGTTCTGATTCAGCCGCGCGACGGCCTTTTCCATCGGAATGAAGTCGACCTGCCCCGATGCGACCCAAAACCAGTCCGACACAAATACGCCGGGCTTGAGGTGATCACGGAGGTGCCGTAGTGAGGCTTCGCGCTTCTTGATCACCGTCGACAACTCCTTGT
>JBOGJO010000090.1:0-18864 GCA_050747885.1 Thermoanaerobaculia bacterium
GAGATGAACACGCGGCTGCAGGTGGAGCATCCCGTCACCGAGGAAGTCTGGGGCGTCGATCTGGTTCGGGAGATGATCGCCGTGGCGCTTGGCGAGAGGCTTTCGTTTTCCCCGGGCCTCATCGCGCCGCGCGGGCACGCCATCGAGTGCCGTCTCTACGCCGAAGACCCGGAAAAGAACTTCGCGCCCTCGCCGGGCCGCATCGAGTCCCTCGTGCTTCCCCTCGGGCCGGGCGTGCGCCACGACCTCGGCGTCGAGCAGGGCTCCGTCGTGCCGATCGATTACGACCCCATGCTCGGAAAGCTGATCGTGTCCGGACCCACGCGGCGGCAGGCCATCTCGCGCCTGTCCCGGGCCCTGTCGGAATACGAAGTCGTGGGGATCCGAACCTCGCTGCCGTTCTTCCGGGACCTTGCGTCGGACCCGGATTTTCTGGAAGCCCGGTTCGACACCGGATGGCTCGACCGCCGTCTCGCGGCGGGGGCCTCGCGGGATCGCGCGGAGCCGCATTCCGAGCCGTGGGACGAGGAGCACACGGTCCTGGCCGCGGCGGTGCTGGCCCGCGACGAGGAGAAGAGATTTGCCGCACCGGTGGCCGCCGAGACGTCCCGCTGGCGCGGCGAGGCCCGGCGCCGAAGCCTTCGATGAGCTCGAAATTCGCATTCGAGAGAGTGGGGCGGCCCTGAAAAGGCTGTTTCGCGTCGAGGGCGTCTCCGGGAATGGCAAGTTTTCCGACTTGAGCGTGCGAATCGAGGGGGATCGCGCGGAGGCTGAGATCGAGGGCCGGCGCCACCGCCTGGAAATCCTTCCTCGGGCCGACGGCACCTATGTCGGAATCTTCGAGAGCGGCCGCGTGTTGCGTTTTCGGGTCTTCCCGGGTAAGAGAGGCACACGGATCCGGACTCGGGGCCGGGAATTCACGATCGGTCTCTTCGACCCGCGGGAAGAGCCGGGGGCCGCGGCGGCGTCTTCCGGCTCGAGCGAGGTGCTCTCGGCGATGCCGGGGCGGGTCATCGAGGTCAAGGTGCGAAAAGGGGACGCGGTGAAGAGCGGGGACGTGCTCCTGATCCTGGAAGCGATGAAGATGCAGAACGAGATTCGGGCGGAGACGGACGGCACGGTCGAGTCGCTGGAGTGCGAAGCGGGCCAGACGGTGGAATCGGGCGCGCTCCTTCTTCGGTTCGAGCCGTCGCCATGAGGAAAGGGGTGAACATGAAATTCCTGAAGTTCTCCTGGATCGGAGCGGCCGCGCTGACGGCGGCCTCGGTGTCGGGCATGCCGGCAAATGCCCGAGCCGCTTCGATCGTCGCGGAGGTCCAGCGGTTCGCGTCGGAATACCTGCCCTGGGAGCCGGACAGCCGAGTGACCGCCAAGCCGGACCCTGCGAACGACCTGCGAGGCCTGCACGCCTTCGCGGTCGAGCGGACGGGAAAATACGAGAAGTTGAACCTCAAGACGGGCTACTACGTCAGCGCCGACGAGAAGTGGATCTTCACCGGAAGCGCGGTGAAGAACAACCTCAAGCCGGGCGAAACGAGCGCCATCGAAACCGACCGCGACGTCGCCGGGATCGCGGACTACATGGGGGGAATGTTCCGCTCGAAAGCGGTCGCCCACCTGGAGCCCCCGATGGACCGCGCCGGGATGCGGGGGGTGAGAGTCGATCTCGACACCGGATACTTCAGCCAGCCGCTGCACTACTGGATCGAGCCGGACGGCTCGGCTTTTCTGATGGGGCAGTTCTGGAAATTGGGCGAGCCGGTCGCCGACCAGAGACGCGCGATGATCGATCTGACGCACGCCCCGTCGCACGGCGTCGATGTCCCGAAGGTCACGGTCGTCGAATACGCGGACATGGAATGCCCCTTCTGCAAGAAGCGCGGGCAGCAGATGGACAAGCTGGTCGAGAAATACGGGAGCAAGCTCGGAATCCGACGCTACTACAAATTCTATCCGCTGTGGGCGGGCCACGTGTGGTCGACCAAGGCCGCGTCGGCGGGCGTCTGCCTCGCGGCGTCATCGCCGGATTTGCTGTTCCGCTTCAAGCAGCTGTGCTACGACAATCAGGAGACTCTGACGCTCACCCGCCTCGACCAGCTCGTCTTCGATTTCGTCGATGCGGCGGGGCTCGACCGAAAGACGTTCCTGTCGTGTTACCTGCAGGCCTCGAGTTTCGACCAGATCCGGAAGGACATGGACGAAGGCGGCCTGCTGGGGGTCAACTCGACGCCGACGTATTACCTCAACGGCGTGGAAATCTACTGGCTTCCCGACGAAGTGATGGAGGACTACCTCAAGATGCTCCTGGCCCGGAAGAAGTAGACCCCGGCGTGGAGACCTCGTCGCCGTGAGCGCCGGCCGCATCGTCATCGTCGAAGACGAGGCGAAATATCGCGACGCTCTCACCGACGCGCTGACCTTCCACGGGTACGAGGTCGAATCCGCGGCCGACGGGGCGGCGGGGCTCGTCCTGATCCGCAGGACGGTTCCCGACGCCGTCGTTCTCGACTGGATCCTTCCGATCCTCGACGGCGGTGCGCTCACGCGCGCCATCAAGGGCGACCCCGCCCTTTCTCGAGTTTTCGTGCTCATCGCGTCGGCGCGCGCGGAGGGCGCCAATCGCGCCGAAGGGATCGAAATCGGGGCCGACGACTACCTCGCCAAACCGGTCGAGACCAAGGAGCTTCTCGCGCGTCTCCGCAACGGTCTGACGATGCGGCGTCTTCAGGCCGAGCTCGAGGAAAAGAACCGGGAGCTCGCGCGGCTGGCCGCGACGGACGCGCTGACGGAGCTGCCCAACCGGAGGTCGTTTGACCAGACCCTTGCGAGGGAGCTTCGCGGCGCAAAGCGCTACGCCGACGACGTCTCTCTCGTTCTGCTCGACATCGACCTGTTCAAGGCCGTCAACGACCGCTATGGCCACGGCGTGGGCGACGAGGTGCTGAAGGAGATCGGCAACCGGCTGCGGGAGGCGTGCCGCGCGGGAGACCACGTCGCCCGGGTCGGGGGCGAGGAGTTCGCCCTCATCCTCACGCGCACGAGCGCGGAAGGCGCCGTGGCGGCCGCGGAGCGGACGCGGGCGCTGATCTCGGAGCCGGCGATCCGCACGTTTGCCGGCGATCTCGTGATCACGGCGTCGCTCGGGGTCGCGTGCGCGGGAGGGGAGATCGGGTTTGACGCGCGCGACCTCTTCCGGGCCGCGGACGACGCGCTGTACCGCTCCAAGGACGAGGGCCGCGCACGAGTCACCCTTTCGCGGGCTCCGTCGCTGCGCCGAACGGGCCCGCGGGAAAAACGCGGCTAAGCCGCCCGCCGGGAATCGGCCTCGTATCCCGAGTCGGAAAGAGCTTGGGCGTCGACTCGGGACACTAGCGCCTCGCCTTCCTGCCGGATCTTCCGTAGGAGATGTCCGCGGGCTTGCGCGACGCGGGAGCGGAGGGCGAGGGGCGGGCTCGGCGAACCGGGTGGGGAGCGGCCTTGCGTCCCACGGGGGTGCGGTACAGGGCGGGATCGGCGATCTGGGCGGGGATCTTGCGGCCGATCAGCTTCTCGATCGAATCGAGCGAAAAAACATACTCCTCGTCGGCGAACGAAATGGCGTCGCCTTCCGCCCCTGCGCGGGCTGTGCGCCCGATCCGGTGAACGTAATCCTCCGAGTCCTGGGGAAGGTCGTAGTTGATGACGTGGGTGACGGCGTCGATGTGGAGCCCGCGCGACGCCACGTCCGTCGCGATGAGGACCGGCCATTTTCCTTCTTTGAATTCCTTGAGGATGCGCATGCGCTTTTCCTGGCGGACGTTTCCGGCGAGGACGGCCACCGGGTGCCCGTTGGCGGTCAGCGCGGTGACGAGGTCGGCGGCCGTCGTCTTCCGGTTCACGAAGATGAGCGTCCGCTCCCAGCGGTCCCGCTCGAGCAAACCGAGGAGCAGCGGGAGCTTCTCCCACGAGGACACGTGGTAGAGAGCTTCGCGAATGCCCTGGGCGGTGACCCGCTCCGGCTCGATCTCGACGCGAACCGCGTCGTTCATGTGCTCGTACGCAAGCTCCATCACGCGGGGCGAGAGGGTCGCCGAGAACAGCATGGTCTGGCGCCGGTTGTACGGCGGGCATCGTCGGAAGATCCTTCGGAGGTCGCGGATGAACCCCATGTCGAACATCCGGTCGGCCTCGTCGATGACGAGCACTTCGACGTGGCGGAAGCTCGTCGCGCCCTGCTGCTCGTAGTCGAGCAGGCGGCCGGGAGTGCCGATCAGGATGTCCGGTACGGTCTTGAGGGCCTCCCGCTGCTTTCGATAGTCGACGCCGCCGAAAACGGCCAGGATCGAGAGTCCCGTCACCGCGCCGAGCCTCTCGGCGTCGTCCCGGATCTGCACGGCGAGCTCTCTCGTCGGCGCGACGGCGAGCAGGCGGGGGCCTTTTTTCTGCGCCACAGGGCGATTCAAGAGATGGGTCATTCCCGCCAGAAGGAAGGCGGCCGTTTTTCCCGTGCCGGTCTGGGCCTGGCCGGCGACGTCCCGGCCGGCCAGCGCGAGCGGCAGGACCTTCTCCTGGATCGGCGTCGCATAGTGGAATCCGAGCGACCGAATGCCCTCGCGGAGGGATTCGGGAAAGGCGTAGGAGAAGAGGTCGGTCGTCGAAAGATGACTCATCCTTTTGATTCTATTCGATTGCCTTCCGAAGGACCGATTCGAGCCGCGCCTTGTCTTTCGCGCCGAGCGTGGCGCCCACGCCCCGGCGCTGGCCACCGGCCCGGAGCGCCAGCCGGACGAACGTCCAGGTCCACCACGGCGAGACGGGCCAGCGCGTCCAGGCGAGGCGCACCCGGCTCTTTTCGGGAAACGGGACCGATCGCACCCTTCCGAAAACCTCGATCTCCTGGACGATGCCTTTCCGCCCGACTTCGATCGTCTCCTCGGCGAAGAGCAACGTCAGGAGGCCGAGGACGGCAAGCGGGCCGAGAAGGACGGCCACCGTCGCGGGAACGAGCAGGGCGAGGGGAAACGAGCCTCTGGCGCCCCGCGCGAGCAGTTGCCATTCCGAGGAAAGCCGCAGGAGCGCGAGGAACCCGCCGGCCGCGAGCGCGGACCCGAAGAGAAGCGCCCTGCGCCGGAGGGCGCGATCCGAGACGGGAGGAGCGATCTCGATCCGCAGCCCCCGGTCGCTCGCCTGGACGCTCAGGCGGCTCTTGGAATCGAATTCCACGATATAGGATTATAGGGACCGTAGAGGAGGCGAAAATGGCGAAAAAGAAGGCCCGAAAAGCGAAGAAAACAGCCTCGAAGAAGAAGGTCGCCCGATCCACCGCGAGGAAGAGGGGACCGGCGAAGACTGGCAAGAAAGCTGCGAAGAAGGCCCCGAAGAGAAAGGTTGCTCGAAAAGTTGCCCGAAAGGCCGGAAAGAAGAAGAAGGCGGCCCCCCGAAAGCCTGCCGCCCGCAGGGCGAAAACTGTCCCGCGAAAGAAAGCGGCCCCGCGAAAGAAAGTGAAAACGTCCTCCCGGAAGGCCGCGCCGCCGGCCGCGCGGCCCCTCGGAGAGGGAGACTGGAAGTCGGACCAGAAATACACGGAAAGCCTTCAGGAATGGGGCGCCTCCCACGACGCGCCGGCCCTCGCGCGCGAAGCCGAATCCGATCTGGTTCCCGACCTGCGCGATTCGAGCGACCGGGACGTGGCCGATTCCGCCGAGCGCGGCACGGATCGGTCCGACGAGCCGGACGAGGACTGGTGATCCGAACGGCGACCCGCTAACGGATTCGAGTTCGCGTCGCCGGGAAGCCGAGCGACACGAGGGGCCGCGTGAACGGAAGCGCCAGGCGCTGGAGCCGCGGCGAGAAGATGAGCTGTCGGAAGACTGCGTCCCAGCCAAAGCGGGGACCGAAGCGCCGGGACCAGAGCGCCCGATACCGGCCGACGAGCGTGGAGGAGGAGACCTCTCCGCGGAGGAATTCGCCGAGCATTTGCGCCGCGGCGACGCCGCCGGCGATCGCGCTGGCCTGCCCGTCGCCCGTGAACGGGTCGCGAACCCCGGCCGCGTCACCGGCCGCGAGGACGTTTTCGAAAACCGTCGAGTGCCTCTCGAAGAGGACCGTCTGGCTTCCGAGAATCTCACCGCGCGGCCGAAGGGGCGCGAGGTGCTCGCGAAGAGGAGTGTGAAACGCGCGAAGGCGCGATGTGAATCCCTGCCAGCCGCCTTGCGCGCCGCGAAGCCGATCCTCGGACACGATGCCGGCGAAGTTCACGGTTGCGCCTTCCACGCGCGAGAGCCCGCAGTAGCCGCCCGGGAAAAAGTAGAGATGAACTCGCCCGGCGAGGTGGTCGGAGTTTCCCTCCCAGTGCTGCGCCCATCCGAAGAACCTGTCCGTTTTCTTCGAAGCGAATTCCCGCTCGAACGAGAGGTCGAGCGGCGACCAGCGTCCCCACGCGGCGAGAACCGCCCGGGCGGCGAAGCGGCCCTCGCCTTCCGGGCCGCGGGTCGTCACCGCGAAACCGCCCTCGAAATCTCCCTGGACGCCGACGACTTCATGGGAGAAGAACATCGCGGCGCCGCGACGGCCGGCATGGTCCGCCAGCAGCGTGTCGAGCAGCCTGCGCGAGACGCCCGTCGCCGGCTCGGGGAGGCGGAAGTTTCGGAAGGCGCCGTCGAAGAGATAGAAGCCGCCGCTGAGAATCTCCTCCGCCCCCGCCCGATCCAGCTCCGGCGCGAGCTTCCATTCCTGGAGCCGGCGGCGTCCTCCGGCCGAGAGAAATTCGCCGCAGACTTTGGGCCTCGGAAAGACGTCCTTTTCGAAGACCGCGACGGAAAATCCCGCCGAGGCCAGTTCCGCCGCCGCCGAGGAGCCGGCCGGGCCCGCGCCGACGATGGCGACGTCGATCGGTTCGGTCATGTCCGGGCGGAGAGCTCGAGACGAAACGGCGCGACCTTGCGAAGCTCGAACCGGGCGAGTCCGGCCCGGCGCGCCATGGCCGCGACCTCCTCGAGCGTGTAGGCCTGTTCCACGGACGCGCATCCGTCGGCGACCGACACCGGGCTCCGGAAAAAGACCGGGCCGAGCGCCCCGACGATCCATCGGGCGATCCGGTGTCTTCGAAGGTCGATGACGAAGAGGCCTCGCCGCGCGACGCGGGCCATCTCGCGCAGGACACGGACATTCTCGTCGGGCGACAGGTGGTGAAGGAAGAGCGACGAGAAGACCCAGTCGCAGCTTCGGTCGGCCATCGGAAGCGCGAGAGCGTCCGCGGCGACGAGGCCCGGGACGCCGTCTCCGGAGATGCGCCGGGCGGCGCAAAGATGGGCGATTTGCAGGTCCAGCGCGACGACCCGCACGAGGATTCCCCGCCGGCGGGCGCGCCTCGCGACGGCGAGCGCAACGTCGGCGGTTCCCGATCCGAGGTCGAGCAGAATGCCGCGACCCGGGCCTTCCGGGGCGAGCAGACGGTGGGCGGCGCCCTCCGCCGCGCGAAGTCCGCCCCACCGGCGATTGACGAACCGGATGTCGGCAAGCGATTTCTCGACCTCTTCCGGCGGGAGGCCGCCGCGGTCGAGGAGCTCCACCTGCGGCCGCCGGGCGGGAACCAGAAGGCTCACGTCGCGGCCCGAAGGACGAGCGCGGAATTCTTCGAGCCGAACGCGATGCAGTTGCAGAGGGCGGTTTCGAATTTCCGGGGCCGGGAGGCGTTCGCGACGTAATCGAGGCCGCATTCGGGATCGGCCCGCTCGAGGTTGATGGTCGGCGGAAGGAACCCGCCCCTCATGGCGAGGAGCGTGGCGGCGACGCCCGCCGCGCCGCAGGCTCCCTGCGGATGGCCGATCATCGACTTGATGGACGATCCGGCAAGGCGGTTCGCCGTTTCTCCGAACGCTTTTTTCACCGCGCGGGTCTCGACCCGATCGTTCAATTCCGTGCCCGTTCCGTGGTAGGCGATGTAGTCGACCCCGGCGGGCGCGAGTCCGGCTTCGCCCAGCGCAAGCGTCATCGCCCGGGCCGGCTCGTCACCCGACTCGTCGAGCCGGATCCGGTGGTGGGCGTCGCACGTGGCCCCGTATCCGAGAATTTCGCCATGAACCCGGGCGCCGCGGGCCGCGGCGCGCTCGGAGTCTTCCAGGACGAACATCCACGATCCCTCCCCCAGGACGAACCCGTCGCGGTCGGCCGAGAACGGCCGCGACGCCGCCGTCGGCTCGGCGTCGCGGCGGGTCGAGACGACGCGCATGAGGATGAACCCCTCGAGGATTCCGCGCACGATCGTCGCGTCGACCCCGCCCACGAGAAAGGCCGAGGCCTCGCCGTGCTTGATCGCCCGGAACGCGTAGCCCAGGGCGTCGGTGGAAGAGGCGCACCCCGTCGTGATAACGTGGGAGGATCCGCGAAGGCCGAAGCGCATCGAAAGCTCGGAGGACATCGTTCCCATCGTGCCGGTCGAGATCGTGTGGGCCGAGGCGCGGCGCTGCTGTCCGGTGAAGTACAGCTGGTACATCCGCTCGGCGAATTCGACCGCGCCCCCTCCCGTTCCGAGAAGGACGTTCCATTCCCGCGCGGACTCGAGCGACTGGGTCGACCAGTCCACGCCCGCGTCCTTGAAGGCTTCTTCGGACGCCGCGATCGCCATCGGAACGGCCCGCGAGAGGCGCGCGACTTCCTTGGCCGGAAGATGGGCTGCCGGATCGAAGGCGTCGAGCTCGCCCGCGATCGAAACGGGAAGTCCGGCCGGGTCGAACAGCGTGAGTTTCCGGATGCCGGACCGGCCGGCCTGGAGCGCGGAGGCAAACGCCTCGCGCCCCGATCCATTCGGGGCGAGGCACCCGATTCCCGTCACGACGGCTCGCCGCTTCATCGCCGGCTTACCGCCGACCCTCTCTCGCAACTTGCGGGAAACCGGCGGTTCAAAAACTCCGTCAGGACCCGGAGAAACGAAACCGGCGCAAACCGCACGACGGCATCGGCATGGAGCGAGTTTCCGACGTCCAGGTGGACGCGCTCCACGGGAGCGGCCGCCGACCGAAACAACCGGTCTCCGTGCGACGGATTGACGAGCCAGTCGTTCTCGAACGTCACGATCAATTTCGGGAGCGTCAGCTTCTCGACGGCGTCTTCGGCGCGCGGCTTCTCGCGGGGAAACGTCGTCCAGTCCACCCGCGGAGGGGCGAGGGCCCGCCCGACTCCCATCATCTTCCATGCGGCCGGTTTCCAGGGGCGGGGCCGAAGGCGCGCGAAGTCGGCCGGCGCCGAGATCATCACGAGGGCGCGAAAGGGCAGGTCGGGCGCGCGGAGGATCGCTTCCGCCGCGATGGCCCCTCCCATCGAGAAACCGAGGGCGGCGATCGAGCGGTGAGCTCCCGCGAGCGATCTCGCCACCGCGACGAAATCGCGCCATTCCTCCCGGCCGAAAGTGTACTTCCCGGCCGAATCCCCGTGGCCGCGAAAATCGAGGGTCGCCACGTCGTATCCCGCCCTCGAGAAATGCGCCGCCAGAAATACGATCTCGCGATCAGCGCGGCGCCGCCAGAACCCTGGCGCAAGAAGCAGGAGACTCTCGGAACCGGAGTCGTAGTGCGTGACCGCGATCCGGGTTCCGTCGTCGCTCCGAAGGACGTGCCGTTTCTCGACGGACTCGCGCTTCTTCAAGCGGGAAGATCCCGGAGCGGAAGGCAGCTCAAAACATCTCCCTCTCCGTAGTCGCCACCCTCGGCCGGAACGATCAGAAGCGCATTCCGCTCGGACTGGCAAAGAATGTCGTGGCTTCCGCGGGTACGAAGGGGCCGGGCGCGGAGCCGGTCCCCGTCGAAATCGATTCGGGCGTCGAGGTAGGCCTCCCGGCCGGGCCGATGCCGAACGGGGCCCGCAAGCTCCGCGCGGAGCTCCTTTCGCGCCGGCCTTCCGTCGATCCGGTCGAGCGCGGCCGAGACGAAGACTTCGAACGTCGTCATCGCCGACACGGGGTTGCCCGGCAGACCGAACCAGAGGGTGCCGCCCTTTTGTCCGAACGCGATCGGTTTTCCCGGCTTGATGGCGACGAGGTGGAAGAGAACTTCGAACCCGGCCGCCTCCGCGGCCTTCACCGTTTCGTCGAAGTCTCCGGCCGAGACGCCGCCGGTCGTGACGACGAGGTCGAGACCGGATATCGAAGCGGAGAAAAACGTCTCGAGCTCGGGCCGGCGGTCGGGAAGCGGAGGGAACTCGACGGCCCGAATCCCGCGCAGCGCGAACGCTCCTGCGAGGGCTGGGCCGTTGCCGTTTCGGATCTGGCCGCCCCGGGGACGGTCGGCGGCGGCGACGAGCTCGGCTCCCGTGGCCGCGACTCCGCACCGGGGCAGGCGCCAGACGGGCACCGACGCCGAGCCGACGGTCGCGCACAGGAGCAAGCCTTCGGGAGAGAGCCGGGTGCCGCGCGGCAGGAGCGCGTCTCCGAAGCGAAACACCTCGCCGCGCCGGCGAATATGCGCCCCGGGTTTCGGGGCGCCCGCCAGAACGGTCCCGGTCTCCGAGGTCGCCTCTTCCACCGGCACGATGGCGGTCGTTCCGGCGGGAATGGGAGCGCCGGTCATGACGCGGACGGCCTCGCCGGGCGCGAGACCGGGCCCGGGATCATCCCCGGCCCCGACGACCCCCGGCCGCTCGCGATAGCGGCATGCGGAGTCGGAGGAGCCCGGCGGGTTCGGGCCGCCGCCGGCACAGATCGCGTAGCCGTCCATCGCCGTCGTGTCGAACGGCGGGTAATCGCCGTCGGCGACCAGCTCCCGGGCGAGTGTGCGGCCCGCCGCGGCCGACACGGCAACGAGCTCCTCGCCCAGCGGCCCGGTGGCCCGGGCGATCCGCGCGAGGGCCTCGGCGACGGCGATCACGGGGCGATTCTACCTTTCGAGCCGATTGGGACTAAAATCGAAAGCCCGATGACGACGAAATTCCAGTTCGACGGGAACCTCGCCGAGACGCCGCTTCCGAAGGTTCTCGCGACGATCAACCGGTACCGGGTCCCCGGCGTCGTAACGGCGAAGCGTCCCGACGCGATCAAGAGGATTTTTCTCGACGGGGGGCGCGTGGTTTTCGCGACGTCGAGCGACCTCGAGGACGCGCTCGGGGCATTCCTGGTGCGAAAGGGGCTCCTCACGACCGAACAGCTCGCCGAATCGGGCCGGCGGATCGCCCTGACCGGGAAGCGCCAGGGTGAGGTCCTCATCGATATGGGAATTCTGACTCCTTCCCAGATGGCGGGAGCCGTGCTGGCCCAGGTGTCGGCCATTCTCTGGACCGTCTTCGATTGGGAGGAGGGGCAGGTCACCTTCGAGGTCGGACGATTCCGGGCGGAGGAAAAAATCCAGATCGACCTGCCCCTCGAGCAGGTCATTCGCGACGGACTGATGAAGGCGGCGGATCCGAAATTGCTCGTGAAACGGATCGGGCCGTCGTGGACTGTGCTCGAGCTCGTGGAGGGAGCGGCGCCGGGCATTCCGTTGAGCGCGGAGGAGGAGAAGTATCTCGCGCTTGTCGACGGCAAGGTGCCGTTCGTCGACCTTTGCCGGCGGGGGCCCGGGGACGCGGCCCGGAACGCGCGAATGCTGTTTCTCTTCTTCTGCCTCGACCTGATCCAGCGCAAGTCCGAAGGCTCGGCCAAGAAGATCCAGTATCGCACCCACCGAAACGAAGCATCGGGCGCCTGAAAGCGGAGCTCATCGAATGCCACTGTACGAATACCTCTGCGCCTCCTGCAAGAAGAAGATCGAAGTCCTTCAAGGCTTCAACGAAAAGGCGATCCGAAACTGTCCGCATTGCGGCGGAAAACTCCGAAAACTGATGTCTTCTCCGGCGATCCAGTTCAAGGGCTCCGGCTGGTACGTGACGGATTACGCGAGCAAGAGCGGATCCGCCGACAAATCGTCGGAGAAGGCCCCCGAGAAAGCCGCGGACGCAAAGGCCGAACCCCGGGAATCGAAGACCGATTCCAAGAAGCCCGACAAGCCGGCGAAGAAGGAGAATCCTTCAAAAAAGGATTGATCGGGTCCTTCGCCACTGGAGACCATTTTCCTTTAACGCGAAAAATCGAGACGCCCAGAACGGGATGTCCTTCGCAGGGAAGCAGAGGCGGAAGCGGGGGCGCTCAAGAAGCACCTCCGGGAGCGTCCGATCTCATGCGGACATCGGCCCATGGGGAGCGGCGACGGAGGCCGAGCAGAGACGCCGAACCCAGGACGACCATCCAGATGTAAGGCATGCGTGCGTTCAGGCCGACGGAAACCAGAATCACCACAATTGCCACGAGCGCGAGCGACGTTGCGAGCCAGTCATGGACGCGTCCGAACGTGTCGATGATTCCACGGATCCACGAGGAAATCGCCCTTCGCCACAGCGGCAGCGCGAGGAAACTGAGGGCGAGCATCCCCCACCGAGCGTCGAGATTCATCGGGACGTTGATCATCGCGTGGGCAATGATTGCGGGGAGGAGTGACCCGGTCCGGTAAACCGCATAGGCACAGATCCCCGCCCAGACGAAGAGGCTCGCCTGCGCGCCGATTGCCAGCGCATCCGCGTGCCGGTATTGGCCGTGCGCGATGGTGAAAAACGTGGCCGTCGCGAGAAGGGATCCGCCGGCGCTGAACGATTCGCGCAGCCGCCCGAGGACGTAGCCGCGGGTGAAGAGCTCCTCGAGTATCGGGACGAACGCGTAGCTCCCAACCGCCATGTACAGCCAGAACGCGGCATCCCACGGCACGCGAGCTTCCAGGGCCCAGAAGCGAGTCCCCGGCCCAAGGCGCACGTATTCGCTCATGAGCCGGAGAACCTGCTCGGGTAGCGATGCGATCAAACCGACCAGAATTCCGACGCGAACGAGTTCTGGGAGACTTCGCTTTTGAAGAGTCACTCCGTATGACGCGGCGGTGGACCGCCCGCGCCATACGCCAAGCCCCACGGCAAGCGCGAGAACGAAGCTGAAACGCACCGTCAACTGGAGAAGCTGTATCAGCGCTGCAGAGCGAAAATCGGGGGCGGGCAGGTTGTAGAGGTAGTGTTCGGCATTACCGGCTGCGATTTCCGCGAGCGCGATCTTTGCGAGCAGCGTCCCGGCGATGAGGACGAATCCGGGCTCGGCGACGGCAGCGAGGCGTGCGGTCAGGGCGGTGTCCGGGCTCAAGGTGAACCACGGTGTTTCGGGATCAGGCGTCATCGCAGTTTTGCCACGTGAAGGCCCACAACGGTTCTTCATGACTTGTCCCTGACTGAGCAAGACCATCCAACTTCCGCGGGATGGTGAAGCTCTCTCCTTCGAGGTTGCCGTTGGGCGCCGGAATCTGCCGTTGGGACTCGTTTCATGGTTTCGCGGCGGCGGAAAGAGCGGTCATGGCGCCGTGGAGCAGACGCGAAATCGATGCGTCGAACGCCATGTCGCGCTCGTCGAGCCTTCTGCCGCGGAGCTGAACCGCGATGGACGCTTCGGGAACGACCCTCCCTCCCATGGCGCCGAGGATCTCGATGAGCGAAGCGTGCGCCGCCGTCGAAGGCAGCGAAGTGTTGATCACCGCGACGGGCTTCTCCACGATCTCGATGCCGCCGACGAGCCAGTCGAGCGCGTTTTTGAGGAGGCCGGAAACGCCGTGCGCGTATTCGGGGCTGCAGATGACGAGCGCGGCGTGATCGCGAATGGAGCCCCGCCAGCGGGCAACCGGGTCGGGGAGGCCCGCCTCCTCGACGTCCGCGTCGAAGAAGGGGAGAAAATCGAGCGGGGGAGCGAACGTGAGCTCGAGCTCGGGCGCCACGAGCGGAAGAACCCGAAGCAGAATTGCGTTCGAGGACGACGCGCGGAGGCTCCCTGAAATCGCGAGGACTTTCATGGCTCGATTCTCGGCGCCCGGCCGGGCCGTGTTCGGCGCTACCCGGGGATCTCCGCCTCGACGAGCTTTCCGAGAAGGACGAGCGACTCCTGCCAGCCGAGGTAGCACGCCTCCGGCGGAATGACGTCCGGCACGCCTTCCTGCACGATGGTCAGCTCGGTCCCCATCAGGACTTTTTTGAGCGTGATCGTCACCTGAATCTCCCCCGGCAGGTTCGAATCGTCGAACACGTCGGTGTATCGGATCCGCCGGACCGATTGTATGAACAATCGGCTTACAATCAAGAAACGACGCTCGACGCTCCGGCTTCCCGCCTTCGCTGCGTGTGCTCATGCCGTGAGCTTGAGCTCCATGCGCCCTCCCGAGTCATTCCATTCTACCTCGACCGCCCACCGCGCCCAGCACCTCGCCCCCGAATGCACCGGCGAGCAATCAATGTGACGAATGAGAGCTGCGCTATTGCGAGTCCGGTTGAATGAGTTGTTCGCCCGCGGCTTTTTCGGCGCGGCCTAAAACTACAGAATCCCGATTTCCTTGAGCCAGGTCTCCACGAGCGAAGGCCACATCGTCACTGGATGTTCTGTGCGCCTCAGGCCGAAGGCGTGCCCGCCTTGACAAAGAGATGGACCTCTGCCGGGACGCCCGCGTCATCAAGGGCACGCGCATAGACGGTGCTGTTGCAGATGTCGTCAACGGGATCATCCCACGCTTGCAACAGGAATGTCGGCGGCGTCTGTGTTGTGACGTGTAGGCCGGGATCGAGGGCGCCGGAGCGACACAGATGACCAGGATAAAGCGCAACGGCAAAGTCAGGGCGGCTGCTGAGTGTGTCAGCCGCATCAACAGGCTCGTAAGTTGGATCGAATATGTTGCTGGTCTGCGCGACCAGATAGCCGCCTGCCGAGAAGCCGATCACCCCGATCTTGTTGGGCTCGAGGTTCAACTCCTTCGCCCTGGCCCGGACGAGCCTAACTGTTCTTTGCGCGTCCTGAAGTGCGCGGGGGACTTTGGGTGTGATGTGGCACTGGCAATCCTTGTCCCAGTAGTGATCGCTTTTGGGAACGCGATATTTGAGCAAGACGCATGTAATGCCTTTGGCCGTCATCCATTCACATAGTTCAGTTCCTTCAAGGTCCATTGCCAAAAGCTGAAATCCACCACCGGGGAAAACGACCATTGACGCGCCGGTATTCTTACCCCTGGGTGGAAAGACGGTCATGGTTGGAGTGGTTACGTCATAGGCTGCTATGTAGGGACGCCCCGCAACAACATCCGGAGCTTTCGTGACTTCAGCTCTCTCGGCTGGTTGAGAAACACCCGCCATATCTGGCGGACCGTTGGGCCAGATCGGGATTTGTTTCAATCCTGTAGGCGGCTGCCAAACGCCGACCTTCCTGGCATCTGCTTGTTGCTGGTCTGATGTCGTCAGCCTATTCGCTTGCGCCGGGTCGGCCTTGAGCTCGCGGATCACGGCGACGCCATCTGACAAGCCCGACAGTCCGAAGGCACACGCGAGAAGCAACCAGATCAGGCGCACTATTGATTCCTCCCTAACTGAACGGACATTGGTGGCAATCCCCCCATGAGTGTCCAAAGAACACGCGCAAGTAATGCTATTCCGCGGGCTAACGACCCGGCTTCAGCGGTGGCGAGCCGGCGGCTCGACGGCCGCTGCAACGGGATGTTCGAGGTGCGCCCTTCTTCGTTATTCATTCGGGTCGTCAAAACGCCGCTTCGCCGCCCTGTGTGCTCGGGAAGCCATGTACTTCTTGGTGGATGTGAAGAGAATCGCGCTCATGAAAGCGATAAGGACGATGGTGCCAACCGCAAGGCCCAATGATCCTCGTTCCGTGATTAGGGTCACTGCGAGCATCAAGGTAATCGACAGGATCATCAGCCAAATTCCGACGAGCCCGCGACTGCTCAGATGCTGGCGTGAAAATACCTCACCCCAGGTTCGAGCCTCTGGGCGAAGGTCAGGGGGATTCTCATCGTTTCTCAACGGTCAGGCTCACCGCACCCGAACGACCCGGCTTCAGCGGCGAGGCCGCAGGCCGAAAGCTTGCCGGGCCGTAGCAAGTTGCGAAGGCGGTCCGCTGCAAGCCGATGTTAGGCAGCACGGTCACCCCCGATTCCCCATCGACGTCCTCTGGCGAACCAGTGAATTGCACCACCCGCGGCGCCGAGGATAAACCCGAGTGGCCCGGTCAGAAAGATACCCAGCAGTGGACCCTGATTAGCATCGGGCGCAAGAAAGAGTGGGCCGACGAAACCCACTAGAAATGCGACTCCGCCCGTTACCAGCGCGCCGACAGAGACCGATCTGGCAAGGCCGCCCTGAAACCCTGTGCGAACCCACACATACCATGCCGCAGCAACGGCGGTCGGTGTCGAGACAAGAAATGAAACCCCGAACGGCAGATGCTCCGCAACGACGAGGTAGCCAACTCCCCAACACACGGGATAAAAAACCAGAACCGCAGTCCCGAGGGCCATCAGCACACGCAACTCAGTTCTCATGACCTACCTTGCGCCCGCCCGGGCTGCTTGCTGCCAAATGACGCGGCTTCAGCGGCCGCGCCGTAGCGCCGTAAGGCGCGAAGGAGGGTCCGCTGCGAGCCGATGTTGGGCCGCGCGACAACTCTAGACATCGTCATCCAGGTAGAGTGTGTCGACGAGAGTTTCCCCTATGTGCCATGCTTCTTGCCACTCCGGATTAGGGGCCTCAAACATCACAAAATACAGCGTGTTCGTCTTTGGGTTGGCCAACATGAGAGCGTGCATGGTCGTCGAGTCGTCCTTGACTCTGCAGCCGTAGCCCACGAACGGACCCTGGCTCGCATCCCAGGTCCTGATCACAGCCTTTCCGCTCGCGAACTGGTTGATGAACGCCTTAGCGTATTCGCTACTCTTGGTTGATGAAGGCGGATGGATCACGTTGATTGAAAGACCGACAAGAAACTCGCCGGGCGGAGAGATCTTCTCCCTGGAGATGAAGTAGCCAAGCGACGTTCCCTTCTGCTCTCTGCGAAAATGCCAACCGTTCGGTACCAAGAACGCGGCCTTGATTTCAGGGACACGCTTCCAGCTATACCCCTCTTTCGGTGGGAGAGTCTGAGCGATCGCTAGCGAGGCCAGCAGCACGGCAGCGATGGCCGCGGGGACCGATATTCCCCGAACCGATTGCCAGCTGCGGCCCAACGACGCGGCTTCAGCGGCGAGGCCGCGAGCCGAAGTCCGCTGCAAGCCGATGTTGGGCTCCAGCAAGGATATGGCCGCTGATCTTGGTTTCACCAACCGTCTCGCCTTTTCCCGATGCGCTTGAAAGCAACCACTGAACCGACGATGAGAAACACGGTAGCAATTGGAAACGATAGAACCATCAGGACGCCGAGGCCGAGAGCATTCCCTATGTCAACGATTCCCAGCAAGTCGAGAAAACCTCCGACGAGAAGTGGCAACATACCTAAGATGAGAATCACCACGCCCATGATGAACGGTGGGTTCATATATGCGGCGCGCAACTCAGGTTTCACGTTGTTCTGGAGCCCAACGACCCGGCTTCAGCGGCAGCCGGCCCAAGCAAGGCGCGGGCGGCTGTCCGCTGGAAGGCGATGTTTGGCGAGTCATGCATTCGGAACATTGCCTCGTCCATCGCAGCTATGGACCAGGAGCTAGTTCGACCTCTGTACAACCACCGCGCGAATTGCTTCGACAACGATCTCGGGAGCGTCATTCTGAATGTAATGCCGGGATTGCGGAACAAGGATGTGTTTGGCATGAACCTCGCGGACGAAGGCATTGTGCAATTCCAACTTTGTATCTTGCTCCATAGGATTGCCAGGAAACTCGGGGTTCTTCTTCGTGCCCGTTAGTACGGTGATCGGGACGACGGGAAGCGGAACGGCACGTGCTACCTCCTGGCCACTTAGCGGGAGAGCTTCTTTTTCGAGTCTAACCGGCGCAGGGAGCGTCGGCATAGCCTGGGCGATAGCCTCCCGCCGTGCGCTAGCGAGATTTGCTGGAAGGCGTGAGGCCACTAGCTCGTCAACGCGACCATCCTCGGGGTCGACGAGGATGAGGCCGGCCACCTCGCTCGGGTACTGATGGGCAAACAGTTGGGCGATAGCTCCGCCCAGGGAGTGGCCGACCAAGACGACGGGGCCCCGTTCGTTTAACGCCTGGAGCAGATCATGGAGCTCGAGGGCAAGCTGTCTCGCATCCCGTGGTGTGGCCTTTGGTGGCGACGACTTGCCAAGCCCTGCGCGGTCGTAAGACAAAGTGCGCGCGAAGGTAGCTACGCTGGGTTGGACTTTGTCCCAAGTGCTGAGATCCTCACCCATACCAGCTTCGAAGACAACGAGCGAAGCGCCAGAGCCTGCCTGCCGAATGTGGAAGGTTGTTCCGGACACAACTACGTCTCTCTCATGCGCCGTCTGCTGGTCAACGGAGGCGAGACCGGTAGACGCGGCGAGCACAAGCGGGAGGATCACGTGAAGCATGCGTCTCTCCAAGATTGGGGGTTAAGCTACGAACAACGGCCTAAAGCTATGCCAACAGGAACTTGGTTGTCAATCTCGCCTGACGAGGCGGCTTCCTGCCTTCGCATAAAGCTACGGCGCGGCAGGCCAGCGGTGGAGGAAAGCGACAACTTATCGAGCCGTAGCCTTCGGCGACTTGTCCGCCGTAGCGCGAAGCGCGAAGGTGGAAGGCTGATCCGCTGCAAGCGCATGTTAGATGTTAGGCCGGCATCGAAAAAGCGAGATTCATCGGCCGGCCAGTTTCCTCCATAGGTATAGCCTTCGAGGTAGACGAGGGGTTAGCCCGTTGTCTGGCCGAAGCCCGAAGGTGCTGGCCACCATCACTTGCGCTTCAGCCCATCCCGCCAGGAGATGACCTCGAGTTCGCCGCGGACGGCTTCCTCGACCGGAATGACCGGATGCACCTCGAAAACGAATGCGGGGAGCATCGAACAAAATTTGTGAATGGTCACCAGATCATCGCATTCCATCAGCATATGCCCGCCCCACTCGCCGACTCGGAT
>JBOGJO010000091.1:0-2256 GCA_050747885.1 Thermoanaerobaculia bacterium
ACATGCTGCCCGCGTCGAACTTCGCGGAAAAGGACGGCAGCTTCACGAACTCGGCGCGTTGGATCCAGTGGAAATGGAAGGCCCTCGACCCGCCGGGACAGATCAAGAGCGACCAGGAAATCCTCGCGCGCATCTTCCTGGCCGTGAGGGATCTCTACAAGAAAGAGGGAGGAGCGCTTCCGGAGCAGGTCGCCAGCGTCGACTGGGCCTATACGAATCCGGCAGCCCCCGATCTCTCGGAGATCCTGAAGGAGTTGAACGGCAAGGCGCTCGAGGACATCCACGATCCGAAGGACAAGACAAAGGTCCTCAAGACCGCCGGCCAGCAGCTCGACGGCTTCGGGCAGCTCCAGGACGACGGCACGACGATGGTCGGCAACTGGCTGATGTCGGGCGTTTTCACCGAGGCCGGCAACATGGCCCAACGCCGAAATCCGGTGGATGACCCGAACGGCCTCGGCATGTTCCACAACTGGACGTTCTCCTGGCCCGCGAACCGGCGCGTCATGTACAACCGCGCCTCGGCCGATGCCGAAGGAAAGCCCTGGGACCCCACTCGGACCGGGATCAAATGGAACGGAGAAAAGTGGGTCGGCGATGTCCCCGACATGAAACCGGACGCCCCGCCCGGGACGTACGGCGCCTTCATCATGCTCCCCGAAGGAGTCGGAAAGCTCTTCGCTCCTCTCAACGACGGGCCTTTCCCCGAGCATTACGAGGCCGTGGAGGCTCCGGTGGAGAACGTCCTGCACCCGAAGGTGACGTCCAATCCCGCGACGAAGCGGTTCAAGTCCGACAAGGACGTCTACGGGACGGCGAAGGATTTTCCGATCGTTTGCATGACGTATCGCTTGACTGAGATGTACCATTACTGGACCAAGCACATCGACCGCCTGAACATGCTGCAGCCGGGCTTTTTCATCGAGATTCCGGAACAGCTCGCGAAGGAAAAAGGGATCACGAACGGGGGGCGGGCTCGCCTGACCTCCGCGAGAGGGTCGGTCGAAGGCGTTGCGATGGTGACGAAAAGGCTCCGACCGCTCCAGGTCGAGGGCAAGCAGTTCTGGCAAGTCGGCATGCCGCTTCACTGGGGCTACGAAGGGACGGAGGGCCATACGGGGCCGCTCGCGAACTTCCTCACGCCTTCCGCGATGGACCCGAACACCTGGACGCCGGAATACAAGACTTTCCTCGTCAAACTCGAGAAGGCCTGAAAGGAGGAGCATCGTGAGCTCGCAGAACCTCGAAATCCGCCGCTCCTCCGCTTCGGTCTGGGGGAGCCTCTCGGGAACCCGAACCCTTCCCACCGTCTCCAAGTACGTCGACACCACCACCTGCATCGGCTGCAAGGCCTGTGAGGTCGCCTGCCAGGAGTGGAACGACCTTCCCGTGGTCCCCACGAAGCAGGAAGGGACCTACCAGACGCTGCCCACGCTCCACGCGCAATACTGGAACCTCATCAAGTTCAGCGAGCGCGACGTCGACGGCGGCATTGCGTGGCTCATGCGCAAAGACCAGTGCATGCATTGCGACGAGCCCGGGTGCCTCGCCGCCTGTCCGGCCCCGGGAGCGATCGTCCAGTACGCCAACGGTATCGTGGACGTGAACCCCGACCAGTGCATCGGCTGCGGTTACTGCGAGACGGGTTGCCCGTTCGACGTGCCGCGGTTCCACAAGACGACGGGAAAGATGGCCAAGTGCACGCTGTGCGTGGACCGCGTCGAGGTCGGCCTCGAGCCGGCCTGCGTCAAGGCCTGTCCCACCGGCTGTCTGCACTTCGGAACGAAAGACGACATGGTCGCGATGGGAAACCTTCGCGTCTCGCAGCTCAAAGAGAACGGGTTCGCGCAGGCGATACTTTACGACCCGAAGGGCGTCGGCGGCACCAGCGTCGTCACCGTGCTCGCGCACGGCGACCATCCGGATTGGTACGACCTGCCGGCCGATCCGCACGTGCCGGTGCTCGTGAAATTCTGGAAGTCGGTCCTGCGGCCGATCGGCGCCGTGGCGATCTTTGGGACCGTCATCGGCCTGTTTGCGCACTTCACGAAATACGGACGGAAAGAAGCCGCCGGCACCGACGATCAGGACACGAACCTCCCGACGGCGTGAGATCGAGAGAGGAGCGAACATGAGCGCAGCCCATCCTCCGCGACCGATGGACCGGGCCGTTCTGGCCGGGCAGACCGGGGAAGACATCGTCGTCGGAAACGAAATCGTTCGCCACAGCCGGACCTCGCGCCTGATCCACTGGAC
>JBOGJO010000092.1:0-3613 GCA_050747885.1 Thermoanaerobaculia bacterium
GTTCGCATGTCCGACGATGACGAAATTCGCGTCCCCATCCTTCCTCTCGAAGTCGTTTTCACCGTGTCGGACGGCAGCAGCTTTTCGGCGACGATCTTTTTGCCTCCGAACTCTCCGCACCATGACGGCCCGGAAACCCTCGACGAATTCCTGAACGCGGCGAATCCTTTCATCCCGGTGCGCTGCGACGGCGCTTTCTTGCTCCTCGGTTCCGATTCGATCCTCGTCGCGAAAGCCACGCCGGAGGCGCCGCTGCTTTCCCGCCTGCCCGGACGCGTGACGGCCAACGTTTACCTGGTCCGATTGCATCTGGAGAACGGGGGCTGCGTCGAGGGCGCGCTTTCCTCGAATTTTCCGCCGGAGTCATCGCGAGTTTCGGACGCATTCAACCAGAGTGGCAAGTTCGTTCCGATCGAGAGCTCGGAAGCGGTGTACCTCGTTCGCAAGGACCGCGTCACGAGGGTCGAGATTTAATGTCGCGGCTGGTCCCTCTCCTCGAGGCTCTCGTTCGCTCGGCGGCGGACGAAATGATCCTCATCCCCGGGGAAAAGATCTTCGCCCGAAGGAAAGGGCAGCGGCTCGAGCTCGGTCGCGAAGCGCTGTCCGCGGGAGCGGTCGAGGGAGTGGTTTCGGAGATCGCCGTCGGGATTCCAGGGTCGGGCGAGGCCGGAACCGTGCCGTGGATGAATGGCGGCAACAACTTCGAGATCGAGATCTCTCGCAGCCCGTCGGGACCGTCCATCACGATCCGCCGGTCGCCAATCCCGGCATCGGTGGGATCGCCTCCTCCACCGTCCGGTGCCCCGGTGCGACCGGCGGCGGTTCTGCGCCCCGTGCCGACGACGAGCGGTCGACCCATCGACGAATTGCTGACGCTGATGATGGAGCGTCAGGCGTCGGACTTGCACCTGAGTTCGGGATCGGTGCCGGTGCTCCGGGTACATGGCGAGATGACTTCTCTGGAGGGTCGTAGCGTGCTCGACTCGGAGGGCGTTCGCGCGTTGGTCGAGCCGATCTTTTCCGAGAAGGTCCGAGCTGACTTCTCCGAATTGAACGACGCGGACTTTGCTTATGAGGTTCCGGGCCTGGCGAGATTTCGGGTGAACGTCTTTCGCGACAGGGGAGGCGTGGGCGCAGTGTTTCGGCAAATTCCTTTGGACATCATTTCGGTAGAGCAACTCGGGATTCCAAAAGCGGTGCTCAACCTCTGCTTTCTGTCTAAGGGGCTCGTTCTGGTGACCGGCCCGACGGGCTCCGGCAAATCGACGACGCTGGCATCGATGGTGAACTACATCAACCAGAACCGATCGGACCACATCATCACCATCGAGGACCCGATCGAGTTCGTGCATTCGAACATCCGCTGCTTGGTCAATCAGCGTGAGGTGGGGTCGCACACGCAATCGTTCAAGAGCGCGCTTCGGGCGGCGCTTCGGGAGGACCCTGACATCGTTCTCGTCGGCGAGATGCGGGACCTGGAGACGATCGCCATCGCGATCGAAACGGCGGAGACTGGCCATCTTGTGTTCGGCACGCTCCACACGACGACCGCGGTCTCGACGGTCGATCGGATCATCGATCAGTTTCCGACGAACCAGCAGGAGCAGATCCGTTCGATGCTTGCGGAGGCCCTCAAGGGGGTCGTCGCGCAGGTGCTGTGCCGCAGGATCGGAGGGGGCCGTGTTGCGGCGATGGAGATCCTGCTGTCGAATCACGCGGTTGCGAGCCTCATCCGCGAGGCGAAGACGTTTCAGATTGCGTCGGTGATGCAGACGTCGAAAGCGGCCGGAATGCTGACGATGAACGATTCGCTGTTCGCCCTCGTCAGGGAAAAACTGGTCGAGCCGAAGGAGGCGTGGATCAAGGCGACGGACAAGAGCGGGCTTCTGGGAATGTACAAGACCGCGGGTATTCCCACGTCGTTCTCGTGACGGGTCTTTCCGCGCCCGCGAGACTGGTCTCGCTCTGCCCGTCCATTACCGAGACCCTCGCGGAGGTTGGCCTGGGCGGCTGGCTCGTCGGTGTGACGCGCTACTGCACGCGACCGCGGCAAGTCGTCGCTTCGCTTCCGAAGGTCGGGGGAACCAAAACGGTCGAGATCCGAAAAATCGAAGATCTCGCCCCGGACTCGATCTTCGCGAACGCCGAGGAGAACCGCCGCGAGGACGTGGAGGCTCTCTCCACGATGTTTCCGGTCCACGTGTCGTTTCCCAGGAGCGTCGCCGGCATTCCAGCGCATATCCGCGAGCTCGCGGAGGTGGCCGGAGCGCCGGGCGCGGGCGATCTCCTGGCAGAGGAGGTCGAGTCGCAGCGCGTCCGGCTCGAAGGGGGCCCTGCCAGGCGGTTTCGATACGCATACTTCATCTGGAAGGATCCCTGGATGACGGTTTCCGGCGACACGTACGTGAGCGACCTCCTGAGCTACGCCGGGGGGGAGAACGTGTTCGCCCACCAGGAATCCCGGTATCCGGAGGTCAGGCCCGAAACGGTCCTCGCCGCTGAGCCGGACGTCCTGTTCTTCTCTTCCGAGCCGTTCCCGTTTTCGGAGGGGCATCTTCCGGCGATTCGGGGAGCGTTTGGGGAGTCGATTCCGATCGAGCTCGTGGACGGCGACGATTGTTGCTGGCACGGGGCCCGCACGCGGCAGGGGCTGGAGCTCATGGGGCGGCTGAGGGAGCGATACGGGTAACCCGTCGTCATCCCCGCGAACGCGGGGAGGTGGGTTCACATTTGAAGTGCATCAGATGAGAGAAGACTTCAGCTGGCGTTTGGAAGTCAAGGCATTTACGGGGCGTGTGGTTGTAGAGGCGTGCGAACTGCAGGATTTAGCTTGCGCGAAGTGCGGAGAGGTCGGTTTTTCGAGGGAGGAATCGACGAAGTCTGCCGATAGCGTTTTCCACGCCGCCCTTCTGCCAGGGAGATCGGGGATCACAGAAGAAGGTGTGGATGCCGAGTGTTTCTCCCAAGCGGTGGTGGAAGGCAAACTCGGTTCCGTTGTCGAAGGTCATGGTCCGACGAAGGTGCGGCGGCAAGGGTGCCAGGAGATTTTCGATTGTAGCGGCGATGGGCGCTGCGGCCTTGTTGGGTTGAGACACGATGACAATCAGGCGCGAAGTGCGCTCGTGCAAGGCCAGAGCGACCTGTCCGTAGGTAGCGAACAAGATGAGATCAGCTTCCCAATGGCCAGGGTTGGTTCGGTCAGCCGCCTCAGGCGGGCGAAGAGCAATAGGGATGCGGTTCAGGATGTGCACGGAGGCGTTGCCGTGTTTGGGACTGCGCAAGCCGCGCTTGCTCTTGCCGCGAGGAAGGAAAAGGCGCCAGGAATAGTCCTTCGTGCGGGCGATCTGAGCGGCGATGAAACGATAAATGGTTTCGTGGCTGATGACACTATGGCCCTGCTCACGGGCGAGTCGGCCCGCAACCTCCTGAGGGGACCATCCTCGGCCAAGACGGTCCAAGACCAGAGCCTGAAGGCCTGGCCGACGCAGCAGTTTGCTGCCGTTCCAGCGCCGTGCCTTGGCTTGCTGACCGGCGTAGACCGGTTGATACCCACTCGAGCTCGTGCTGTTGCGCTTCAGCTCCCGAGCAACGCTCGATGGCGCGCGATCCAGAC
>JBOGJO010000093.1:0-3395 GCA_050747885.1 Thermoanaerobaculia bacterium
GTGCTGACCTCGTGGAACGCCCTCGCCGTCTCCGCTCTCGTTCACGCGTCGAAAAACCTCGGCGATCCCGCGCTGATCGAGGCCGCGCGCCGAATCGCGGCGTTTCTGCTGGAGAAACACGTCTCGGGCGCCCGCGTCCTGCACGTTTCGCGCAACGGCGCCGCGAAGATCGGGGGATTCCTGGAGGACTACGCCTTTCTCGCGCGAGCCCTGCTGGACCTCTCGGAAGCGACCGGAGACCCCGCGCTCGCCTCACGGGCGCGGGAGATCGCGGGCGAGATGATTTCCGAATTCAGCGACGGGAAGGCGGGGGGATTCTTCCAGACCTCGGCTTCCGGGAAGCGAGGCCTTCTCGATTCCTCGAAGGAGTTCCTCGACCAGGTCGTTCCTTCGCCCAACGGCGTCGCCGTGGAGGTCCTTCGCCGGCTCGACGCGACCCGCGCATCCCCGGAATTCCGGATCGCCGCCGACCGCGCATTTTCCGCGGCCGCGGCCTACGCCCGATCGTTCCCCACCTCCGCCACCACCTTCGCCATGCTCGCCGCGAAAACCCCGAGCCTCGCCGCGCCGCATCCCTCTGAGGATCGGGCCGGGCCGGTGCGCGCATCTCTCGTCGTGGCGCCGAAAGGAGCGCGCCCCGGCGAGAAAACCCTGCTCTCCGTTCGAATCGAGGTCGAACCCGGCTGGCACATCCAGAGCCACCTCCCGAGCCATCCGGATCTTCTCGCGAAGGAAGTGCGGGCCGCCGGGGACGCGATCGAATTCGGCGAGCCCCTCTACCCGGACGGAAAGGACGTCGCCGTTGCCGGCGAGCCGCTTTCGACGTATTCGGGAGCCTTCGAAATTCCTCTTCCCGCGACCATTTCGACGCAGGCGCAGCCCGGGAAAATCCGAGCCCGGGTCACCATCGAATTCCAGGCGTGCGACGACCGGAGATGCCTGGCGCCCTCGCGGCTCGAGCTCAGCGCTTCTCTCGAGGTTTCCAGGTGAGAGTCCGCGCGCGGACTCAATCCTGATAGAATTCCCCGACGTGACGCTTCCCGAAAGAATTCAGGAGCTCCTCTCTGAGCTTGCCGCGCGAATCGAGCGGCCGACGCCCGAATCGGTCCTGATGCCCGTGGCGCGCGAGATGGAGCCGTACGTCGGCTGCGCGCGATACAGCGCGGAGCGCTACATGCGACATCCCGTTTTCATGGGTCCGGACTGGGAAGTCATGCTGATCGCCTGGGAGACGGGCCAGAAGACGCCGATCCACGACCACCGCGGGGTGATGGGATCCATGCTGGTCTTCTCCGGCAGCCTCGTCGAGGAGACTTTCGACACGCCCGAAGACAAGCCCGCCCTTCTCGACCGGAGCGATCGCGGCGCCGGCGACGCGTGCCTCACGAGCCCCACCCTGCTCCATCGCCTCTTTCCGCGAAAGGGCCGTTCCCTCTCGCTCCACATCTACCGTCCCCCCCTGAGGGAGATGGGGATCTGGGAGCCCCAGGGAATGACCGAGATCCGCGCCTCGGGCTACGACGTTCCGGTTGAAACCCTCTCGGCCCGGACCGCGAAGCTCGCCTGAAACGTCGCGCCGGCGTCGAGAAACGCCGAGCGCGTCAAGACGGTTTTTTCTGCAACTTCTTTTCGCCGAGCATCCTTGCCCGCGATGGGCGGCCTCGCCGGTGAAGCCCGAAAGCATCGATCGCGTGGCGGCGGATGTGCTCGATCGCTTGGGGCACCGAGTCGGTGAGCAACAACAGATGAAGGTCCGACTCGTCGATGGTCTTCTCCGCCACCATTCGCTCCATGAGCTCGGCCAGCGGCGACCAGAACGCCTTCTCCATCACGACGACCGGAAACGAGAGAATCTTCTTGGTCTGGATGAGGGTCAGTGCCTCGAACAACTCGTCCATGGTGCCGATCCCTCCCGGCAGGACCACGAAGGCGTACGAGTACTTCACCATCATCACTTTTCGAACGTAGAAATGATGGAAGGTCACCCACCGGTCGAGGTAATCGTTGGGCTTCTGCTCGCTCGGCAGCTCGATGTTGCATCCGACCGAAGGTCCCCCCGCCTCCCGCGCACCGCGGTTGGCCGCCTCCATGATCCCGGGGCCTCCTCCCGTCAGCACCGTGAAACCGAGCCGCGAGACCTCCCCCCCGATCCGCCGGGCGAGGGCGTAATACGGGTGGTCCTCGGCAAATCGCGCGGAGCCGAAAAGCGTCACGCAGGGGCCCACGAAATGGAGCGCGCGGAACCCCTTGATGAACTCGAGAGCGATTCGAATCACGGAAAAGAGCTCCCGCTGGCGCGGCCGCGGCCCCTGGAGCAGGGCCTCGGGACTCACGCGGGCCGGCTTGCCGAATCGATCCATCCCCCGATGATAATCTCCCGCCCATGGCAAGCCCGAGCTCCGACAGCGCCGCGCCCGGACCCGCCGTTTTCAGCCGAAACTTGAAGAAGGCGTTCGGGGCCGTGCAGGCGGTCGCCGGCGTCGATCTGAACGTGGCCTCGGGCGAATGTTTCGGCCTACTCGGTCCCAATGGAGCCGGCAAGACCACGACAATCGAAATTCTCGAGGGCCTGACCCGGCGCGACGAGGGCGACGTCGAGATTCTCGGCCTCCGATGGGAGGACGACCCCAGCGCGATCCGCCGTCGAATCGGCGTCTCGCTCCAGGAGTCGAGAACCACGGAAAAGCTCTCCGTGTTCGAGACGCTGCGCCTGTTCCGGTCCTTCTACGACCACGGGCTCGATCCGGAGGAGGCGATGCGGTTTCTTTCGCTCGAGGAGAAGCGCAACACCTGGGTGGTCAAGCTTTCCGGCGGGCAGCGACAAAGGCTCGCCGTGGCGTGCGCGCTCGTGGGCGACCCGGAAGTCCTTTTTCTCGACGAACCGACGACGGGGCTCGACCCGCAGAGCCGTCTCCAACTCTGGGACCGGATCCAGGCGTTGAAAGACCGGGGAAAGACGGTCCTCCTGACGACTCACTACATGGAGGAGGCGGAGCGGCTCTGCGAGCGCGTGGCCATCATGGACCACGGCAGGATCATCGCGGAAGGGACCCCGCAAGAGTTGATCGCGCGGCTGCAGGCGTCGAACATTCTGGAGTTTTCGAGCGAGCCGGCGCTGTCCGAAGACGAGGTCCGGCGGATCGCCGGATCGCGCGAGACACGCGCGAGAGATTCGGGCTGGCTGGTCTCGGTCGATTCGCTCGTGCAGGCCATCCCGTCGCTCTTTCCCATCCTCGACCGGGCGGGAGCCCGGCTCGTCACCCTTTCCACCCACCGGGCCACGCTCGAAGACGTTTTCGTGAGCATGACCGGAAGGGAGCTGCGCGATGAGTGACCTCACCGAAACCCCTCCCCTGACCCCTCCCCAATTTGGGGAGGGGTGGCCGAAGGCCGAG
>JBOGJO010000094.1:0-3071 GCA_050747885.1 Thermoanaerobaculia bacterium
GAACACTCTCGGCGGCGACCCGTCGATCGTCGGCAAAACGTTCGAGATGAACGACCGGGTCCACACGGTCGTGGGCGTTCTTCCGGCCCTGCCCCAGTACCCGGACGAAAACGACGTGTACATGCCCATTTCGGCGTGCCCCTTCCGCGCGGGAAAGTCCTGGGACGGAGTCCGAGGAGCGCGAGGTCTCACCGTTTTCGCGCGCCTCCGGCGCGGGATGACCGCCGAGGCGGCCCGCCGGGAGCTCTCCGTCATCGGCGGCCGACTCAAGATGCAGTACCCCGAGTCCTACCCCGCCGGCGCCCGGTCCCGCTTCGACGCCCAGCCGCTTCGCGACGAGCTCACGCGCAACGCCCGTCTGACGTTCGTCGTCCTCCTCGCGACGGCGGGGTTCGTCCTGCTCATCGCCTGCGCGAATGTCGCGAATCTCACCCTCGCGCGCTTGAGCCGGCGCAAGCGCGAGCTGGCCGTCCGGGCCGCGATCGGCGCCGGGCGCGCCCGGATTCTCCGACAGCTCGTCACCGAAAGCATGATGATCGCGATCGCCGGCGGCGCTCTCGGCCTTCTGATCGCCGCGGCAAGCCGCCGGTTTCTCGTCTCTTTCGCCGCGCGGTTCACGCCCCGCGCCGCGGAGATCTCCATCGACGGGCGCGTCCTGCTTTTCACCTTCCTCGTCTCGATCGTCACCGGGATCGTGTTCGGCGCGATGCCGGCCCTGCGCGGAACGAAGAACCTGGCGCTCTCTCTGAAGGAAACCGACGAAGGAAGGACGGCCGCCGGCGGGCGCCGGGGAAATGGCCTGCTCGTGGTTCCGCAGGTGGCGGTCTCCCTCGTGCTCCTGGTGGCCGCGGGTCTTCTCGTGAAGAGTCTCGTGCGGCTTTCCCGGGTCGACCCGGGCTTCGCGCCCGAAAACGTGCTGACGGCGCGCGTCTCTCTCGATTGGTCGAAATACACCACGCTCGACAAATCGCGCGCGCTCTACGACCAGTTGCTCCGGAAGATCGCCGCCTTTCCGGGCGTGCGCGGATCGGCCATCGCGTCCGCCTTCCCTCTGTCGGGCGGCAACCCCTGGAACGCCGACCTCGAGATCGAGGGGCGCCCGGGCGCGGCCGGGGCGGCTCCGCCCCAGGTTTATCCGCAGATCGTGGGTTCGCAGTTTTTCCAGGTGATCGGAATCCCACTGCTGCGGGGCCGCTCCTTCACGGAAAATGAGATTCCCGACTCCCCGGAGGCCCGTGTCGTGGCGATCGTGAACGCCGCGTTCGCGCGCCGCTATTTCGGGACCGAGAGCGCCGCCCTCGGGCGCCGGATCAGCGTCGGAGGGGCTCCCGCTCGGTGGCGCGAAGTGGTGGGCGTTGTCGGCGACGTCAAGCAATACGGCCTCGATAAGCCGGCTTCCGACGAGGTTTACATTCCGTATGTGCAGGGCGGCGGAAGCACGATGAGGGTTCTCGTGCGGGCCGTTTCCGATCCGGAACGGCTCGGCAAACAGCTCGTCGCCGCCGTTCACGAGCTCGACCGAACCGCTCCGGTCAGCGACATCCACACGCTCGAGCGCCTTCGAAAGAGCTCGCTCGATTCGCCGCGCCTGACGACGACGCTCTTTTCCGGTTTCGCGCTGCTCGCGCTCGCCATCGCCGCCGCGGGCATCGGCGCCGTCACCGCGTTCTCGGTCGGCCAGCGCACCCGCGAGATCGGGATCCGCATGGCCCTCGGCGCGTCGAAGGGAGACGTCCTGCGGATGGTGCTTCGCCAGGGCATGCGCCCGGTGTTCATCGGGCTTGCGATCGGCCTTGCGGGCGCGTTCGCGTTCGCGCACGTGCTGGGCGCGCTGCTGTACTCGGTCGCCCCGACCGATCCGCTGACGTTCCTCGCCGTCTCCGCCACGCTCGTCGCCACGGCCGCCCTCGCGTGCCTGCTCCCCGGCCGGCGCGCGACCCAGGTGGATCCGATGATGGCGCTTCGCTCGAACTGAAGCCGATGCCGATTCAACGACGATTCGCCTGCTTTCTCTCGGCCGCCGCCCTGGGCCTCGGCGCCGCGACGGCCCTCGCCCAACCGGTCCCGCCAGCCCGCCCCTTCTCGCCTCCGAAGACCGGCAGGATCCCCGTCGCGATCCTTCTCACGGAAAACGCCAACCTGATCGACTTCGCCGGCCCCTGGTCGGTCTTCGAGAACGTGAAGGTCAAAGGGACGAAGGGAGAGACCGACGAATTCCCGTTCGAGACTTACCTCGTCGGCGAGTCCAGGCAGCCCGTGAGGATCGACTCGGGCATCACGGTGACGCCGCAATACAGCTTCGACGACGCGCCTACGCCCCGGATCATCGTGGTCGGCGCGCAGCGCGGATCGCCGAAAATGAAAGCCTGGCTCCAGAAAGCCGCCGCCAACCCGGCGACCGACGTGATCATGTCGGTGTGCACGGGTGCGTTCAAACTGGCGGGCGCGGGACTCCTCGACGGAAAACCGGCGACGACCCACCACGGCTACACCGACGAGCTCGCGAAGGATTTTCCGCAGATCCAGGTGCGGCGCGGGGCCCGCTTCGTTCAGAGCGACGCGCGCACGTTCACCGCCGGCGGCCTCACGTCAGGGTTCGATCTCGCGCTGCACGTCGTTTCGCTGTACTACGGGGAGCCCGTCGCGCAGCAGGCCGCAGACTGGCTTGAGTACCGCAGCCAGGACTGGCGCTCCGCGAAATAGCCCGTGGGGTCCGATGGCCGCTCGGCGGGCAGTTCCTGTCGCGGGACTCGCTTGCCGAAATCGCGGCCAGCCCCAGCGCTGGCTCGGCAAAGTCTCCTCGCGCCTCGGCCGCAGTTCGCTTTCCCTCGGCGACTCAGAGACCAGCCTGCGCCGGCGCCTTGGCCACGGGCCGCTCATCGGCTGCGCTCGAGAATGGGTGCCCGGGGGGCGGGCGGGTGGCGCGGGGCGAGACTCCCTTTTGCCGCTCGCGACGCGGGTGTAGCAAAGTCGTCAGGCTCGCGGCGAGCGGAAAAGCGGAGCGAGCCCTGCGACAGGACCCGCCCGAGGGCTATCGGCGGTTCTTGAGTTTCGCGACGATCTCACCGATC
>JBOGJO010000095.1:0-3363 GCA_050747885.1 Thermoanaerobaculia bacterium
TTCGCGGCGTCGATCTTGTCGAACGTGTCGTCGGCGGAATGGTGGATGTCGAAATAACGGGACGCGTCCTGGTTCAATTCGATCAGCGGCACGCCGAACGCGCGCAGAGGTCCGACGTCCGAGCCTCCGTCGGTCTCGCTCGCGGTCTCGGCAATCCCCAACGGCTTGAGCAACCCGGCGATTTCGTCGAGCGAGCCCGACCCTTCCGGGCCGGCCAGCCAGGACCTCTTGTAGACGCGGTCCGTTCCGAGATCCATTTCGAGAGCCGCCACGTATTTTGCTGCCTCCGATTCGTGGGCCTTCGCGTATGCGAGCGCTCCTCGCTCGCCGTTTTCCTCGTTTGCGAAGAGAACGACCCTCAGCGTCCGAGCCGGGCGCCGCGGGAGCGCTGCGATTCGAAGCGCAGCCTCGATCACGATCCCGATTCCCGCTCCATCGTCGATCGCGCCGGTTCCGAGGTCCCAGGAGTCGAGGTGCGCCCCCAGCAAAACGACTTCTTCCGGCGACTTCGATCCCCGGAGGTCCCCCACGATGTTCGCGGCCTTTTGATCGGGAAGGGTCCGGCAACCGAGAACGTAGCGAACCCGGACGGCGCCGCGCCCGGCAAGGCGCTCGAGCAGATCGGCATCCGGGCCGGAGAGGGCAGCCGCCGGAAGCGTCCGGGTCCCCCCTTCGACCTTCATCGCGCCGGTGTGCGGCAGCCGGTTTCCCGAGGTTCCCACCGTTCGGATCAGCACCCCCGCGGCCCCGGCCCGCGCCGCTTCGAAGGGCCCGGAATACCGGATCGGCACGGCCGCGCCGTACCCCGCGCCGTCGCGGCGGCGCTCCATTCGCTGGCGAAAGAACACGATCGAGCCGCGAACCGCGCCCGGTTTCTGCCGGAGAAGATCGTGAAGGGCCGAAAGGTTCTCGACCATGACGACGGGACCCTCAAGGCCTCCCGGGGGCGTCGGCGAGCTCCCCCCCAGGGCGGTGAGGACGAGTTTCTGCCGGACCGGCGAGACGATTTCTCCGTTCTCCTCGCCGCGAACCCAGTGCGGCTCCATGAGGTTTTCGGCGTGGACGTTCTCGAAACCGAGCTCCCCGAGCTCGGCCAGCGCCCATTTCTCCGCGGCTCGGGAGCCCTCGGAGCCCGCGAGCCGCGGCCCGACGCCGTCGGTCAGGGACTGCACGACCGCCAGTCCCCCGCCGGGACCCGATCCCTCGTCGCGAACCTTCTCGGCGTTTCGGATCACCTGCGGTGGAAGGGCCGCCGCCGCGGGCACCGCCAGAAGAAGGAAAAGTCTTTTCATCAGGCCTCCGGACCGAGAGCTTAACGCGGAACCCGAGGGATAATGGCACGGAGAGCGATGAGGGAACCGGTTCTCGCGTTCGAACACGTGTTCCTCGACGAAGGCCGCTCGCCCGCGGTTGAGGACATTTGCTTTTCAATCCCCCGCGGCGGCATTTCCGCGCTTCTCGGCCGGGACGGAGCCATCCGCTCGTCGCTCGTTTCCTGCGCGCTCGGAAAGCGCAAACCCTCCTCGGGGCGGGTCCGGCTGTTCGGCCGCGACGCGAGGAAGGACCGAAGAAAGCTGCGAGGTCGCGTCGGATTCGTCCCCGGCGAGGAGGCGAGCGCGGAGAGAATCGCCCTCGAACTGGAACGCGGGCCGGAGCTCCTCATTCTCGAGGACGCGAGGGCGGCCTTCGGCCCTGCGGGCGCGGCCACGCTCCTCCACGAGATCCGCCGCAGGGCCGCCGCGCTCGAGACGACGGTCTGGTGGACGGCTTGCGATTCCGCGGGTGTCGAGGCGATCGCGAACCGTGTCGAGATTCTTTCAAAACGACGTCTCGTGATCGACGAAGACCTCGAAAGCCTTCGGCGAAGGTTTCGGCGGATCTCCTACATGAACGAGATCACGGAAACGCGCACGGAATACGGAACCGAGCTCGACCGGTTCGACGCCGTGCGGGTGAAGGTCCGAGGGTGGGGAGTCGAAGCGATCGTCTCGAATTTCGAGGACGCCGTCTTCGAGGACTTCGTCCGCCAGGACGGAGTCGAGAGCGCGATCGCGGCGCCCGTTTCTCTCGACGAGATCTTCGCCGCGCTGACGGGCGATCCCGGCCGGCCCGAGGCGCCGGTTCGGTGAAAACCGAAACGGGGGCCGCGAGGCGCCCGCCTCGATCTCGAAATCGGCCGGGCCGGGCGGCGGGCGGGGCATTCTTGTCCCTGGGCCTCGTTCTGGGCTTGCTCGCCTGCGGGATCCTGCGCGAGGCGCCCTCTTCCCTCCGAGCGGTCGACTGGGTGGTTCCGGCTCCGAGCGGCGACTGGATCGCGCTCGGGGGACCCGGGCGATTCCGTCTCGCACGCCGGCGGGTCTCCCTCCTGAATCTGGCGACCGGCGAGTTCTTTCGCGCCGGTTACCAGATTTCGCCCGGCGAGGCCCTGCCGGTTCTCTCGCCGGACGGGAAAACCGCCGCATGGTCCAGGTCGCGGCCGACTCTCCGCGGGGAAACCGTCCATGCGGTAATCACGCGCGCGCTCGGTCCCGCGGGCCCCGGCCGAACCGCGCGAGATCCGGCCGTGCTGGGCGAAGCTCCGTTGATCCTTTTCTCCGGCGACGGCCGCCGCCTCGCCCTTCTCACCGCGGAGAGTCTCTTTCTCCGCGACCGGCAAACCGGCCGGCTCGTCCTCGAGGCTCGTCCGCGGGAGCCGTTCTGGCTCTGGGGATCGCGGGGCTTCACGACGGCGACGTTCGTCTCACCCGACGTTTTGCGCGTGTATCGCGTGCGGGCGTCGGAGATCTCTTCCCGGGAATCGGTCCTCGACATCCTCGAGCTCGACGCCGGGACGCCTCGATTCTCGCCCGTGGGCCGCGCCGGACCGTTCGAGGGCGTGTTCCCCATCCTGGCCGATTCGACCCGGGAGCGACTCCTCGTCCGAGAGACGGCAAAGAGAATCCTCCTGCTCGACGGGAAGAATGGAAAAACGATCCGCGACTTTTCCGGCGGAACGGCTGCGGCTCGCATCGCGGACTTTCTTTCCGACGGCCGCATCGCGCTTTTCGAAACCGAGCGCGCGCAGGTGCATCTCGCTCTCCTCGATCGGACGGGACGCGAGGAGACGCGGATCCCCCTCGGCCCGGGCGAGCGCGCGTTTTTCGTCGGCGAGCCCGCGCCCGGGTCGATCGACGTCGCGGTCGCCTTCGCCGCAGCCTTGAGCTCGCACGACGCCCGAATCGTTCGCGTGAACACGGCGCTCGGCACCGCCGAAACGATCGCCGACCATCTCTTCCCCGTCACGACCTTCTGCCGCTGGACCTGCGGGGATCCGGGGCGAAGCTTCGCCCCCGGAAGCCGCGCGACGCGGCTGTTCTATGGACC
>JBOGJO010000096.1:0-1177 GCA_050747885.1 Thermoanaerobaculia bacterium
CGTCCGGAGACAACGCTTTGGGAATCGAAAATCCGTACCAGGAAAGGTCTCGGGCGGCCCCGCCGCCCGCCGGCTGGAACAGGGCGGAAAAGCGCCAGTCCTGGCGGTTCAGCAGAACGCGCCCGTCGCTTGCGATGTCTTTCACGACCAGAATCCCGGGCGCGCTTGCGACAAGGCGCTGACGGCCGGTGAGCGAAACTGCGTGGAGCACGAGGACGCCGGCCTTCGGCCCCTCCCGAGCCGTGAACCAGATTTCCCTCCGAACGGGGTTCCAGGCCATGCCGATCAGATCGCTCCACCCGCTGCTCAGGATCTTTGTGTGACCGCCAAGATCGACGACACCGACCGACCCCGATCCCGCGCGATCCTCGAGAAAAGCGATCCTGTCTCCTTGGGGCGAAAAATGCACATTCCGGACCTGCCCGCCCGGGCCGGGGTCGTACAGCACCTTGCCAATGGGAAATTCGATTCGGCCCTTCCGCGAAATCGCAAGCTTCTCCGAGCCAGGCTCATAATCCGCGAACGTCACGTCCTCGGCGAGCGCACGCGGCGCCCCTGTGGACAGGGATGTCTCGGCGAGCGTCGACTGGTCCGGGCCGACTCCGATCGCCATCTTCCCGGTGGAGGAAATTGCGTGCAAGCCCGCGGGTGGCAGGGCGAGCGGGGTCGAGTCCCGATCGTTCGTCCGGGTCAGGAAGATCTGCGGTTGCTTCCCCTCCCAGCTTGCGCAATAGAGAACCGTTTGACCGTCGGGCGCGAAATACGCCCGGGTCACATCCCCGCGCCGGAACGTGAGCTGCTGGTACATCGGAGGCGGCGGCGCGGGGCGAAATCCCAGATAGAGAGAGACCACCGCCGCGAGGAGCGCGGCTCCCGCGGCACTCCAGAATGGAACATTCGAGCGACGAGCCCCGGAAGAGCTGGAAACGGACGCCGCAAGCGAACCGGCGCCGGAGAGTGCCCGGGTCCGCGCGAGGTCGTGCGCGAGATCGCGCGTGGCGGCGTAGCGGTCGGTCGTCTCTTTCGCAAGGCATCGCTCGACGATCCACACGAGCGGCGCGGGAGTCTTCGGAGCGATCTCGGCGAGGGGTTCCGGCTCTTCCCGGAGAATCGCGGTCATCGTCTCGGCGGCCGTCGGCCTCCGAAACGGCGGCCGTCCCGTGAGGAGCTCGTACAG
>JBOGJO010000097.1:0-7239 GCA_050747885.1 Thermoanaerobaculia bacterium
ATCGGGTGGATGTAGCTCTCGTAGAGCACGCCGAGCACGATGTACACCGTCACGAGCGCCGCGAGAATGAGCACCGGCTCGTTCGCAAGCGACGCCTGAAACGCCT
Source organism: Thermoanaerobaculia bacterium (assembly GCA_050747885.1). GTDB lineage: Bacteria > Acidobacteriota > Thermoanaerobaculia > UBA5066 > DATFVB01 > CAWEYG01. The sequence goes on from JBOGJO010000097.1 coordinate 107, forward strand.
GCGCGGTGCCCTGAAAGCTGCCCCGGATCGTTCCCGGAAGACGAATTTCCGCGCCCGCACGCTGGATGGCGTCGACGGCGTTGCCGAGCGCCACGCCCGGCGGCAAGTTGAAGGAGATCGTCACCGAGGGAAACTGGCCCTGGTGATTGACGGCGAGCGGAGCCGTCGAAGGGGCGTACCGGACGAACGCCGAGAGGGGAACCATGTTTCCCGTGCTCGCCCTCACGAAGATGGACTTCAGGCCGTCGGGGTTCTGCCAGAACTTCGGGTCCGCCTCCATCACCACGTGGTACTGGTTGAGCGGCGTGTACATCGTCGAGACCTGCCGCTGGCCGAAGGCGTCGTAGAGGGTGTTGTCGATCGCCTGAGGGGTGATGCCGAGGCGCGACGCCGTGGCCCGGTCGATTTCGAGCGAGGCCTGCAGGCCCTTGTCCTGCTGATCGCTGTTGACGTCGGTCAATTCCTTGAGCTTCTTCAGCGTCGCGAGGACCCGAGGCGACCACTCGAAAAGCTCCGCCGCGTTGTCGCCCTGGAGCGTGTACTGGTACTGCGCCGCGGACGGGCGGCCTCCCACCCGCACGTCCTGCACCGGCTGCAGGACCAGCGTCGCGCCGGGAACGTGCGCGAGCCTGCCGCGCAGTCGGCGGATCACCTCGTCGGCCGACGCCGTCCTCTCCGACCTGTCCTTCAGGGCGACGAACATCCTGCCGGTGTTCGCCGTGCCGCCTCCCACGAAACCGTTTGCGCTGTCCACGGCCGGGTCGCGAATGACGGTCTGGACGAATTGGCGAAGCTTCAAGTTCATCGCCTGAAATGAGGTGTCCTGGTCCGCCTGGATCGATCCGGTCAAGCGCCCCGTGTCCTGCTGGGGAAAGAAACCCTTCGGGACCTTCGCGTACAGCACGACCGTCGCGACCATCGTCGCCACCGCGACGACAAGCGTCAGGGGCTGGTGCCGAAGGACCCATTGCAGCGATCGCTCGTATCCGCCGTGAATCCTGTCGAAACCGCGCTCGCTCGCCCGAAACAGACGGCCGTGCGATTCCTTCGAAGGCGGGCGCAGGAGCTTCGCGCACATCATCGCGGTCGTCGTGAGCGAGATGGCGAGCGAGACGGCAATCGCGACCGAGAGCGTGACGGCGAATTCGCGAAAGAGTCGGCCGACGATCCCGCCCATCAGGAGAATGGGGATGAACACCGCGACGAGCGAGATGCTGATGGACATCACCGTGAATCCAATCTCTTTGGCGCCCACGAGCGCCGCTTCCATCGGCGGCTTTCCTTCTTCCAGGTGCCGCGTGATGTTTTCCAGCACCACGATCGCGTCGTCCACGACGAAGCCGGTCGCGACGGTCAGGGCCATCAGGGTGAGGTTGTTCAGGCTGAACCCGAGAAGGTACATGACCCCGAAAGTCCCGATGAGCGACACCGGGACCGCGACGCTCGGAATGAGGGTCGACCTCCAGTTTCGAAGAAAGACGAAGACGACGAGGATCACGAGCGTGATCGCGATCATCAGGGTGATCTCGACGTCCTTGACCGAAGCGCGGATCGTCCGCGTCGCGTCGATCAGCACGGACAGCTTCACCGTCGGCGGTACCGTCGCCTGGAGCCGCGGCAGGATCGCGCGGATTCGATCGACGGTCTCGATGATGTTGGCCCCCGGCTGCTTGAAGATGATGAGGATGATCGCCGGCTTGCCGTTGGAAAGGCCGCCCGTGCGGATGTCTTCGACGGAATCGGTGACGTTCGCGATGTCGGAGAGGCGAAGCGCGGCGCCGTTCTGGTAATGGATGATCATCGGGCGGTACTCGGCCGCCTTCAGCAGTTGATCGGTGGTCGAGAGCGTCCACGACCGGCGGCCGTTTCCGATCTCTCCCTTGGGCCGGTTCGCGTTCGCCGAGGAAAGCGCGGCGCGAACATCCTCCAGGGAAAGCCCGTTCTGGTTGAGCGCCGTCGGGTTGACGTCGACGCGGACCGCGGGAAGCGCTCCCCCTCCGACGATGACCTGGCCGACGCCGGGGACCTGCGAGAGCGTCTGTTGCAGAATCGAAGACGCCAGGTCGTACATCCGAGCGCGATCGACGAGGTCCGACGTCAGCGCCATCAGAAGGATCGGGGCGTCCGCCGGATTGACCTTCCGGTACCTCGGGTTGTTCGGCAGGTTCGCGGGGAGCTGGCCTCGCGACGCGTTGATCGCGGCCTGGACGTCTCTCGCCGCGGCGTCGATGTTCCGGTTGAGCTCGAATTGAAGCGTGAGGTTCGTCGAGCCGAGCGTGCTCGTGGAAGTCATCTCCGTGATCCCCGCGATGCGGCCGAACTGGCGCTCCAGCGGGGTCGCCACCGACGACGCCATCGTGTCGGGCGAAGCCCCGGGCAGCCCGGCATTCACGTTGATCGTCGGGAACTCGACCTGCGGGAGGGGCGACACGGGGAGCAGCTTGTAGGCGATCGCTCCCGCCAGCGCGACCGCCGCCGTGAGGAGCGCGGTCGCAATGGGCCGGTGGATGAAGGGGGATGACAGGCTCATTTCATCCTCGCGCCCACCGTGTCCTCGCGAGGACCGCGCCGAAGCTCGAAGAGCGAAGGCGGGGCCGCGCCGATCGGATCCCGAGCCGATTGCGGGGGCCGCTTCGCTCCCTCGCAAGGCCGGGCGTTCTCGGGGTCATGTCTGCTTCACCGGGTCGAGTTTCGCGGGCGCAGACTGTTTTTGCCGTCCGGTCATGCGATGCGCGAGGCGGTCGAAGGCCAGGTAGATCACGGGCGTGGTGTAGAGCGTCAGGACCTGCGAGAAGATCAGCCCGCCGACGATCGCAATGCCGAGCGGCCGGCGGAGCTCGGCCCCGATTCCGGATCCCAGCGCGAGGGGCACGCCGGCGAGAAGGGCCGCCATCGTCGTCATCAGGATCGGGCGGAAGCGCAGTTTCGCGGCCTCGAAAATCGCGTCCTCGGGTTTTTTCTTTTCCTTCCTCTCCAGATCGAGCGCGAAGTCGATCATCATGATCGCGTTTTTCTCGACGATGCCGATCAGGAGAACGATGCCGATCAGGGCGATCACGGAGAAGTCCTTGCCGCAGATCATGAGCGACAGCAGCGCGCCGACTCCCGCGGAAGGGAGGGTGGAAAGGATCGTGATCGGGTGAACATAGCTCTCGTAGAGCACCCCGAGAAGGATGTAAACCGTCACGAGCGCGGCGAGGATCAGAAGCGGCGTGTTGGTCAGAGACGCCCGAAACGCCTGGGCGGTTCCCTGGAACCCGGTTTGAATGCTGGCCGGGAGGCCCACCTCCTTTCCTGCCCGCTCGATCGCCTTCACCGCCGATCCGAGCGAGGCCTTTGGCGCCAGGTTGAAGGACACCGTGACGACCGGGAACTGACCTTGGTGGTTCACCGACAACGGCGCGCTGCGGGTTTGAATCTCGGTGAACGCGCCGAGCGGAACGGCGCCTCCATCCGGCGAGGCTCCCGAGCCCGGGGCCGAAGTCGCGCCCGCCGGCGCCAGAGGGTTGAAGCTGCTGCTTGCCCCGGCGGCCGTCACGCCCCGCCCTCCTCCGGAGGCCGCCGGCGCGGAGCTCGCCGCCCCCTGCGAGCCGGGCGGACGCAGGTACACGCTCTTCAGATCTTCCGGGCGCTTCTGAAACTCCGGCGCAACCTCGAGCACGACCCGGTACTGGTTGAGCTGCGTGAACATGGTCGAAATCTGCCGCTGGCCAAACGCGTCGTAGAGGGCGTTGTCGAGCATCTGGGGCGTGATCCCCAGGCGCGAAGCCGTGGATCGGTCGAGGAGAAGCCGCGCCTCGAGACCCGCGTTCTGCTGATCGCTCGCGACATCGCGAAGGTCGGGCAGGGATTGCAGCTTCGCGACGAAACGGGGAACCCATTCCGCCAGCTCGCGCGCGTCCGGGTCCTCGAGACTGTACTGATATTGCGTGCGGCTCACGCGATCTTCGACGGTCAGGTCCTGGACCGGCTGAAGGAAGAGCGTCGTCCCCTCCACCCTCGCGAGCTTCGGCTGCAACCGGCGAATCACCTCGGTCGCCGAGACGCCGCGTTCCTTGAGCGGCTTGAGGTTGATCTGGATCCTCCCGCTGTTGAGCGTCGTGTTCGTGCCGTCGACGCCGATGAAAGACGAGAGGCTCGCAACCGCGGGGTCTTCCAGGATCGTTCTCGCCAGTTCCTGCTGCCGCCGTGACATTTCGGAAAACGACGCCGCCTGCGACGCCTCCGAGATCCCGAGAATGACGCCGGTGTCCTGCACGGGGAAGAACCCCTTCGGGATGACGATGTACAGGAGGATCGTCGTGACGAGGGTCGCGACCGCGACCAGAAGAGTCGCCCGCTGGTGCTCGAGCACCCAGCCGAGCGATCGGCCGTAGAACTCGATGATCCGGTCGAAGATCCGCTCCGAGGTCTTGTAGAACTCTCCCTGCTCACTCTCGGGCTTGTGCTCGAGCAGCTTCGCGCACATCATCGGCGTCAGCGTCAGAGAAACGAACGCGGAAATCAGGATCGTCACCGAGAGAGTCACCGCGAACTCCCGGAAGAGGCGCCCGACCACGTCTCCCATGAACAGGAGAGGAATCAGGACGGCGATCAGAGACACCGTCAGCGAGAGGATCGTGAAGCCGATCTGCTCGGAGCCCTTCAGGGCCGCCTCGAGGGGCTTTTCACCCTGCTCGATGTATCGGGTGATGTTTTCGATCATGACGATCGCGTCGTCGACGACAAATCCCGTCGAGATCGTCAGGGCCATGAGCGTGAGGTTGTTGAGGCTGTACCCGAGCATGTACATCGCGCCAAACGTTCCGGCGATCGCCAGCGGAACGGCGACGCTGGGAATCACCGTCGCCGCGACCGTCCGAAGGAAGAGAAAGATCACCATGACGACGAGCGCGATCACGAGCATCAGCTCGAACTCCACGTCGTGGACCGAGGCCCGGATCGTCGTGGTCCGGTCGGTGAGGATCGAGACCTTCACCGCCGCGGGAAGCGAAGCCCTCAGCTGCGGCAGCAGCGTTTTGATGCGATCGACGACCGAGATGATGTTAGCTCCCGGCTGGCGCTGGATGTTGAGGATCACGGCCGGCGTGGTGTTCATCCAGGCGGCCTGTTTGACATTCTCCGTGCCGTCGATGACGTTCGCCACGTCCGACAGGAGAACGGGGGCCCCGTTTTTGTAGGCCACCACGAGCGGCTTGTACTGGTCGCTGGAAAGGATCTGGTCGTTGGCGGCGATGGAATAGGACTGTCGGGCGCCGTCGAAGGTCCCCTTGGCCTGGTTGACGTTGGACTGCGCAATCGCCGTCCTCACGTCTTCCAGGGTGAGACCGTAGGAGGAGAGGGCGGTCGGGTTGACCTGAACGCGCACGGCGGGTTTCTGCCCTCCCGAAATGCTAACCAGGCCGACGCCGGGAAGCTGCGAAATCTTCTGCGCGAACCGAGTGTCGGCGAAATCCTCCACTTTCGACAGCGGAAGCGTTTCCGACGTCAGGGCGAGCGTCAGGATCGGCGCGTCGGCCGGGTTCGTCTTGCTGTAGATCGGCGGGTTGGGCAGGTCCGCGGGAAGGTAGGTCCCGGCCGCGTTGATCGCCGCCTGGATCTCCTGCTCCGCGACATCGATGTTCAAGTCGAGCACGAATTGCAGCGTGATGACCGAGCTCCCCTCGGAGCTGTTCGACGTCATCTGATTCAAGCCGGGGACCTGACCGAACTGGCGCTCCAGCGGCGCCGTGACCGCGGACGCCATCACGTCCGGCGAGGCCCCGGGATAGAACGTGAGCACCTGAATCGTCGGGTAGTCCACCTGGGGCAGCGCGGAAACCGGAAGGAGCCGGAATCCGATCCCTCCGGCGATCAGGATTCCGGCCATGAGAAGCGATGTTGCGATGGGGCGGTGGATGAAGGGGCGCGAAGGGCTCATTTATCGGCCGAGTTGCGAGTCCCGGGTTGCGTGTCTCGGGAAGGGGCTGTTCCCTCTCCCGACGGGAGAGGGTGCCGTGAAGCGGCGGGTGAGGGAGCGCCCGCTTCCGCGTTCTCTTTCGCTCCCGACTGCGCGACCGCGACCTTTGCGCCGGGCTGAAGCTTGTCGACCCCCTCCACGACGACCCGCTCGCCCGCCGCCACGCCCTTCGAGATCGAAGCCTGGTCTCCTTCAGTCCAGAGAACTTCGACGGGCCGCATCTGGACCGTCGAATCCGGTTTGACGATCCAGACAAATGTCGACTGCGGGCTTCGCTGAATCGCCGCGACTGGAATCAGCACCGTCTTCTTGAGCGTGTTCACGAGCAGCCGGGCGTTGACGAACTGATTCGAAAACAGCGCGTTGTCCGCGTTCGGAAACTCCGCCTTCAACCTGACGGTGCCCGTCGACGTGTCGATCTGATTGTCGAGCGCGACGAGATCCCCCACGGCCAGCCGGTTCTTCATATCGCGATCGTACGCATCCGTTTCCAGACGCCGCCCGCCGCGCATCCGGGCGACGACGACGGGGAGCTGGTCGGCCGGAATCGTGAAGATGACGGCGATCGGCTGGAGCTGCGTGATTACGAGAAGGCCGCCGCTGTCGGATGCGTGGACGATGTTGCCGGGATCCACGAGCCTCAGGCCGACGCGCCCCGAGATGGGAGCGGTGATGTCGCTGTAGGTCAGGTTCAGCTTCGCGCTGTCGACGGGTCCCTGGTCGCTCTGGACAGTCGCCTCGTCCTGGTGGACCGTGGCGATCTGCGTGTCGAGCTGCTGCCGCGGAATGGCGTCCTGCCCGGCCAGCACCTCGTAGCGCCGAAGATCGACCCGGGCATTCTCCAGGGCGGCGACGTCTTTCGCCTTCTGACCTTCCGCCTGGGTGAGCTGAACCTGAAACGGCCGAGGGTCGATTTGGGCGAGCCGGTCTCCCCGACGCACGAGCTGGCCTTCGCGAAACGCGACGTCGATCAGCTGCCCGTCGACGCGCGACCGGACGGTCACGGTGTTCAGGGCGGTGACCGTGCCGAGACCGGTCAGGTACACCCCGAGGTCGCCGGACCGCGCCGGCGATGCGGCCACGGGAATCGCTCGAGCCGGCGAGCCGGCGGACGATTTGCCCGCGGCCGATTCGGTTTTTCCGGACTTGCGAAAGACCAGATAGGCGAGCATGG
>JBOGJO010000098.1:0-1056 GCA_050747885.1 Thermoanaerobaculia bacterium
GTGTCGCCCTCCGTGTTGCCCTTGCCAAGGAAGAGCACGCGGACTTCGCGTGCGCCGAGGTAGATCGAGAGCTCCTTCTCGAAGGCGAGGTTCGGCGCCACGGCTTCCACCCCGGTCAGCTCTCCCATCTCGAGCTTCAGATCCCGCGCCTGGCCGGCGAGGTAGCGCCTGGCGTCCTCGGCCATCGCAGAACCGTCGCGGCGCTTGCCGCTGGCGACGCGCTCCTCGAGGTACTGCACGTAGCCCTCGTCGGTCTTCACGAGGTCCTTCAGATAGGGCACCTGCTTCTCGACCACCTTGCGCCGGGTGAAGGCCGTCGAGACGATCGTCATCTCCGGAAAGGCCTCGCGAAAGACGGCGTCGGCCGCGATGTGGTCGAGGTGCCAGTGCGTGTGCACAAGGTAGCGCACGGGTTTGTCCGTCTTCTCGCGAATCTCCGCGACCATGCGCCGCGCGAGCGACGGAAAGCGCCCGGAGTCCACCAGCAGGACGCCGTCGTCGCCGATCACCGCGGTCACGTTGCCGCTCGGGATCGGGCCGTTCGTCTCGGGCGAGATGAAGGCGAAAACCCCCGGCCCCACCTCGACCGTCCGGTACATCCGCTCCGCCGGGAACTCTCCGCTCGCCGCCGCGCTGGAGAGCGCGAACCCGATGAAGAGAGCGCCGAGCCTCCGTGTTCGTAGCATGTTGCGTCCTCCTGGCACTGCCTCGAGGTTCGAACGCAGGGGCGCGTCGAAGGTTTCGCGCGATCGGGACGAACGCACAGCCACGCGGGACGAAGGCCTCCGGGCGCTCCCGGCCGACCTCGCGGCGAAAGGGACTTTTTACTCGCTCGCCATCACTTGGAACTGCTCGAGCCTGCCGTCGGGCATGTCGCGCTCCCAGATGGCGAGCGAGCGGCCGGCGAAAGTGACCTCGAAGAGGCGGAAGGTCATGCCGCCGCGGTCGCTCGTGCGGATCTGCTTCATGTCCCTGGGGGCGCCGAGCGGGGCGAGGCCCGTGGCGAAATCCTTCAGGACCGTGTCGCTGAAATAGCTGTTCGCGTTCGAAGTGAAG
>JBOGJO010000099.1:0-8745 GCA_050747885.1 Thermoanaerobaculia bacterium
GAGCTCGTCCGCAAGCTGCAGGAATCGGTGGCATCGCGTGTGATGATCCAGGTCGACCGCCGGATGGGGATGGCCCCGGAGGCGACGCTCCACTGCCGCCTTTTCGTTCCGGAGGAATTCGCACGCATCGCCTACATGTGGCACAACATGCTGTTTCCCATCGACTCCGCCGGCGAGCCGGATTTCGTGTCTGTCTACGTTCCCGACTGGCCCGAACGCATCATTTTCCTCGACCCCAACGAGGGCTACACCTACATCTGCGGCACGGATTACCCCGGAGAAGCGAAGAAATCGATGCTCCGTCAGGCGATGTACTGGATGAAGAAGCGCGGCGGTCTCGGGCTTCACGCGGGCTCGAAGATCCTTCGCGTGGCGGGCAAAGACGGGAAGCTCCGCGACGTGGGATTCCTGCTCTTCGGACTCTCGGGAACGGGAAAGACCACGCTGACGCTTCACGACCACGGGCTGACCGCCCCCGAGAGGGTCGTGATCAAGCAGGACGACGTCGTCCTCCTTGCTCCCGACGGACAGGCATTCGGCACCGAGGACGGCTTTTACATCAAGACAGAGGGCCTCGAACCGTCTCAGACGGTCCTCTGGGACGCTGCCACGTCTCCGACCGCGTGTTTCGAAAACGTCAAAATCCACGACAACGGCGATATCGACTTCACCGACACGACGCTGACGTCCAACGGTCGAGGGGTGGTGCTTCGGAGGTTCATCCACGGGACCGACGACGGCATCGATCTGCCGAGAGCGAACAAGATCATATTCATCACCCGGCGAAACGACGTCGTTCCCGTGGTGGCCCGGCTGACTCCCGAGCAGGGAGCGGCGTTCTTCATGCTCGGGGAATCGATCGAGACCTCCGCGGGCGACCCGACGAAAGCGGGCCAGGCGAAACGCGAAGTCGGCACGAACCCCTTCATCGTCGGCCCCGAGGCGGAGGAGGGAAATCGAATTCTGAAATTCCTGTCCGAGAACCCCGACGTGGAGGCCTACATCCTCAATACCGGATCCGTCGGGGCGGGAGAAGGCTCGCCCGGGGAAAAAATTTCGATCCGAGTTTCAACCGAGATCATGAAGCAGATCGCCCGGGGAACCATCACCTGGGACCCCGATCCGGATTGGGGGTATTTCGTTCCCCGCCAGGTTCCCGGCGTCGATCTGGCGAAATATGACCCCCGGTCCCGCTATTCCGCCGACGAATACGCTTCCCGAGTTGCAAAGCTGCGGGACGAACGCGAGAGCTGGCTCGGTCAGTTTCCGGGGCTCGATCCCTCGATTCCGAAAGCGATCCGGCCGGGACGTTAAGGTCGTCATGGAACCAACGATCGAGAAGGATCACCAATTCCGCGAGGGTCTCGAAGATATCGTTGCCGCCGAGTCGGCGATCTGCTACATCGACGGGGAGAGGGGCGTGCTCTCCTACCGGGGATACGACATCCACGACCTTGCGGAGAATTCTTCCTTCGAGGAAATTTGTTTCCTGCTCTGGGAAGGCAGGCTGCCCACGAAGGCCGAGGTCAACGACCTTCGAATCGGCCTTGGCCGCGAGCGCAGCGTTTCGCCCCGGATCCTGTCCCTGGTCCGGGAATTCCTGAACCACGGCATGATTCCTATGGATGCCCTCCGAACTTCCGTCTCGGCGCTGTGCGAGACGGACCCGGACACCTCGTCCAACGATCCCGCCGCGAACCGGCGAAAGGCCCTGAGCGTCACCGCAAAGATGTCGACGATCGTCGCCGCAATGCATCGTTTTCGAAAGAACCAGGAGCCGGTCGCGCCGGATCCCGCTCGCGGCCATGCCGAGGATTTTCTGGCCATGCTGAACGGCCGGCCTCCTTCGGCCGAAATGACCCGGGCCTTCGACATGGCGCTCGTTCTCCACGCCGATCACGAGTTGAACGCTTCGACCTTTGCGGCCCGCGTCACCGCGGCCACGCTGTCCGACATGCATTCCGCGGTGGTTTCTGCCATCGGGACGCTCAAGGGGCCTCTCCACGGCGGCGCCAACGAGGCCGTGATCCGAATGCTCATGGACATCGGCGACGCCGCGCAAGTCGACGGCTACATCCACGGCCTGCTCGCCGCGAGGAAAAAGATCATGGGTTTCGGGCATCGGGTCTATACGACCGAGGATCCCCGCGCCACCCATTTGCGTGAAATGTCCCGGCACCTCGCCGAGTCCTCGAAAGTCGGCAGGTGGTACGAGATGTCGAGGCGCATCGAGACCATCGTCAACCAGGAGAAGCACCTCAATTGCAACGTGGATTTCTACTCGGCCTCGACGTATTACATGCTGGGAATTCCGCCCGACCTCTTCACCCCGATCTTCGCCCTCTCCCGCTGCGCGGGATGGACCGCCCACGTCATGGAGCAGCATTTGAACAATCGGCTCATTCGCCCGAGGGCCGAATACATCGGCCCGGTGTATCCCCAGAAATACGTCCCCATCGGCGACAGGGGCTGACCCCGCAGGGGCTCATTCGCCCAGGTAAGCCTCCTTGACCTTCGGATTCGTCGCAATCTCCACGGAAGGCCCGGAAAGAGTCACCACACCGGTCTCGAGAACGTAGGCCCGGTGACTGTGCTTGAGGGCGGCGTTGGCGTTTTGCTCGACCAGCAGGACGGAAGCGCCCTCCCGGTTGATGTTCTCGATGGCCTCGAAGATGGTGTGAACAAGAATGGGCGCGAGGCCAAGCGAGGGCTCGTCGAGGAGCAAGACTTCGGGACGGGACATCAGGGCTCGGCCGATTGCCAGCATTTGTTGCTCTCCGCCCGAAAGCGTTCCCGCCCTCTGACGAATTCGCTCCTTCAGACGCGGAAAGATGGCCAGGACGCGCTCGAGGTCCGAAGAGATCTGGCCCGCATCCCGGCGCGCGTACGCCCCCAGCTCCAGGTTCTCGCGCACCGTGAGGTTCGCGAAAATCGCTCGGCCTTCCGGGACCAGGGTCATCCGGTCCCGAACGATCTTGTACGTCGGCTTTCCAACGATCGACCGGCCCCGATAGCGGATCGAGCCGGAGACCGGTGGGACGAGTCCCATGATCGCGCGAAGGGTCGTGGACTTCCCGGCGCCGTTGGCCCCGATCAGCGTGACGATCTCCCCCTTTTCCAGGTTGAGAGAGATTCCCCGAACGGCGGACACCGCCCCGTAGCGGACCTCGAGATTCTCGACCTCGACGATCATGCGCCGCCCAGGTACGCCTCGATCGTTCGGGGATCCTTCTGGACCTCCGCCGGCGTTCCGAGGCAGATCGTCGAGCCGTAATCCACGACGTGAACCTTTTCACAAACCCCCATGACCACCTTCATATTGTGCTCGACCAGAAAGATCGCCATCTGAAACTGGTCGCGAAGCCAGCGAATCAGGTCCATCAGCTCCCGCGCTTCGTTGGGGTTCATGCCGGCGGCGGGTTCGTCGAGGCAGAGCAGCCGCGGCCGTGTCGCCATTGCCCGCGCGATTTCGAGGCGCCGCTGGCTTCCATAGGGCAGGTTGCGCGCGACTTCACCCGCGAGATGGTCGAGCTTGAAGACGCGGAGCAGCTCCAGCGACTCTCTCTCGATGCGCTCCTCCTCCCGGGCGTGCGTGCGCCCTCGGACGATCGCCGAGAAAATCGAGGCCTTCTGGCGCCGGGCAAAACCGACCTTCACGTTGTCGAGCACGCTCAGGTTCGCAAAGAGGCGGATGTTCTGAAACGTTCGCGCGATCCCGCGGTCGGTGATCTTCCAGGGTTTCTCGCCGTCGATCCTCCCGCCGTCGAACAGGATCTGGCCGGCCGTCGGCCTGTACACGCCGGTGATCATGTTGAAGATTGTCGTTTTTCCGGCGCCATTCGGGCCGATCAGTCCGTAGAGCCACCTCTCCTCGATGGCGAGATCGAAATCCTTGACCGCCGTCAGGCCTCCGAACCGCATCGTTACCGATCGGGCCTCCAGAAGAGCCACGGTGGCTACGCCTCGATACCCGGCTGCGGCAAGGGTCGGCGTTTTCGGCGGAACAGCTCGCGGTGGCCCGTCAGGCCCTGCGGGCGAAAAATCATGATGAGGACCAAAAGCAGGGAAAAGACGACCATCCGGTACTGTTCGGCTGCGCGAAGCCCCTCCGTCAGCCCGATGTAGAGCACGGCGCCGACCACCGAGCCCGTGATGGAACCGAGTCCGCCGATCACGATCATGATGATGATTTCGATGGACTTGAGAAACGTGAAGGAATTCGTGTGGATGTACATCAGGTAATGCGCGAAGAGACCGCCGGCAACCCCGGCCATCGCGCTCGAAATCACGAACGAAATTACTTTCGTCCGTGTCGTGTCGACTCCCATCGCCTCCGCGGCGATTTCATCTTCCCGAACGGCGAGAAGAGTCCGCCCGAAGGACGAATCGACGAGGCGCGACACCAGAACGATCGAGGCGACGGCAAAGAAGTACACCCATCCAAAATTCGCGTACTTCGGAATGCCGGAAAACCCGCGGGCCCCTCCCACGGCGTCGATGTTGAGAATGAACACTCGGATGATCTCGCCGAACCCGAGCGTGACGATCGCGAGATAATCTCCCCGGAGCCGGAGGGAAGGCACCCCGACGAGGAATCCCGCGATGGCGGCGCACACCGCCCCGACCGCCAGCACCATCAGCAGCACCAGCGCCTGCCGTCCAGACAGAGGAAGGAACGAAAAGGCCCGCTCGAGACGAGGCCCGAAATTGACCGAGACGAACGCCGACGTGTAGGCGCCGATCGCCATGAACCCCGCATGGCCGATGGAGAACTGACCCGTGAAACCGTTGATGAGATTGAGGGAAACCGCCAGGATGATGTTGATCCCTGCCAGAGTCAGGATCTGGAGCACGTAGGGTGAAATTCTGGCCGCCGCGATGATCCGGCCCGACAGGAACGCGTCGAGGAACCAGATCGAAGCGCCCGCCGCCGCAAGCGCGAGAATCCGTCGCGTCACACCTTTTCCTTTTCGACGCGCCCGAGAATTCCCTGCGGACGGAAGAGGAGGATCGCGATCAGGATCGCAAACGCGATCGCGTCGCGATACGTCGGCGAGAGGTATCCGACGGTGAACACCTCGGCGATGCCGATGATCAATCCGCCAAGGAGCGCCCCGGGCACATTGCCGATCCCGCCGAGAACCGCCGCCACGAAGGCTTTGAGGCCGGAGAGGATCCCCATCAGGGGGTCGATCTTCGGAATGGCCATGGCCACGAGAACCCCGGCGGCAGCCGCAAACGCGGAACCGAGGGCAAACGTGATGGCGATGATTCGGTCCGTGGACACTCCCATCAGCTTCGAGGCGTCCAGGTTGTACGAGACGGCGCGCATGGCCTTGCCGGTTTTCGTGCGTTGAATGAAGAAGAGCAGAATCAGAGTCAGGACGATGGAAACGACGAACACCGTGAGCTGCTCGGACGTGAGGCGAACCGCGCCGACGGTGAACTCCCGGTGGGGAGCGTTGGACGGAAAAAATTTGGGGTCCGCGCCGAAAAGAATCTGACCGCCGTTCTCGAGAAACAGAGACACGCCGATGGCGGTGATCAGCGACGTCATCTTCGATGCCCTCCGAACCGGCCGGTAGGCGAACCGTTCGATCACGATTCCCAGGACCGCGCAGACGGCCATCGAAAGAACCATGATGCCGAGGGCCCTTCCGTACGAGGGAGTCTCCCCCCGAAACCGGGAGGATGCGTAGTAGCCCACGTAGGCGCCGACCATGTACACGTCGCCATGGGCGAAGTTGATCAGGCGCAGAATGCCATACACCATGGTGTAGCCGAGGGCGATCAGCGCGTAGATCGACCCGAGCGACAACCCGTTGACGAGTTGCTGGAAAAACGTGCTCACGCGCCCGGTTCGATCCGTTCCTGGAAGACCTTCTTTCCGTCCTGGACCTTCAAGATGACGACGGGCTTGACGGCATTGCGTTCCGCGTCGATGGTGATCAAGCCGGTGACGCCCGGGAAGTCCTTCGTGGCGGCAAGCGAGTCGCGGACCTTGGAAGGATCCGCGCTGTTCGCGCGCTTCACCGCGTCGGCGTAGATTCGCGCAGCGTCGTAGCCGAGCGCCGCCAGCGCATCCGGAATGCTCCCGTATTTCGCCTTGTAGTCGGCCACGAACTTTTGAACCGCCGGAGCCGGGTCATCCACCGAATAGTGGTTGGAAAAATAGCAGCCGTTCAGGGCCTTGCCGCCGATTTCCCAGAGCCGGGGCGAATCCCATCCGTCTCCTCCCAAGAGAGGGACCGTAATTCCGAGGTCCCGCGCCTGGCGCGCGATGGTCCCGACTTCCGTGTAGTAACCGGGAACGTAAATGACCTCGGGGTTCGTCGATTTGAGCTGCGTCAGCTGGGCGCGAAAATCGGAATCTCCTTCCGAATACGACTGCTCGGCGACGATCTCCCCGCCGTACTCCTTGAACTTCTGCATGAAAACGAGCCGAAGGCCAACGGAATAGTCGTTGCGCACATCGTACAGAATCGCCGCCTTCTTCAGCTTGAGCGATTTCGCCGCAAACTTGGCATCCGCCTCGCCCTGCTGAATATCGGTGAAGCACACGCGGAAAATGTAATCGCCCACCTGCGTCACCTTCGGGTTCGTCGACGAGGGGGTGATCATCGGGACCTTCGCGCCCTGGCAAATCGGCGCCGCCGCCAGGGAGCGAGACGAGGCGACCTCGCCCAGCACCGCCTGAACGTTGTTCTGATTGATGAGTTTCGTCACTGCCGTCGCCGCTTCTTCCGGCTTGGACTGGTCGTCCTCGACGATCAGTTTGATCTGCTTGCCCAGGAGACCTCCGGCCTGATTGATCTCCGCAAAGGCCATCTCGCTGCCGTTCTTCGTCGACTGCCCGAAAGTCGCCGTGTTCCCGGTCAACGAGCCGTATTCGCCAACCACGATATCTTTCGAATTTCCGCCGGGCGCACAACCCGCGGCAACCAACGCGGCCGCCGCCGCCAGACCCTTCAGAGTTCCAGTTCTCATGTTTTCCGACCCTCCTCAATCCGTTGATACAAAAGCGGGCTATTATTTCTTTGGTCTCCGGAAAAGTCAAAAAGCTAGAATCGAGAGGTTGATGCATCAGGGGCTTCCGATCGTCCGGCCGCGCAGCGCGCATCCGATTTCGCGGGACTCGGTTGACCCCGACGCGTTGAAAGTTCTCTACCGCTTGAAAAGCAGCGGCTACCGGGCCTTCCTGGTCGGAGGGAGCGTTCGCGACCTTCTGATGGGGCGAGAACCGAAGGATTTCGACATCGGAACCGATGCCCGGCCCGAGGACGTCCGCGCGATCTTTCGGAACAGCCGTCTCATCGGGCGCCGCTTCCGGCTCGCCCACATCCTGTTTCGCGGCGGGAAGATCATCGAGGTCGCCACGTTCCGGGGCCGGCCTTCCCCTCCCGTCGGAGAGGCTGATCTTCTCGTGACGTCCGACAACACCTATGGAACCCCGGAAGAGGACGCCGAAAGGCGTGATTTCACGGTGAACGGGCTTTTTTACGACATCGCGGACTTCTCGGTGATCGACTACGTGGGAGGTCTGGCCGATCTCGAAGCGGGCCTTCTCCGGGCCATCGGCGATCCGGACGTCCGGTTTCGGGAGGACCCCGTCCGGATGCTCCGGGCGGCGGAATTCGCGAGCCGTCTTTCGTTCGCGATCACGCCGCGAGACTACGAGGCGATTCTCCGGCATCGGAGGGAGCTCGTCCGCTCGGCAACACCCCGGGTGACCGAGGAGCTGACCGGAATGCTCCGCGGAGGTCATGCCCTGCCCACGTTTCTTCTGCTACGGGAACTGGGGCTTCTCGACGTGATCCTTCCGGAGCTGTCGGCGGAGCTTCGCCGGATCGACCCCGAGCATCCGGGAGGCACGGGGCACTACTTCTGGACCCTTCTGGAAGTCCTGGACGCGGAACGGCGCCGGGGCCGAGGTTTCGACGACTCCGTCTATTTCGCGATGCTCGCGCTGCCGCTCCTTCGCGCGGAGCTGTCCCGGGTCCGGCCCGCCGGGGACGCGGACCCCGCGGTCGTCATCGCGAAGGCCAACGAGATCGTCGAGACGCTCGCCGCGAGCCTCGCTGCGCCCAACGCCCTCGTGCACGGCGTCAAGTCGATTCTTTTCGCGCAAACGAAGCTCGATCAAAGGCCCGAATGGCGCGCCTCCACCCGCCGATTCCTCTTCCATCCCGACTTCCTTCCCGCGCTCGACCTTTTCGATCTGCGGTCGATGGCGCGGGGGCGGGAAACCGGGCTCGTTCAGGAATGGAGAAACCTCCACCAGCGGGTCCACGAAGCCGGCCACGCCTTTTCCGCACCCACCGCGCCGCCGGCGGAGCCCGGACAGCCGCGTCCCCGCCGCCGGCGCCGGCGAAAACGCCGGCCCCCCGTTTGAAATTCATTGATTCCTCGGGACCGATCGTCTATAAGGCGGTTGACCACGAGGAGTCGAAATGTTCGTCGCCAAAAAGGTTTTTCTGACGAAGGGTGTGGGCCGGCATCGGGAAAAGCTCACGTCCTTCGAAATGGCCCTGAGGGACGCGGGAATTGCGGACCAGAATCTCGTTCGCGTTTCCTCGATTTTCCCGCCACACTGCCGGATCATCTCCCGTAAGGAGGGATCGAAAAAACTGAAATCGGGAGCGGTGACGTTCGTGGTCATGAGCGAAAACGCCACGAACGAGCCGCACCGTCTCATCGCGGCTTCGGTGGGCGTCGCGATTCCGAAAAACTCGGACACCTACGGGT
>JBOGJO010000100.1:0-5634 GCA_050747885.1 Thermoanaerobaculia bacterium
GCGCCGGGATCGACGCCCGGATGAAAGAAGAATCGCCGGTCTTCCGCGGCGAGCGTCGCCGCCACGAGAGTCTCCGGAAGGCGGTCGGGCGGGATCCACCGGGATCGGCTTCCCCCGGCGGAGAGCCGCTCGTACAGGGCCTCGCCGTTGCGGTCGGTCACGGTCGTGGAGATCCGGCTGCGGGCGTCGAGGAAGCCGGCCGGGAGCGGACCGCACCGGATCCATGCGAGGGCGACGAAAGTCAGGAGAAGGGCGGCGAGGCCGAGCTTCTTTCTCAGGGCTTGACCTCGACCGTCGCCGACGCCGTCCGGCCGAAAACCTCCGGCTCGTACATTTCCTCGGCCCGGGAAGGCGCCGTTTTGAACGTTCCGGAGGTCGTCGCGCGCACGACATAGGAGAACGAGTGCTCGCCCTCGGAAAGCCGTGTCGCAAAAAGGAGAACGCGGTCGTCGCGCCGCTCCACGTGGTCGAATCCGCCCCGCTTCCACCACGCGGTCCAGTCCTCTTCCTCGCTTTCCTGACGGACCTGCTGGCGCGAGAGGTCGGCGGCCGTCGTCGCGAACCAGGATTCCACGGGCTCGAATCCCGCCGGGAGCGGGTCCGTGACGGCGACGAAGCGCCGCTCCTTGGGAAGCCGGAGCTTGAGCGTGACACGGACGAGGTCCCCTGCGCGAAACGTCGCCGCCGGAGCGGCGTTTCGCCCTTTCTCGTCGGTCGGCGAGTAGGATCGCTCCAGGAAGATCCCCTTGTCCATCGCTTCGAGATTCGAGTCGTCGCTGGCGTAGGTGAGGGAAGCGGAATAGAAGAGCGTGCCGGCGCCCGCTTTCGAGAGCTCGAGGTCAAGCGACCCTCCCGGGCCGCCCCGCGCGAGGAGGTCTTTCATCGGGACGGCGCTTTGTACCGCGTCGGAGTCGCGCCCCTTGAACGTTTGGTGGACGAGCGGTCGGCCTGAAAGGGAGACGAGCGCGGAAAAATCCGGGACATCCTTTTCGAGCGCCCGGTAGTAGTCGACCAGAGCCTCCATGGCCTGCGCGTTTTCCTGCGTGTTGCCCCACCGCCCCTTGTCCCGGGCTTTCAGGAGCCAGCGAACCATCGCGGAGATCGACGCGTCGTCGCGTTTCTGGCGAACCAGGGAGCCGAGCGCGAGGGCCGTCGACCGGACGTTCGAGCTCCAGAACCACAACAGATACGGATCGGGCAACTCCTCCACGTGGGCCGTTCCCCCTTCGGGAAGGACGGCGTTGTCGATCCGCCGGACGAGCTCCGCCGGCCGCTCGCCCTTCTCGCCGGACGAGGCCATCGCATCGAGGAGATAGGTCAGTCCGAAGACCGGCATCCGGTCCGATTCTCCGTACAGCCTCGTGATGTTGCTGTCTTCCCGGCGGCCGCCTTCGGCAAGGACCTTTGTCGCGAAGGCCTGCCACGCCGTGTACGCGGGTCTCCATCCTTCGTTTTGAGGCGGCGTCTGGCCGAGCTCTCCGTCGAGATATTTGTACGCCCGGTCCAACACGTCTCCGTGAATGTCGTAGCCGAGCTTCGCCCCGCGCTGGAACACATGGGTCACGTAGCTTGTGAGGTACGGAGACGACGGGCACTCGCCTTTCCAGTATCCGAATCCGCCGTCGGCGCATTGAAACGACTCGAGTTCCTTCAGGTTTTCCTGGGCGACCTTTCGGAGATCCGGGGCGGAGATCCCCGGCAGGTGAAACGCGCCGCCGAGGTCCGCGGCGAGCAGGATTGCCAGCCCGCGCGACGCCCGTTGTTCGGCGCAGCCGTACGGATATTCCACCAGGTACCCCGCTCCCTCCCCGAGGCCGGAAAGCGCCGTCGAGGAGAGCTCCAGGCGCAAGCCGCCGAACGCCGGAACGACATGCCCGGGGAGGTCGAGTTTCTCCGAGGCCTTCGTCGTCACCTGCCCGTACGCGGCGACCACCTCGGGAGACACGAGAATTTCGATCGGGAGGGTCTCCTCGAACGCGTCGTTTTCCGAAAGCAGCTCGACCGAGGTTCTCAGGCGGGCCCTTCCCACGGTCCTGGCGTGAACGTGGAACCGGACTTCGGCCGAGCCGCCGGCCGCGATCTCGAGAGTCTTCGGCGCCGCGTCGTCGACTTCGAGGACGTCGGGGTCGAGGCTCTTCATCGAGACGGACGCCGTTCCCGCGGACTTGAGCTGGCTGAACACGACCGATCCGAATTCCGCGCGGTCTCCCGCCGCGAGAAATCGCGGAAAGGCCGGCTTGAGCAGCACCGGTTTGCTCGTTCGGATCTCGGCGTCGCCTTTGCCGAAACGCGAAGCCCCGTCGGCCGCCACGGCCATCACGCGGTAGGCGGTGAGGGAGTCGGGGAGCTGAACCGAGGTCGCCGCGTTTCCCTGCGAGTCCGTCTCGACGGAGCCGAGCCACAGGGCGAGGGGACGAAAATCCTTGCGCACGGGCGTTCCGGGCCCTTCCGCGCGTCCCCCGCCTCCCGCGGAGTCCGCTCCTTTCGGCGTTAGGACGCGCCGGCTGACGATTCGCTGACGCGAATCTTCATTCGAGACGCCGAGCGCCTTGGTCTGGTAGATCGCTCCGAGGATGTCGGGCGTCTTGTAGGCGGTCAGATCGAGGACACCCGTGTCGACGGCCCACAGGGTGGCTTCCGCCCGCACGGGCTTGCCATCGGCGTCGTGAACGGCGATCCGGAAGGCCGCCCGGGCGGAAGGCCGGTATTCCTGCCTGTCCGCCTCGACGGAGAGGGTGAGACGCTTGCGGGCATCTTCGACTTTGAGCTCCGCATACCCGAGCCGGAACGCGGGTTTGCCGGGGTCGCTCGCGTCCGCGGCGGAGAAGGATCCGCTTCGCCCCTTCACGAGCACGACCGACACGTACACGTTCGGAATGTCCTCTTCCGAAACGGGGACCTCGACGGTCTGTTGCGTGGAGGTCAGTTCCAACTCGCGGAAGCGCCGGACGCCTTCGCGCTCCGTCGTCAAGAGCAGGGTGGCCTTCTCCCAGGGAGACTTGACGAGGATCCGCGCCGTCTCGCCGGGACGGTAACTCGGCTTTTCGGCAACGATGTCGATCCGCTCTCCGTCGAAGCGCTGCCACGCGGTGTAGCCTTCCCCCGTCGCGTAGAACGAGGAAGCGGTCGTCGTGAACCGGCCCTCCGCATCCCGGGCGCGAGCCGCGAGCACGAAGAAGCCGCCCTCCGGCACCGGAACATGGAGGGGAATCGGGTGATCCGTCGTGCGGATCGTCCATTTTCCCGCGGGGACGCGCGTTTCTTTCGAATCCCAGGTGTAAAACCCGTTTCCGTCCGCCCGTCGGACGCTGTGCCACTGGACCTGCTCGAGCGTGACGACCACCGGCACTCCCGAAGCGATCGACCCGTCGAGAGCCACGGCCGCGACGGACGTGTCGGCGCCGGAGCGCGCTTCGACGAAATAAGGCATTTTCCGGACCGCGACGTACCACGGCGCCGGATGGACGAGGGATGACGCTCGGCCCGCGATCGTCTGCCGCGAGACATCGGTGACCTCTCCCTCGAGCGTGTAGCGAAGGGGGATGCCGGCGCCCCTTTTCGTCTCGAGCGAAAGGTCCAGGTCTCCACCCGCGCCCAGCTTTCCGCGCTTTTCCTGGAGAGGCTCGCCGCTCGTCCATTTTCGGGCGGCGTCCGGGTCGAGGAATTCGTATTCCTGGCCCCGGTCGAAGTTTCGGACGGCCGCCGGGACCTCGAGCACCGGCTGCGCGGAGTACGTCCATCGCACTGGACGGTCTTTCATGACCGCTCCGAAAAGATAGCGTCCCGACACGACGCCGGAGAGCTTCGCTCCCGCGACGGCCGGTTCCCCGGCGAGCTTGACTCCAACGCGAAAATCGGGTCGGCGATAGGCCGCCACGAGAAACTGCCCGAAAATTTTCCGATGGGCCTCTTTGCATTCCGCGGCCAGCCGGTAGCTCCCGAGGGGTCCGTCCTCCGGGAGGGTAAAGACTCCGTCCGAAGAGCTCCACTTTCCCGCCAGGATCGTCCTCGCGTCGATCTCTTTGCCCTGGCTGTCGGTCACTTTCAGGGAAACCGCCGAAGCCGGCGGCAGCAGGTTCATTCCCTCGGCGGTGTCGCTTCGGAACACCGCCTTGAAGTGCACCTGTTCGCCGGGCTTGTACACGCCGCGGTCCGTGAAGATGGATCCCCGAAGGATCGGGAGCGCTTCCTCGAGATCGTAAGGAATTCCGAAGACCCAGGAGGACGTTCCTTCGTTCCAGTTGCTGGCGAGATATGCGACGTCACCGTCCTTTTCCGCAGTCACGAGAAACGCGAGCTTCCACCAGTCTTTCGGGTCGCGGAGCGCCGTGCGCGGCGCCAGAACGAGACCCCGGGGATCCGTTTCGCCGCTCCAGAAGACCTTGTTGTCGAGGCTCCGGATGGTCACGCGCGCTCCCCCGACGGGCGCCGCGTCATCGAGCCGCGTGACGAAAATCAGAGTGTTCTGCGGGCTGTCTTTCACGTTGATTCCGAGGTTCGTGACCTGCACGATGGTCGATTGGGACGTGGGCGCGCCGGCGGGCAGGAGCGATCGCGGAATCGGTTTACCGAACGACAGGCCCGCCCACGCCAGGCCCGTGCCGCGGGCGGACAGAACGCTTTTCAAATTGAGCCCGTACGACTGGATCTTGTCGGCGACCGGAGAAAGATCGCGGGCCCTTCCCTCTCCCGGAGGAAGCTCGCCGAAATCCTTCTCCTCGAGGCGCTGGATCGTCGGGAAAAGCGTCTCGACGGTGAGACCGGCAACCCACTCGTGGAGATCCTGGAGGTTGCGCGCCGAAAACGGGAGCTCGGAACCGCCCGAGGCTTCCCAGACGCCGTGGCCGCTGCCGAAGCTCAAGAAAGCCGCCTGATGAAGGTTTTCGACCGTGCCCGTCCACGAGTAGCCGAGCGGCTCGCCGTCCTCCGAGCGAAGCGTCGCGGCGACTCGAAGGCGGTAGGCGCGCGCTGGAGACGCCTCGTAGCCAAGTTCCTCCAGCGTGAAGCTCGATTCGTAGCTTTCGGGGGCGTCGTCTGAATGGAGGGGAGTCGAGGGCTCGATTTCCTCTTCCGATTCGTCGCTTTTTGGCGGCTCGGGCTTTTGGACGATGGGGCGGAGCCCGCCGTCGGCGATCTCGGAGACCCGGAGGGCGCTTCGAACGCCGGGCTCGCCGGCGGGTGCGGAAAAAAGGAGTGGATTGTAGTTGTCCGGGTCGCAGCCTTCGGAGCATCGCAGTCCCGTGACGAAGAACGGCGGCTCCGTCTTCAGCGTGAATTGCTGCGGCGCGCCGGGGACCTCGGGCCCCTGGACGGCCGGGGCCTTCTCGGCGACGTCGATGGAGATCCACGTGTTGGTCGGCGGAACTTCGACCGTCTCGAGGACCACGAGGTCGGCTCCCGGTTTGACGAGCTTCTTGTTCCACGTCTGTCGAATCGCGTAGGGAACGCTCCTGGAAAGTTGCGACGCCTGGAGCGCCCGGCCGAGTTTCTCGTGAAAAGCGGGGTCCGGCACCGCCGGCGCGGACGGGGCGAGCCACTCGTGGGGCTGAAAATGCAGGGCGATCGACGAGCGCAGCTTCGCGGGGTCGACCGGCTGGTTGAACCGGAGCGCCACCAGGATCGGGGAGTCGACCT
>JBOGJO010000101.1:0-1054 GCA_050747885.1 Thermoanaerobaculia bacterium
GAGAAAAGCCCATTTTCTTTCCTGGGTGCTTTGCTTTGGATTCCTTGTCCTTGCGCACGGTGTCTCCGCCACGACCAACGACAACCTCCTTGGGAATCCCGGATTCAAATCGGCTCTCGGCTCCTGGGTCGCGTCCGCCGGGGTCGTGTGGTCGAACAAGGACGCCAACGGTTCCGTGTCGTCGGGTTCGGCGTTCGTCACGGACACTTTTACCAACGGCGACACGCCGGGGCTGAGCCAGTGTGTCGCACTTCCGGGTTCGGGGCCGTTTGATTCGGGAGCGCGGTTCTTCTTTCCTTCCGGACAGGGACAGGCCGCGTTTGGATATGTGTTCGTGTTTTGGTACAACGTCGCGAGTTGTGCCGGCAATACCATCGGGCCGGAGGAACTTGTTCAAACTCCGGTTCCCGTTCCGACCGACTCGTGGACGCCCATCACCAACCTCCGGCTCGCGCCTCCGGCGGGCGCGGTGTCGGCCCTCATCGCCGTCGGAATCGGCAAGTCGGGAAGCAAGACGGGTCCTACCGTGGACGGTTACATCGACGGGGCCTTCTTCCGGCTGACTTCGTGCACGCCTGCCGACCAGGACCTTTGTCTCCACGGGGGGCGCTTCCGCGTCACGGCCCAGTGGGAAAGCACGACGGACGGCGGCGATGGGCACGGCGTGCAGTTCAACAACGATTCGGGATATTTCTGGTTTTTCGACGCGAACAACACCGAGGTCGTCGTCAAGACGGTCGATGCTTGCGTGGATCCGTTCAATCACTACTGGGTTTTTGCGGCGGGCCTGACGAACGTCCTCGTGACCTTGAACGTCGAGGACACGGTCGCCGGTGCCGTGAACCGCTACATCAACCCGGAGGGAACGGCGTTCCTGCCGCTGCAGGACACCAGCGCGTTCGCGACGTGCCCGTGAGCCGGGGACGGCAGACGGCGGCGCAAGCCGTCTGAGACGGATTTCCGAGACGGGCATCGCCGGGATTGGAAATTTTGGAGCGGGAAACGGGAGTCGAACCCGCGACATCCACCTTGGCAAGGTGGCGCTCTACCACTG
>JBOGJO010000102.1:0-22856 GCA_050747885.1 Thermoanaerobaculia bacterium
CCGCTCATCGCGGCGGAGCCGATGTTCCGCGCGTCGAGCCCCGAGACCACGCCGGAATCG
This sequence comes from Thermoanaerobaculia bacterium, assembly GCA_050747885.1. GTDB lineage: Bacteria > Acidobacteriota > Thermoanaerobaculia > UBA5066 > DATFVB01 > CAWEYG01. The sequence goes on from JBOGJO010000102.1 coordinate 61, forward strand.
AAGGTGGGGGGGCGGTTCCCCGCGGGGGCGGGCGGCGGGGACGAGGCGGCGTTTTCGCGGGCGGACGGCGATGCCACGACCGCGCGGCCGATCGGGGTCCCGGCCGGTGGAAAGCGGAACAGCTCGTCGCCGGCGTCGACGTTGGCTTCCGCGCGCTCGACGGTGATGTGGGAATTCCTCGGCGCCCCCTTCTGGCCCTGGTCGATCGAGAAGGGAATCCAGACGCCGTTGACCTGTTCGTAACTTCCGAGGTCGGTTTCCGTGATGTTCTCGACGCCGCGGACGAGATTGAGGGTCTCGATCCGAATCTCGAGAAAGTAATCGGGATCGAGGAAGACGTACTTCGTGTCTCCGTCCTTGAGAGCGACGCGCAGCTTCAGGGCCGGGGTGCCATCGACGTCCTCGGTTCCGAGAAAGTCCACCTTGTGCCCCTTCTCCTTCCAGTCGACGAGCACCCCGTCGAGGTCGGCATCCTGCGCCGTGGAGCGCGAGTCGTCCGCGGACGACCGCTGCGCATCGCGGCGGCCCTGGAACGGCTGAAGGCTCCATCCCTCGCGGCCGTCGTAGGCCGTCACCGCCGTCAACCCCTGGAGCGAGATCTCGGTGCGGATCATTCCCGGGCGCTTCTGCAGCTGCCCCCATCCTGCCTCCAGGGTGTTGTCGCCGAAGGAAAAGACCGCCTTCCCGGTGAGGCGAAGCGACTGGATCGCCTTCAGGCGGGCTTCGCCGCCGCGGGCGTCGATGTTCTTTGCGATGATTTCATCGACGGTCAGGGCCCGGGCGATGCCCGGGAGGATCAGGAGCGCGGCAAGCAGAGCGGCTGCGGGTCGAAGACGCATGAGAGACCTCCACAAATCATTGATTCGATTACGATATGTCGGCATAGCGAAGGCCGCCCTGCGCGGACATTCGCCGAAAGGGAACACAATTCTCCCGGGATCCTTCACTGAGGGTTGTTACGCAGCGGGCAGGAGAAGGTTTTCATTCCCCGAGACGCTCGAGCGCCTTCCTGGCCGGCGAGTTTGCAGGCTCCAGGCGCAGGGCCTCCCTGAGGGCGGCGATCGCCTCGGCTCTCTTTCCGAGGCGTTCGTAGGCGGTTGCCAGCTGGCACTGAACGTCGGCGCGGTCGCGATCATCCGTCGATGCGGCGAGCGCCAGTTGCAGCTCCGCCTCGGCCTTTGGAAACTCCTTCTCCCGAATGGCGAGCATTCCGAGAACCCGGTGGGCCCGGCCCGAGTCCAGGCGTTCGATCTGTTCGGCCTCCCGGCGGGCGGTAGAAAGACTTCCGCCCGCGATGCCGGGGGCTTCCAGCAGGAACGTGAACAGCGCGATCCGCGCGTCGATGTTTTGCGGGTCGAGCGCCACGGATCTCACGAAGGCGGCCTTGCACTTCCTTGCGAAATGCATCCTTGATCCCAGCGACGCCACGCGCGCTTTCGCTCCGTACGCCTTTCCCAGCGAGAGCCACACGGCGGAGCTCTCGCATCGCCGGGTCGCCTCCTCCCCGAGAGCGATGGCTCCGTCGGGGTCGCGGTCGCTCAGGCGGGCCGCGATGGCTTCGGCAGGACCGGACGCTTCCGAGGCGCCGCAGGGAGCTCCGCGGCCGGACCTCGGGAAGATCAGAAGCAAAATCGGAACGAATCGCGCGACTCTGATCATACTGACGGCGAGGAACGGCGAGGGGCCGGGCTCAGCTGCCGGCGGCGGCCTTCTTTTTCGCAGCCGGCGCGGCGGCGGGCTCGGGAACCAGGCCCCGCTGCTCGAGCAGCGGCTGGACGATGGGATCCCGGCCGCGAAACGCGCGGTAGAGATCCGCGACGTCGGCGGTTCCTTCGCGCGAAAGAATCATGTCGCGAAACCGCTGGCCGTTTGCCCTCGTCATTCCGCCGTGCTCCTTGAACCAGTAGTAGGCGTCGTCGTCGAGGACCTCGCTCCACATGTAGGCGTAGTAGCCGGCAGAGTAACCGCCGTCCCAGATGTGGGAGAAATACGTCGTGCGATATCGCGGAGGAACCTCCGGCAGGTCGACCTTCAACCGCGCGAGGGTCGCCTTCTCGAACGCATCGACGTCCTGAGCCGGCGCGTCGGCCGGCAGCCCGTGCCAGGCGAGATCGAGGAGGGCGGCCGCCAGGTACTCGGTGGTCATGTAGCCCTGGTTGAAGGTCTTGGCTTTTCGGATTTTCGCCACGAGCTCCTGCGGCATCGGCTTTCCGGTCTGATAGTGCCGGGCATAGTGGGCGAAGACCGAGGGCTCGAGCGCCCAGTGCTCGTTGAACTGCGACGGCATCTCGACCCAGTCGCGCGGCGTCTGGCCGAGCGTCGGGTACTTGATGTTCGAGAACATGCCGTGGAGCGCGTGCCCGAACTCGTGGAACAGCCCCCCGACCTCGTCGAAGGTGAGCAGCGCCGGCTTGCCCGGAGCGGGCTTGGGAATGTTGAGCACGTTGACGATCACCGGCCGGGTGCCCAGCAGCGAGCTCTGATCGACGAAGCTGTCGTCCCAGGCTCCTCCGCCCTTGTTGGGCCGCTGGAACCAATCCGCGTAGTAGAGCGCCAGGGACTTGCCGTCCGCGTCGAAGACCTCGAAGACGCGAACGTCCGGGTTGTAGACGGGCAGGTCTTTTCGCTCCTTGAACGTCAGCCCGTACATCTTGTTCGCGGCGAAGAAGACGCCGTCGCGAACGACGCGCTCGAGCTCCAGGTACGGTTTCACCTGGGATTGGTCGATGTCGTAATCGGCCTTGCGAACCTTTTCGGCATAGAGCTCCCAGTCCTGCGCTCCGAGCTTGAAGCCTCCCTTTTGGGCGTCGATGACTCGCTGCATTCGCGCCGCCTCGCGCCGGGCCTTCCCGGTCGCCGCGGGGACCATGCCGGTGAGGAGTTTCTCGGCGTTGGCGAACGTCTTGGCCATCTGGTCGTCGAGGACGTAGTCGTCATAGGTCGAGAAGCCGAGGAGTTTTGCCCGCTCGGGGCGGATCTGGGCGAGCCTCGCGACGATCGCCTTCGTGTCGTTGGGGCCCCCGTGATCGCAGCGGGCTTCCGAGGCCGCGAGGATGCGCTGACGGACCGCTCGATTCGTCAGGGAGGCGAGCACCGGCTGCTGGGTCGTGTTCTGCAGGTCGATCACCCATTTGCCCGCCAGGCCGCGGTCTTTCGCGCGGCCCGCGGCGGCGGCGATGTCGCCGTCGCTCATTCCGGCAAGCTCGCTCCGGTCGGTGATGACGACGGACGACGCCTTCGTGTCGGCGAGCAGGAGCTCGGCGAACTTCGTCGTCAGGTTCGCCTCTTCTTCGTTGAGCTTTCGAAGCTTCGCCTTGTTCTCTTCGGAGAGCTCGGCGCCCGCGCGCACGAACTGGCGATGGTAGCGCTCGAGCAGGTACGCGCTCTCGGGGTCGAGGCCGAGCGAGCTTCGTTCGTCATAAAGAGCCTTGACCCGGGCGTACAGTTTCGCGTTGAGGAAAATCGCGTCCTGGTGCGCGGCGAGCTTCGGAGCTTCCTCGGCCCGGACTTTTTGCATCGCTTCGTCCGTATTCGATTGCGCCAGGTTGAAAAAAACCTTGGCGACCCGCGTCAGCAGCTCGCCCGATTTTTCCATCGCCTCGAGCGTGTTTGCGAACGTCGGAGGGGCGGGATCATCGGCGATCGCCTCGATCTCCGCGATCTGCTGTTTCATCCCTTCTTCGAGCGCGGGCGCGTAGTCGGAGTCGTGGATCTTGTCGAACGGGGGCGTCTGGTACTGCAGCGGGCTCCGCTCAAAAAGGGGATTGGTCTCGGCGGCGCCCGCGACGCCGGCGAGAGGGAGGCAGACCGAAACCGCCAGGAGGACCGAAAACACTCTGCTTTTCATTCATGCTCCTCTAAAAAATAGGCTGAGGGTTCTTCAAGCCACGAGGACTCTTCCCCGCGGCGTCGGCGCGACACGAGCTTCGGGAGTGAGGATCCCCTGGAAGTTCAAGGGATCGGCGGCCGAGACGATCAGGGGAGAGGCGGCCGCCGCGTCGTCCCGGCGGCGAATCTCTCGCAAAAGCGCGACGGCCTCGGGCCGGGCGTATTGCTCGCCGTCGAAACCCGCGACGAAGCGGCCGCCCCGGATTTCTCCCCGGGCTTCCAGCCGGCGGCAGGCGCGGGCGATTTCCCGCCAGGGAAGGGGCTGCTTCTCGCGAGCGAGAGTTTTCCGGAACACGACGCCCGTGCGATGGAGCAGCCGCCGGGCGACGAACTCCGCGAGCGTTTCACCGAGGGGGGTCCTCGTTCCGAACGCTTCCTGGGGAGAATCGTTCCGCTCGAGAAGGCTCCAGCGGCCGGAGGTGAGGATTCCGGATTTTCGCCGCGCCGACGGGACGATCAGCCATCGCAGGCCGCTGAACGAATCGCACGTGGCGAGACCTTGCGCGACGAGCGAGCAGAGGCCCTCTTCGGCGAAGGCCTGCGGAATCCTGGCGTCCCGCGCGAGCTCCTGAAGGAACATCGCGCCGCGGCGGCGAAGGCTCTCCCGCAGATCCCGGGCGTTTCCGGAAGGCTCCCGAACGATCTCCGGGCCGGGGATCGAGAGCCAGCCTTCCAGGTCTTCGCGCATCACGAGCGAGAGGGGTGTGCTCCGGATCGGCCCGGAGCCCGATCCCCAGAGACGCACCCAGGCGACCTCTCCGGAAAGCGTCAGTTGATCGAGCCACTCCCGTTTGTAGCCGCGGATGCGGGCGGGTAAGACGGTCCCTTCCCATGAGGCGGCGGCGACCTCGAATCCCGAGAGCTGCGCGACGACTTCCGCGACACCCCGAGGCCCCTCGAGACGGTGCGCGGGGTCCGCATGTTGCCAGCAGCCGAGGAACCGGAGGAACTGCCGCGCCGTGACCGGCTCGATCTCCCGGCGCAGGCGATCGAGCGTGTACCGATGGATTCGGGCGAGAAGCCTGCGGTCGCACCATGCGGCGCGGCCGGCGATCCGGGTGCGCAGGACCGCTCCCTCCGACTCGAGCGCCGCGAAGAGGGGATCGTCGCTCTCGACGGGGCCCAGCGCCTCCATCCGGCCGCGGAGAATCGTTTTCGGATCGCGAGAGGCCTCCACGGCGAACCATCGGTCGCCTTCTCTCGCGACTCGTCCCGCCGCCAGGAGCTCCTCGAGCCACGGCTCCCAGTCGCGGGATTCCTCGCCGGCCGCCACGTAACCCATCCAGAGAAGCGCCTCGTGCAGCTCTTCCGCGCCGGCGGGGTGCGGCCACGCTTCCTCGCGGACGCGGGCGATCGCTTCCGGGTCCAGGTTGCCGAGCTCGTCGAGGGTCCGGGTGTCGGCGGTTCTTCGGGACATCACGGCCTGAGTCCGCCGTTCCTCGAGAGGAGCGTCGTCCAGAAACGCATAGGGCTGGGCGGACAAGATCCCCCGGGCGAAGGCCGAAGGCTCGGCCGCGTCGACGGCCCGGCGCTTGATCGAGCCGTCGCGCAATCCGCGCAGCACCTCGAGGAATCCCTCCACGTCCATGGCTTCGGTGAGGCAGTCTTCGATCGTCTGCGCGACAATCGGGTGGTCCATCGGAACGGCGATATCGCCGGGAGGCCGCGTCTCGTTGCACGCGAGCACCTGAGGGAACGCGGCCGCGAGGAGGTCGTTGGCGCGCATTCGAAGAAGGGGCGCCGGGACTTTCCGTCCGCCGCGGGACCTTTCGAGCAGGAGGGAGCGTTGAGCGTTCCACCGCCATCGGGTCTCGAAGAGGGGCAGGGCGAGGAGCGCCTGCACGAGGACTTCCCGGGCGGTCGCGGGATGGAGGAAATCGAAGACGTCGGCCAGCTCGAAACTGTGCTGCGGGCCGAGCGAGAGGATGATCGCCTCTTCGTTGGCCGCCGCCTGCAGCTCGAAGCCGAACCCCACGCAGAACCTCTTTCGCAGGGCGAGACCCCAGGCCCGATTGATTTTCGACCCGAAAGGCGCATGAACGACGAGCTGCATGCCGCCGCTTTCGTCGAAGAAACGCTCGAGGATGACGCGCTTCTGGGTCGGAACGGAGCCGAGGGCGCGGCGGCCGGCCTCCACGTGCTCGGCGATCTGAACGGCGGCCTCTTCTCCGAGGCCCGCGCCGGCTTCCGCGACGAGGAACGCCGCGGAATCGCCCTCCGGATCGGCGCATTCCTCCCTCAGGGCCCCGATTTCGGCGGCAAGCTCGCGGGTGCGTCCCGGCGCCTCGCCCAGCCAGAACGGGAGCGATGGCGGCTGCCCCCGGGCATCGGACACGCGCACGATGCCCGGCTCGATGCGAATCACCCGCCACGACGCGTTGCCGAGCTGGAAGATGTCTCCGCCGTTGGATTCGACGGCCCAGTCTTCGTTGACGGTGCCGATCAGCGTCCCGTCCGGCTCGAGGCGCACCTGGTAATCGGCGGAATCCGGAATGGCCCCTCCCGAAAGCAGCGCCGTCAATCGCGCCCGCTTCGTCGACAGGAGGCGGCCGTTCACCCCGTCGCGGTGAAGGAGGGACCGCCGTCCCTCCGTGTGAAGCGCCACGACGCGGTCGAACTCTTCGCGCCCGAGGTGGCGGTACGGCCACGCGCGCCGGAAAAGGGAGAAGAGCGAATCTTCCTCCCACGGCTCGGACACGCAGGCGGCGACGATCTGCTGGGCGAGGATGTCGAGCGGGGCTGGCGGCATCGGCGTTCGGTCGAGCACGCCGCCGCGGATGCACCGCAAGAGCGCCGCCCCTTCGACCAGCTCGTCGAGCGTCAGGGGGAACAGGCGTCCCCGGGGGATCTTCTTCAGCGCGTGGCCGGCGCGTCCAACCCGCTGCAGGAAAGTCGCGATGGATCGCGTCGCGCCGACCTGAATCGCGAGGTCGACGTCCCCGATGTCGATACCCAGCTCGAGCGATGCCGTCGCGACGAGCGCGCGGAGTTTTCCGCTCTTCAAGCGCTCTTCCGCGTCCAGCCGGCGGGCTCGGGAGAGGCTTCCATGGTGGCTCGTCACGGCCTCGGGTCCCAGGAGCTTCGTGAGCTCGCCGGAGATGCGTTCGGCCATTTTCCGGGTGTTGACGAACACGAGCGTCGTGCGGTGCTGGCCGATCAACTCGGCCATCCGGGCGTAGATCTCGGCCCATTGCTCGTGGGAGCACACCGTCGAAAGCGGCGACGGAGGTACCTCGATCGCGACATCGAGCTCGCGGAACGTCCCGGCATCGACGAGGGCGCAGTCCCGGCCCGCGCCGGCGAGAAAGCGGCCGACGTCTTCCAGGGGTTTTTGCGTGGCGGAGAGGCCGATTCGCTGAATCGGAGATCCGGCGAGATGTTCGAGCCGTTCGAGCGAGAGGGACAGGTGGCTTCCTCGCTTGTCGCGCACGAGAGCGTGGATCTCGTCCACGATCACCGTGCGCACCGTCCGCATCATCTTCCGGCCGCCCTCGCTCGTGAGCAGGAGATAGAGGGATTCCGGCGTCGTCACGAGAATGTGAGGGGGACGCTTCGACATCCGGGCGCGCTCGGCGGAAGGCGTGTCGCCGGTGCGCACGAGCACGCGCACTTCCGGAAGCGACGGGTCTCGCTCGCGAATCTCCGCGAGCGGGCCCTCCAGGTTCTTCCGGATGTCGTTGGACAGGGCGCGCAGCGGCGAGACATAGAGAACGCGGGTCTCGTCGGGCAGCGACGGCTCCCCGAGGCCGTCCGACGGCGTCCCGAGCCGGAAGAGGGAATCGATCGCGGAAAGAAAGGCCGCGAGGGTCTTGCCCGATCCGGTCGGCGCCGCGATCAGCGTGTGGAGACCCTGCCGGATCTTCGGCCAGCCTTCGCGCTGGGGAAGCGTCGCTTCGCCGAACCGGGATTCGAACCAATTTCGGACGGCGGGATGGAAATCCGAGAGGGCGTCCACGGCTCTATTCTAACGGGGTCGTCGGCCGTTCTTTTTCTAAGGTTTTACCCCGTTCGAGACCCATTTCTCCGGCGCTTCGTCGAACTGATCTTTGTGGGCCTGGCTGCAGAAGTAGTACGTCTTCTTCCGATAGATCGACTTCGGAGACTTCGCCCGGTCGATGTCCATCCCGCAGATCGTGCACAGCGGATGGGCGTCGGTCGAGACGAACGCCTTCGCGTACGCCCGGTTCGAGGAGTCGTCCGTCCAGCCGCGGCCCTGATACTCCATGTAGTCGGCCGTGTGGTCGGCTCGATCGCGTCCGAAGTATCGTTCGACGACGTGCATCGCGAGGTCGATTCCGGAAGACAGTCCGCCCGCGGATGCGAGGCTGCCCTCGTCCACGAAGCGCGCTCCCCGCTTCAGCCGAACGTCGGGGAATTCCATCTCGAATTGCGAGTAAGACCCGTGGTGAGTCGTCGCCGCCTTGCCGGCGAGAAGACCCGTGCGGGCGAGCAGGAAGGCCCCCGTGCAGACCGACATCGTCACGTCGGCGGCCGCGGCGGACTTGCGGATCCAGGCGAGCGTCGCGTCGCTTTTTCCTTGCTGCGCCGGGATCACGATCACTTTCGGCGCCGGGGCGTTCTCGAACGTGGAGTCGGGAACGATCTGCATTCCCGCGCTCGCGTGAATCGGCGCGGCCGTCTCCGCGACCGTGTAGAGGCGGAAGGCGGCGTCGTTGCGGCCGGGAATATATACGTCTTGAAAGACCTCCCACGGCCCGCAAAAGTCGATGATCACGGCGCCGTCGGAGACGAGGAACGCGACGGGGATGCTCCCCGTGGCGGGCGCGTGGAGCCGCGCCGCGGGCGAGGTCCCGGCCGCGGGTTTTCCGCGCGTGCTTGCCGCCCGAAGCGAGGCCGGAATTGCCGCAAGGATGCCCAGCGCGGCGGATTTTTCGAGAAATTCTCTGCGTTTCACAGTGCGCCTCCTGTTCCTGTCGGTTCTCTACAGGAGATACGTCGGCCCGGCGCAAAGGTTTCCCGGGGGCGGAGCCAGGCCTGCCGGCGACGTCTCTTCGGGGCACCGGGCAAGCCGGGGAGATGCTGTCGAGCCTCCCGGCCCCGAAGGGCCGCGACCGCGTTCAGGCGCCGCTTTTGAGCTTTTCGAGGGCGCTCTTCATCCGGGGCACGCTGCCCTTCTGAGACGGAGGGACGTTTGCGAGCGCGGCTTCCCAGTTCCGGATTGCGTTTTTCTTGTCGCCGAGAGCCGTGTATCCGCGCGCGAGCCCGAGAGTCGTCCAGAACTTCTCTTCGGGGTGGCGCTGTTCGTTGAGCCGAAAGACCTCCATCGCCCGGGCGTTCTTTTTCGCGGCGAGCCTGCGCGAACCGTACTGGTAGATCAGGAACGCCGACGTTCCCGGAAACCGGAGCGCCTTTTCCATGAGGGCGTCCGCCTCGCCGTCCCGGCCCAGGGCCTCGAGGACGGCGGCCTTCGTTTGGAGGGTCGAGAAGTCCTCGACGCCGATCGCCGCGCCCCGGAAAGGCTCGCGAACGGCCCGGTCGGCCCAGACGAGGGCTTCCTCGAGGTTGATCCTGTGGTCGGCGCAGAATTGCGCGGCGGTCTGCCAGTTCTGGTAGTTGAATCCCGGCCAGGCCTCGAGGTCCTCTCTCATCCGGGCGACGTAGAGCTCGTTCACGTTGGGAACTTCGATTTTCAGCGGCACGCGCTTCTTTTCCCATTGAAGAAATGCGACCGAGGAATCGGCCCGCCGCTCGTCGAATCCGTACGTCAGGAATTCCGTGTACGGCGAATCCTGCGGCCGGACGCCGATCCTCAGAACGTCGTTTTTCGGGTCGTACTGATAGCTCCCCCAGCCCCGGTGGCTCGAGAAGATCCATGTCCACGGGCCGTCCCTGTCGAGCTCCAGGAAGAGGGCGTACGTTCCCGCCTTCAAGTCTTTCCCTTCGACTTTGACGTCGTCGGAGAGCGTGATCGTCGTGCTCTCGTTGGCGCCGGCGCGCCACGGAGCCTCGCGCGAGGGGCCGAATCCTTCGTCGAACAGCCCGTACGGGATCAGTTCTCCCCAGATATGGTCGGTTCGGTCGGTTCCCCGGCCGTGAACGTTGGGGCTGTGATACGCGATCGTCACTTTCACGGGTCCGATCCACTGAGAGACCTCGGCCCGCTGGCTCGCGCCGTTTCCGCCGGGCGGGAGAGCGAGCTCCGAGAGCTCCTGGCCCCGGGCCGCGCGTCCCGCCGCGACCAGAGCGGCCAGCGCGACCAGCCCCACCAGCGCCGCCCTGCCGATCACCGCCGCCCTGCCGATCAACGCCGAGGGTTTTCGGATGGAAAGTTCCGGGATGGACGACGAACGAATCATGACTACGCCTCCGGGGCCCAATCTACGGGCCCGTGGCGCCCGGGGCTATCGGGAACCTGCGCCAGCTCAGTGAGAGCTCGAGCGCCGGATTTCTCGGTTGCCGGGGAGGAAGATCGCGGCGTCAAGAACGAATCCAACGAGGAGTGCGATAATCCGAGCCTTTCCACAGGAGACCGGAGAATGCGGGGAGTTTCGGTCGTGGTGACGGGCCTCGGCCCGGTGAGCGCCATCGGTTGCGGGCGCAACGACTACTGGGAAGGTCTCGAGGCGGGACGTCACGGGATTGGCCCGATCACGCTGTGCGACACGTCGGGCTCCCCGTCGAAAATCGGAGCGGAGGTCAAAGGGTTTCACCTCGACAGCTACATCGAGAAAGGCAACATCCTCGCCCGGCATACCCCCCGCCCGGTCCAGCTCGGGCTCGCCGCCTCGGTCCTCGCCCTGCACGATGCCGAGCTCGACCTCGATGCGTGCGATCCCGACCGCCTTGGCATCCACGTCGGCACTTCGGTTGGAAACCTCGGAGACATGTTCCGCCTCCGCGACCTATCGGAAAAGAGCGGGCGGCTTTCGCCGCACGCGGCGTTCCACGCCTTCAATCACTCGGCGGCGTGCGTGCTGTCGTCGTTTTTCAACATCCGGGGGCCGATCCACACGACGACTTCCGGATGCAACTCCGGCATCGACGCCCTCGGGCAATCGACGCGGATGATCCAGGCGGGAGCCGCCGACGCGATGCTCGTCGTCGGATCGGACTGCGAGCTGATCCCGGAGGTCCTGCTCGCCCTGAACGCCTCCGGGTCTCTGGCGACCCGCTACAACGACCGCCCGGGGGAAGCCTCTCGCCCGTTTGACCGCGGCCGGGACGGCAACGTCATCGGCGAGGGAGCCGCGGCGCTGCTTCTCGAGGCGGAGCCCCACGCGGAAGCGCGCGGCGCCCGGGTTTACGCCCGCGTCGCGGGTTACCAGGTGTGCTCGGCCGGCCGCAACCGGCAGTACAGCCACGACGACCCCGAGCTCGACATCCGTCCGTGCGTGCGCGCCTTTCGCGGGGCCATGGAGGAAGCGGGATGGGCGCCCGGGGACGTCGATCTCATGAACGCGAATGGATCCTCTTCGGTGATTTACGACCGGCTCGAAGGCATGGCCCTGATGGAAACCTTCGGCAAGTCCCTCCCGGCTCTGCGCGTCCACTCCATCAAGTCGATGCTTGGCCAGCACGGCGCCGGCTCCTCGGCGCTGCAGGCCGTTGCGGCGTGTCTGTCCATTCGGCGCTCGACCGCTCCGCCCACGATCAATCGTGACGACCCGGACCCCGCCTGCGGCCCGCTGCGGACCTCGCCCCGAGCCGAGCGCGTGGACGTCTCGAGGGTGCTCACCCACTCGATCGGTCTCGGGGGCTTTTATTACTCCGTCGCCGCGTTCGAGAAGCCCGGCGACGAGGACCGCAAGACCGGATTTCTCAAGGTCGCGTGGAGCGCCGACGGCGGCGAGTCCCGCTTCCATCCGAGCGGGGAATTTCAGAAGCCGCTCGTTCCCTGGAAGCCCCGGGAGGACTGAGAGGCTTCCGGTTTCCGGGCCCCGGAAATCCTAGCCCGTCGACGGCTTTCCGCCGAGCACGCGCGCCGGAAGGAAAAACAGGGCGCGAATCAGGGCCAGCACCCCCTCCACCGCGATCCCCACGAGCCGGAACGGCAGCAGCAGCAGCCACACGAGGGGATACAGCACGAGAGCCAGCAGCGCGATCGGCCAGCAGAGAATCAGGAGCAGCAGCCAAAGGAGGATCTTCACAAGGGAAGATACGAAAAGTTCGGAAAAGAGTTCGTGTCCCTGGTCAAGGAGGCCGGCCGGAGCGGCCTGCTAGGGCGACGAGTGCTCGGGGCGCGAGGACACGCGCGCCGCGGCGAGCCACTGGCCGTCGAGCTTGACCCACGTGTCGGTCAACAGGAACTCGGCGCTGCGGTCGCGGCCGTGGAGCGCGGCCTTGTGGGAATACCGCGAGAGGACGACGGCGACGTTTCCGTACGTGCGCACGAGGATCTCGTCGAATCTCGACTCCCGAATGATGTATTCCTTTGCGCGGCGGAGATACGCGTCGCGGGTGATCGTCGACAGGGGCTTGCCCGCCACGGCGACGGTGAACGCGAAGTCGGGCGCAAGGATGCGATCGAGGGCGGGCAGATCCTGCTCGCGGACGGTACGCATCCACTCGTTCTCCAGTTGCTTCAACTCTGCCTTGTCGTCCCGAGCGGCGGCTGGCGCGGGAGGGGACTGGGCCGGGAGAAAGCGCGAAGCCCCGAGCACAGCGATTAGCGTGAGGATACGGAATCGACGCATCGAGAGCTCCTTCGTCTTCAGGACCGGGCGGCCTTGTCGGCGGTGCCGGCGCGGCGCAGCACGTAGAGGGACAGGGCGATTGCAACAATCAACGCCGAAAGCACGGCGAGCTCGAGGATGAGCTGAGTCGCCACGGGCTGCCCGCCGTGGCCGATCTCGGCGGTCAGGATGAGCACCCTCCGGATCGCGGCGATGAGCCCGATGAGAAGGAACGGTTCCGGCGTCACCGAGTGCTCTCGAAACGACACCTGGACGGTGTAGAGAAGCTCGACGACGAGAAGGATGAGAAGGATGCGGTCGAGGAGCGGAATGATCTGGCTCGGTAGGTCGGCCGAGAAGAAGGCTCCGGCGAAGTTGATGGCCGTGACCACGAGCAGGGCGATGGCGCTGACGGCGAGGACGAGGGCGAGCCCGATGTACACGGAGTCCTCGACGAGCGAGAACCCCCGGGCGATGAGCTTTCGCGTTTTCGGCAGGTCTGCAGCCATGGTGAGTCGCTTACCGTTTGGAGGGATCGACTTTCCGGGACCGGCGAAAATGCCACCACTTCCCGGTCTTCGGCTTGGGATCCGCGACCGGAGCGGCGACCGCGGGGCCGGCCGGCGGGCTCGCCGACGGTTTTTGATTTTTCCGACGGGCGATCGCGAGCAAGTCGGTGTGACGGGGCTTCGACACGATGTGATGAGCGCCGGTCTCGGTGACCGCATCGACCGAGGGGGCGGCCTTGAAGGTCTCAAGGCGGGCTCGACTGTCTTTGGCCGGGCGAAACAGCTTTTTCATGAACGCTTGGGACGTATTGTACGGGAATTCCCATTCCGAGTCCCGCCTTCGAGCCCGACCTTCACCGGGACAGTCCCTGAAGCTTCTCCTTCACCCCCGGCCACTCGGACTCGAGGATCGCGAAATACACCATGTCCCGCCGGCGGCCCGAATCCGCGATGAGGTGCTGGCGGAACGTCCCCTCTTCGACCGCGCCGATCCGCAACAGCGCCGCTCGGGACTGTGCGTTGGCGGTCTCGGTCTTGAAGACGACCCGGATCGCCTTGAGCGTCTCGAACGCGTGCGTGAGGAGCAGAAGCTTCGCCTCCGTGTTCGCGCCCGTGTGCTGGCGGGCAGGCGCGAGCCACGTGGCCCCGATCTCGAGCCGCCGGTGCGCCGGCGCGATCTCCATGTAGCGTGTCGTTCCGATGATTTCGCCGGTCGCGTGATCCGCGATCACGAACGGAAGCGAGACTCCTCGGTTCTGGTCCGCGAGGGCCGCCGAGACGTAGGCGTTCATCTCTCCCAGATTCGTGATCGACGCCGGCTGCAGCCGCCACAGCTCGGGGGCCAGCCCGACGCGGGCGAGCGGCCCGGCGTGCTCGATTGTCATCGGGTCGAGCCGGATGTGGCGGCCGGTCAGCGCGACGGGAGAGACGTTCATGAGCTAACTTCGCTTCCGGATCCGTCTGCGATCCATTGGGCGACCGTACTTTGGGCCTCGCTCGCGAATCATGGAGGCGCCACGCTGTGATTTGGTAGATGTCGCCTCCGCTCGCTTGAGCGGAATGATGCCCCGCTCAAGCGCATCGCCTCCTTCTCGCCGAGCAGTTCGAAGGTCGTACTCCGTCTGCAGGCCGAGCCAGAGCTCGGCGCTCGTCCCGAAGAAGCGCGACAAACGCAGCGCCGTGTCGGCCGTGATGCCGCGCCGTCCCCGGACGATCTCCGAGATACGGGTCACCGGAACGTCGATTCGTTTTGCCAGAGCGTTGGCCGAGAGGCCGAGCGGCAGCAGGAATTCCTGCTCCAAAATTTCTCCGGGATGAATCGTCTCAAGCCCTTTGGATCGCATGCCAGCAGCTTACCGTTTAACGGGAAACGGACCAAACCATGAAAGAGAGCCGACAAAGGTATGTCGTCAAACCGGAAATCCTCGGATCCACTCAATCCCGAGCGCTCCTCGCCCGACGTAGACGGGCACGGGCACCGGCGGGTCGTTCGGACGGATGTTGTACATCTCGTAAAGACGTTGGGGGATTCTGACCTTGCGTTCGAAGTTCTTCTCGTTCGGGAAGCGGATGGTCCAGTAATAGGTTGGGCCACCGCGTCCTGAAGATTCTGAGCGCGCGAGCACGAGGCCATCTTCGAGCGTTGGGCGGCTGCGATCGAACGCGGCGTTGACCACGAGCACCGCTCCCAGGCTGTAGAGGATGAGACACACCCCGACGAATCCGAGTGTCCCCGGGACCTTGTCCCGGCGCCCGAGAGCGAATCTGAAGGTGACCGCGCACAGAGGGATCGAGACGGCTCCGACCGGAAGCATGATCGCACTCCAGTGCAGCGGCTGGCAGAACATCCACTCCATCACGACGGCGAAAAGAGCCCCGAACATGAGGGCGATGTCGATCCCCGGCGGAGCGCCTCCGCCAACGAGGGTTCCAAATTGAAACGAGGACGGACTCCAGAGCTTGACGGCAACGGTAGCTGGGACCAGAAGGAGGGCGACGAGCGAGATCAATCGCGTTGAGTTTGGGCCGGGAAGGATGTGCCACCCAAGGGAGAAGTAGCCGGCGGCTGCGAAAGAGCCCACGCTCCAGTTGAGCACGCGGGCTATCCTTCTGGCCGTTGACCGCGGTGGGAGACGACGACCACCGTAAAGCGCCGCTTCACGTTGTTCCTGTTTCTCCTCCGTTCGGTCTCTCGCTTCGAGGTCCGGGAGTCTTTCGGTGACCCAAGACTTGAGCGCTCGAATGTCGTCTGGACTGTGACTCTCGACAGGGCCGTCCGCAAGCAGGGTGGCGTTGCGATGCCCGGTTTTTCCTTGCAACTTATAGCGTCGGTAGTATCCGTATTTCCCTTGGGTGGTAGTGATCCGAAAACCCGAGAAATCCGTGACCGAATAGGTTTGCTTTCTGAATTCGGAAATCGAAAACTCGTCGTTTTGTAACACCAGCACTCGCCTTGCCCGGAGTATCGCGTAAACGCCGAGCGCGATAAACAGGACCGTGAACAGGTATATCCAGGCTTCACCTTTTTTCGTCACGGCTAGAGCGCCCATGGAGGCGAATAGAAGGATGAAGGCGTACCCAAAAAAGATCTGGGCCTTTTTCGTGGAAGATTCAGTGGCGATGACGTAACCATCGCTCGGGAGTTGGACCATCTGGGTGGATTCTATGTTGTGACTGACAGGGCGGGCCTTGGGGTCTCTGGTTCGCCCCGCGGTCTCACAACCGGAGCTCCCATGTCTCGCCGACGAGGCCCTTGCCGAAGTGCGAGTGCGGCTCGGAGGCGACGAGGCGAAATCCCGCCTTCTCGTAGAGGTGCCGCGCGGCCGAGAGATTGTCGTTGGTCCACAGTGTGATCTTTCGGTAGCCGGCGCGCCGCGCGAACCGGATGCATTCCGAAATGAGCTTCGCTCCGAGCCCAAGGCCGCGCGCGGAGGGCTCGACCAGGAGCAGCCGGAGCTTCGCGGTTGTCTGAGATTTGTTCACAATGAACACCGAGCCGAGGATCTCGCCGCCCCTCTCGGCGACCCAGCAGCGGTCGCGTGCGGGGTCGAATTCCTGGATGAATTTCGCGACGATCTCGGCGACGAGCGCCTCGAACCGCTCGTCCCAGCCGTACTCCTGCCGGTAGAGAACGCCGTGCCGATGGACGACCCATCCCATGTCGCCCGGCCGATGTTGTCGGAGGCGTACAGGCGCCTCGGGCGAGGATTGCGGCCGAAGAATACTCTCGACGGTTTTCATCGAGCCGACCAGGCGTGTTCTGTCGGGTGCCGACAGGGGTACGAGCGTCGCCGCCACCTCGGTGTCGGCCTGCGCGTCGAGCGGCGCAAACACGGCGCGGCCTTTGGGAGTCAGCGCGAGATCGCTTCGGCGCCCGTCCGCGCGCGACGGCGTTCGGCCGACGAACCCCCGCTTTTCGAACGCAGCGAGCATTCGGCTCACATACCCGGCGTCCAGGCCAAGCCCGAGGCACAGGTCCGTCGCCGTCAGGGGACGCTCCTGGTGGGCGAGCTCGTAGAGCACGCGGACTTCTGTGAGGGAAAACGGGCTGTCGAGGTGGCCTTCGCGCAGCAAGCCGATCTGCCGCGTGTAGAACCGGTTGAAGAGGCGCACTGCGGCGATGTCGCGATCGGGGATCCGTTCCTTCGGGGCGGCCGTTGGCGTCGTCCGGCGCATGGCGACATTGTGGACGAATTAGTTGACTGAGTCAAGTGTTATCGGGCGGCCAGGAGCCGCTGGCCGTCTCCTTACTTTTTCACCGCGATGATCTCGAGGACAGCCGGAGTGACGAGGAGCGTGTTCGGATCCGTGTCGCGGGCCCGAATCGCCTCCGAAATCGCCCGTGCGCGGCCGGCCGTCAGCCTGCCGATCTCGACGAACCGGGCGAGCCCCACGTCCACGAACGACCGGGGCCAGTTCCAGATGAGGTTTGACGTAGGGACGACGTCCACGATCGGCCGGAGCTCGCGGAGCTCGAACCCCAGCTCCCTCGGCCACGCGGGCAGTTGGCGTGCGATGTCAGGCTCGCCCCCGTCGTGCCGCCAGCTCTCCATCACGATGCGAACGAACTCCTCGAGCTCGAGCGAGCGGGGCAAGATCCGGAACGTCCCGTATTCGAAATACTCGTGCGCGACGAAGACCCCTCCAGGCCGGATCGAGGCCGCCACGCGGCGCAGGAAATCTTTCGTCGATGGCAACGACGCGGGATCCACGCTTGTCCTCAAGAAGAAAGGTAGCCTGCCTGTGGACAAAAATCCCGGTCCAATGGGAAGCCGCCGGGAATCTCCATCAAAATCAGTGAGATCGAGGCGCAAGACCATAACGCTGTCTTGACATCAAAACTTCATATGGCGTATAACGCGCCCATCTGGGGCGTCGCCCCATTCCAAAAATTCGCGGAAGCGATTGAAAGAGGAGGCTGAAATGGTCCAGCCACGGGTAGCGTTACTGCTGGTCGTTGGGATCCTTTCGGGCGCTTTGGCCGCGCCGGCGAAGGCACAGCCCGCGCCGGGATCGATTTCGGGAACGGTGCGCGTGGCCGGAGGCGACGCCATCGTCGGGGCGGCGGTCACGGTGACCAACCAGGCGACGGGCGCCAAGCTCACGGTCACGTCCATCGCGGGCGGCACTTACGAGGCTTCGAACCTCGCGCCCGGGATGTACACCGTGGCGTGCGACGTTCAGGGCTTCAAGGGCGTCGTGGCGCTGGATCAAAAGGTGGAATCCGGCGCGACGCACACCCTCAACATCACGCTCCAGGTGAAATACTCGGAAGCGGTCACCGTGACGGCGATGAAACGCGAAGAAACCATCTTCAGCACGCCGGTCTCGGTCGCCGCGCCGACGGAAGAGGATCTGCGCGCGCGCGGTGCCCAGAGCCTCGAGGACGTGGCCGCCAACGTGCCGAACTTCACCGTCCAAGACCTCGGGCCCGGCCAGAACACCGTGGCCATCCGCGGAGTCTCCTCCGGCCAGATCGCGCGCGACCAGCCGGGCGTGAAGGAAGAAGTCGGCTCGTACCTCGACGAGTCGGTCATTTCCCTGTCTCTGTTCACTCCGGACATGGATCTTTTCGACATGAACCGCGTCGAGGTGCTGCGCGGGCCCCAGGGAACGCTGTTCGGCTCCGGTTCGGTCGGCGGCACCGTTCGGTACATCACGAACCAGCCGCAACTCGGCGTGTCGAGCGTCTTCGGCGAGATCGGCGGAAGCACGACGTACACCGGAGGCATGGGCGGCGACTTCAAGGTCGGGTTCAATGCTCCGCTTTCCAACAACACGGCGCTGCGCGTCACGAGCTTCTACAACCGGCTCGCCGGCTGGATGGACGCCGTGCAGCCGTTCGGCTCGGAGACGCCCGGCAAGTTCACGGTCCACAAAAACGTGAACTCCGGCGATCGCGAAGGCGTGCGCGTGGCGCTCCTTCTCAACCCGGTCGAGGGCCTGACGATCACCCCTCGCTTCGTGTACCAGAAGGTTGCCATGGACGGTTGGAATCGCGAAGACACCTTCAACATCCTGGCGAACCCCTACACGACGACACGGCCGGCCGTGACGCTCGGTGATCAGAAATTGTTCACCCAGATCGGCGAGCCGACTACCGACAAGTTCCAGCTCGGCGACCTCGACATCAAGTACGACATGGGCGCCGTCACGCTGACCTCGGTGACATCGTTCACCGCGCGCGACATCGACGTCGTGCGCGATGCGGGAGCGCTGACCTCGAGCATCACGGGCGGCTCAGTCGGCCTGCCGGAGAACGTCTACACGCTCAACGCGCCGCTTTCGGATCTCACGGTCGCGCACGGCTGGACCGAGGAGTTGCGGCTCTCCGGCGGAAAGGACAAGGACAAGCTGCAGTGGGTCGTCGGAGGGTTCTATTCGGACTCGCGGCGTCACTACGGCCAGCACCTGCTCGTCGACGGTTTCTCGGCCGCCGCCGGCTTTCCCACCGCGGGACAGTTTGCGCCGACGGACAACCTCTTCTGGTCGGACCTCAACTACAAGCTCAAGCAGTACGCGTTCTTCGGGGAAGGGACGTTTGCCGCGACCGACAAGCTCAGCTTGACGGCGGGGCTGCGCTACTACCACTACAAAGAGGACAAGGCGCAGATTTTCGACGGCATCTTTGGCTCGAACTCGGATGGAACGCCCCAGATCCAGCCCGGCAGCGTCAAGGCCGACGGTGTCACGCCGCGCTTCATCGCGAGCTACAAGGTCAACGACGACGAGACGATCAATCTCCAGGCGGCCCGGGGCTTCCGGTTGGGCGGCGTCAACGATCCGCTCAACGTAAACCTTTGCACCGCTCAGGACCTCGCGACGTTTTCCGGCCGCGACTCCTGGAAGGACGAGACGGCCTGGAGCTATGAGGTCGGATCGAAGTCCCGGATCATGGGAGGCAAGGGGTCGCTCAACGCGTCCGCGTTCTACGTGGACGTGCATAACCTGCAGGTCACGGTGACCGCGGGCTCATGCTCGTCGCGACTCATCTTCAACGTTCCGAAGTCGCGCAGCGTCGGCGGCGAGTTGGAATTCACGCTCGCGCCGACCGACAACTTTGACTTCGCCCTCTCGGGCGGTTACAACGATTCGCAAGTCCGGTCGACAATCACCGGCACGACGGATCTGCAGACTTCCACGGGCATCATCGACGGAAATCGCCTGCCGGCAGTTCCCAAGTTCGTGGCGGCCGTGTCGGCGAACTATCAGCAGCCGATGGGCGCGAGCTCGACCGGCTACGTCAACGGCACGTACCAGCACGTGGGATCGCGTTACACGCAGCTCGCCGACCAGGAGCCGGGCGCCGGCGTCCTGGATCTCACTTCCTTCGGTGACAACACCATCGGCGGCCCGCTCACGCAAGGCACGTTCACGTTCAAGACCCTGCTGCCGGCGTATGACGTTTTGAATCTGCGGTTCGGCGTTCGTCACGGCGTCTGGGACATCGCACTCTACTGCAACAACCTGACAAACGAGAAGGCGCTCCTCTCGCTCGACCGCGAGCGGGGATTCCGCGCCCGGGTCGGTTATCTGACGAACCAGCCGAGGACCGTCGGCATCAACAGCAGGGTGGATTTCTAACGGTCGTTCTTCTCCGCTGAAGTCTTCGAGGCCGCCCGATCCAGGATCGTGGCGGCCTCGTCATTTCCGGCACGCGGCGTAGAATCCCGACGACGGAGGATCGATGACCCGCGGACGGCTCGAGGCTTTCAGCGACGGAGTGATCGCGATCCTCATCACGATCATGGTGCTGGAGCTTCGCGTGCCGCGCGGCGCGGACCTCTCCTCGCTCCGCCCGCTCCTGCCGGTTTTTCTGAGCTACGTTCTGAGCTTCATCTTCCTCGGAATCTACTGGAGCAACCACCACCACATGCTCCACACGGTGGAGCGGGTCAACGGACGCATGTTGTGGGCGAACCTCCACCTTCTGTTCTGGCTCTCGCTGGTCCCCTTCGTCACCGCGTGGATGGGGAAAACCGGCGCCGCGCCGCTGCCGACAGCCGTGTACGGCGTGGTCCTGATCTTCGCGGCCGTCGCGTACACGATTCTCCAGGGCGTGATCATCGCGGCGCAGGGGCCGGGGTCGAAGTTGAAGGCGGCGGTCAAAGACGACGCGAAAGGAAAGATTTCGATCGCGGCTTACGCGCTGGCGATTCCGCTGGCGTTTCTGGACCGGCGGGTCTCGATCGCCCTCTATGTCATCGTGGCATTGATGTGGCTGGTCCCGGACCGGCGAATCGAGTCGAAGATCGACTAGAAAAGCCGCGTGCGGCTTTTTCAGAGAGCGGGAATTTCAAAGGTCCCGGAGACGACTTCCAAGAACGTTCGCTCTTCGCGAAGGACGAAGCGTTTCGTTTGCGCCAGGGCGAAGTTTTCGAGCGAGTCGGGATCCTTTCGCAGCCGCCCGCGGTAAGCCTCATACGAGGCGAGGCTGTCAAACCCGATCAACCCCCAGGCAATGTCGTTGGTTCCCTCGTGGGGAAGGAAATAACCGATGAGATGCCCGCCGCACCGCGGGATGATGCGGGCCCAGTTCTTCGCGTATTCCTGGAAGGCGTCCCGCTGGAACGGATCGATCTGGTAACGGATGAAGCAGGCGATCGCCATGGAAAGCGCAGTATGCCCCTTGAGAAGCGTCAACGCTTCGTTTACGATCAAATCATGAATGTCGCGCCGGCGGATGAAAGCCTCTCCCGAATCGCCGCGGCCATCGGCGAGCCGGCCCGCGCCCGGATGCTGTGCCTGCTGTTGGACGGTCACGCCCGAACGAGCACCGAGCTTGCGGTCGCAGCCGGGGTGAGCCCGTCCACCGCCAGCGTGCACCTGGCCCGACTGAGCGAGCAGAGACTCGTCGAAGGGATGGCCCAGGGAAAGCATCGCTATTACCGTCTGGGGGGGGCCGAAGTCGCCGCCGCCGTCGAAGCTCTCATGGTCGTCGCGGGCGACGCTCGAAAGCCGTTCGTGCCGCGGACGCCCTCCCGCTTGATCTCTTTGCGCACTTGCTACGACCACATGGCCGGGGCCCTGGCGGTCTCGCTGCACGATCGGTTCCTCGAACGGGCCTGGCTGGTCCCGGTGTCGTCCGGTCCCAACGCCTGCGACCTGACCACCGAGGGGGCGAAGGCCCTTGAAGCATCCGGGATCGACATCGGGGCGGCCCGGCAGCTGCGCCGCCGTTTTGCCTTCGGCTGTGTCGACTGGAGCGAGAGGAGGCCTCACACGGGCGGGGCGCTCGGCGCCGGGCTGCTGACCGCGGCGTTGCGGCGAAAATGGGTGATCCCGGACCTCGACAGTCGCGCGCTGACGGTCACGCCGGCGGGCCGGCGCGAAATGAAGGCTCGATTCGGCCTGCGGGAATGACGAGCGGTTCAGGTGCGGGACGCGATGTTCATCGTGCGAAGGATCGTTTTTCGCTCAACCGCGCTCGCGCGAGGAAGAGCCGAGCCAGGGCATCTCGCGATAGGAATCCGCCATCACCCAGGCGCCGGCGATCAGCACCCAGGTGCCGACTGTCTCGCCCCAGTCGGAGGCGCTTCGGGGGCCTGCCGCCATGATGGGTACCCAGACGAGCAGCAGGAACACGCCCATCTGGAACAACGAGAGCGTGGCTGCGAGCCGCGCATACACACCGGTGAGGACCGCCACGCCCGCCGCGATGAAGGTCCAGCCGAAGAAAATCGCCCAGGCCGTGTGCCAGGGCAGCCAGCCGGGCACCAGCTCGGCGGTGTGCTTGAGATAAGCGAAGTGGGCCACGCCGAACGGGATCAAGGCCACGCCATACAGTGCCCTCGCGATGCGCAGGCCGTTGCCGCCGGTGGCGAACCTGAGATGCTGCCGGTCCCAGTCAGCGGCGAACCCCACATACAGAACCCAGGCTGCCGCCAGCATCGCGGCGGTTTCGCCGCTCGACCAGGATGTTTCGACATTCGGTGAAACGAAGAGAGCCGGCAATCGCATCAGCAGCAGCCAGAGCAGGAGAGAGGCCAGCAGCACGCGGGCCGCGGGGGCGGCGGCGCGCCGCCAGAGCAGGCCGATGCCGGAGCTCAGGAAGATCAGGGCGCAGAGATAGACCAGCGCCTCGCGCGCGGGCACGGCCCGGGGTACCGGCTGCCATACCGCCGTGAAATTGCCCGTGACCAGGCCCTGAATTCCGAGACCGATCATCGTCGCCGCAAAGACCGCATGACCCACGCTTGCGATGCGCATTGTCCTCCCTGTATGCCACAAACGCCGGTGGAAAAACAGGCCGCCGGGAGTTTCCTCC
>JBOGJO010000103.1:0-2472 GCA_050747885.1 Thermoanaerobaculia bacterium
GTGATGCGGGATCTCCGGGACAACGTCATCGTGGTCTGCTCGATCGAGAATGTGGACCCGATGGGCGTCCACACGGGCGACTCCATCACGGTCGCTCCCCAGATGACGCTCTCCGACCGGGAATACCAGGAGATGCGCGACGAGGCCAAGCGCATCATTCGCCGGGTCGGCGTGGAAACGGGAGGATCGAACATTCAGTTCGCGGTGCATCCGGTGTCCGGCCGCCGCGTCGTGATCGAAATGAATCCCCGCGTGTCGCGTTCCTCGGCGCTCGCGTCGAAGGCGACCGGATTTCCGATCGCGAAAATCGCCGCCCTCCTCTCCGTCGGCTACACACTTCCCGAGATTCCGAACGACATCACGAAGAAAACGCCCGCCTGCTTCGAGCCTTCGCTCGACTACGTCGTCGTCAAGATTCCCCGCTGGACGTTCGAGAAATTTCCGAAAGCGGATTCGCGGCTGACGATCCAGATGAAGTCGGTCGGCGAGGCGATGGCGGTCGGCAGGACGTTTGCGGAGGCGATCGGAAAAGCCATTCGCTCGCTCGAGATCGACCGCGACGGCTTCGACGACGGAGGGCCGCCGCTTCCCGCGGCGGAAGTCCGGGCCCGCCTCGCGACGCCGACGCCGGAACGGCTCTTCCACCTTCGGCGCGGTTTCCGGCTCGGAATGACGATCGAGGAAGTTCACGAGGTGACCCGAATCGATCCCTGGTTTCTCGCGCAAATTCAGCAAGTGATCGAGTTCGAGAAGGATATCCGGGCGGGAGCCTCGGCGGACGCGGGATGGCTGCTCGCGGCGAAGCGAATGGGCTATTCCGACCGGGCGATCGCGCGAGTTCGCGGCGAGTCGGAGAGCGACGTCCGCGCTTCTCGGCGGCAGGCGGGGCTCCGGCCGGTCTACAAGAGGATCGACACGTGCGCGGCGGAGTTCGAGGCCGAAACGCCGTACTTCTATTCGACGTACGAGAGCGAGAACGAGTCGGTTCGGACGGCCCGGCCGAAGATCGCGATCCTGGGAGGCGGGCCGAACCGGATCGGCCAGGGGATCGAATTCGACTATTGCTGCGTTCACGCGGCCTACGCGCTCAAGGAGGCCGGGTTCGAGACGGTCATGGTGAATTGCAACCCCGAGACCGTTTCGACCGACTACGACACTTCCGACCGCCTCTATTTCGAGCCCCTGACGTTCGAAGACGTCGCGGAGGTCCTCGAGAACGAGAAGCCGGAGGGGGTCCTCGTGCAGTTCGGCGGTCAGACTCCGCTCAAGCTGGCCCGGCGGCTCGAAGCGGCGGGATTTCCGATCGCCGGGACGAGCCCGGAGTCGATCGACCTGGCCGAGGACCGGGTGAGGTTCGGAGGGCTTCTCGCAAAACTCGGGTTGACGGCTCCGGCCCACGCGGAGGCGATGTCGAAGGAGGAAGCCACGGCCGCCGCCCGAAAGCTCGGGTACCCGCTCATCGTGCGGCCGTCGTACGTGCTGGGCGGACGGGCGATGGCGGTCGTCTTCGACGACGGCTCGCTCTCGACGTTCATGGATCGCGCGAGGGAAGTCTCGCCCGAGCATCCGGTGTTTCTCGACCGGTTTCTCGACGACGCGGTCGAGGTCGATGTGGACTGCCTCTCCGACGGCGTGGACGTGTGGATCGGCGGCGTGCAGCAGCACATCGAGGAAGCCGGGATCCATTCCGGCGACTCCTATTCGGTCCTTCCTCCGTGGAAACTCACGCGGGACGAGCTTTCGCAAATCAAGGACGCGACGCGTCAGCTCGCGCGCGCGCTTTCCGTTCGGGGACTGATGAACACTCAGTTTGCCCTTCAGAAGGGACGGCTCTTCGTGCTGGAGGTCAACCCCCGAGCGTCGCGCACCGTTCCGTTCGTGTCCAAGGCGATCGGCGTTCCGATGGCGAAGGCCGCGGCACTGCTGGCGATTGGAAAAAAACTGGCCGGCCTGGGTCTGCCGCCCGAAAGGGAGCCTCTCGATTTTTTCATCAAAGGCCCGGTTTTTCCGTTCAAGAAATTTCCGGGAGAGGACACGCTGCTCGGCCCCGAGATGAAATCGACGGGAGAGGTCATGGGGGTTTCGCCCCGGTTCGGTCACGCGTTTGCGAAGGCCTGCAGCGGAGCGGGGCTCGAGCTGCCCACGGCGGGGACCGCATTTTTGACCGTCAATCCCTACGACAAGGCGGCCCTCGAACCGATCGCGCGAGAGCTGCGCGCCCTCGGGTTCAACATTGTCGCCACCGAAGGAACGGCCGCGCACCTGAGGAGCGCCGGCATCGATGTGCGGTCGATCTTCAAGGTCAACGAGGGAAGTCCCAATGCCGTGGACCGCATGGAGGGAGGCGAGATCCAGCTCGTCGTCAACACCCCTCTCGGCAAGATTTCCCACTACGACGAGTCAGCCATTCGTTCGGCCGCGCTACGCCTCAACATTCCGTGCCTGACTACGCTGTCGGCGGCGATCGCCGCC
>JBOGJO010000104.1:0-1184 GCA_050747885.1 Thermoanaerobaculia bacterium
GTTCACTCCGATCCCCGCGGAGATTGCGGACCAGGCAACACTTCCCGTCCTGGGTTACGAGAATCCAGCCGAAGCACTCGGAGAGAAGTTCCACGTCAGCCCGAGGCTTCTTGGCCTTCTCAATCCCGGAGTGATTTTCGATCGCGCGGGCATGATCATTCAAGTCCCGAATGTCGCGCGTCCTCCTCTCGCGAAAGCCGCCGGCATGACCATTCGCGTCAGCAAGAGCCACTCCGCGGTCGAAGCCGTCGATGCAAACGGTGACGTCCTTGCCCGTTACCCTGCCACCATCGGAAGCGATCACGATCCCCTTCCCCTCGGCAACTGGAAAATCAACGGCGTGGCCTGGAATCCGCCCTTCAACTACAACCCCGATCTCTTCTGGGATGCTGATTCGAGCGAGAAGAAAGTGAAACTGCCCTCTGGACCGAACAGTCCCGTCGGCCCGGTCTGGATCGATCTCTCGAAGCCACACTACGGAATCCACGGAACGCCGGCTCCCTCGACGATCGGCAAGACCAGCTCGCACGGCTGCATTCGCCTGACGAATTGGGACGCCGTCGAGCTCGCGAAGCTGGTCACTCCCGGAATGCCCGCCATCCTCGGAGAGTAACCAGCACGTGAAAAAGTTCTTCGCCTTTCTCGCCGTGGCCCTGATCGGCCTGCTCGCCTGGCTCGCTGCGGGACCGAATCAGTCCACGAACCGGGTTCCGGCAACGGTAGCAATCGGCGCGTCGCCTCCAACTACAAGCACGACGACCACCATCGCGAAATCAGCGTCCGGAGAAACGCCCGTTCCCGCCGGCGTCATCGCCCCCATCGCCGCATCCGAATCAGCGCCCGCGCCACCGACAGAAACCATCCCATCGATGCGCGATCCCGACGCACCCCGCCCGCTGATCGTCCCCGTCGCCGGCGTCGCCCGTTCCGCAATGCGCGACTCGTTCGACGAATTACGCGGTTCTCGCCGCCACGAGGCGATCGACATCCTCGCTCCTCGCGGCACGCCGGTCATCGCCGCCGACGACGGCGTCGTCAAGAAACTCTTCACAAGCGTCCCCGGCGGCCTGACCGTCTACGAATTCGATCCCGACCAGCGCTTCTGCTACTACTACGCCCACCTCGACGCCTACGCCCCCGCCCTCCACGAAGGCCAGCCCCTCCACCGCGGCGAAATCCTAGGC